>DASSXG010000108.1:0-3608 GCA_035704085.1 Candidatus Acidiferrum sp. | reverse complement strand
GTGAGCAATGAGTTCTTTGCCAGTTCCGGTTTCTCCCCGGATGAGTACCGTGGAATCCGCCGGTGCGACACGTTCCACTTGTTGCAGAACGGTTGTCAGAGCTGGGCTGTCGCCGATGATCTGCTCGAATCGGCGTCCACGGCCGTTTTGATTTGCCACTGTCACCGATTGGATGAACATTGGGCTCTCTACAATGCGTGAGAGCTCTTCACAAATCGCTTCTTCGGAAATCTTCTCTTGGCTCGTAGCTTCGCTGATAACTAAGTTTTCCCTCATAACCGCTCCATTCATAAAACGTATCGAACACCGACATGCCCCATTTGCGGCCTCGGTCATTCCAGCCGACAGGTTCCAGGCATGCTCACACTTCAAATCCTTTCGTTGACGAGTGTCACATCCCTCAAATCCAGCACCACGTGCTGCCCCGCTTTCTCCAAGGCGAGCAGTTGTCGGAGCTCCTTGACATCTTTTGTTTGAATTCGGCCACTGAGCGTGAAGACGACTCTGCCATTGGCTGATCTCTGAATTTTGAGCATGCAAACTCCCAATGTTGTCAGCAAACTTGATAATTCTGCAGCAACCTCAGCCCGACTCACCTGAAAGATGCGCCAACCGCCCAACTCGTCTTTGCCCTGGCATTTGAAAGTCTGCGAAATCCATCGCTGCGCGGCGGAAAGCGTGACCTCAGTCCTGCCAGTGGTCCGCAGGTCGCGCAATACCAAGGCGCTTCATTTTGTAAAGCAGCGTGGTGCGCTTCAAGCCGAGTCTGGCGGCTGCTCCGCGCGGACCTCCCAGCTTCCAATTAGCACGCTGGCAGGCAGCGAGGATCTCTCCACGCACCGTATCCTTTAGCGTCGGATTGGGAATCTCTGGCTCCAGCCGCTCGTATCTCTCGAGTGGCCCAGGTTCAAAGACGCCGTCATTCGAAAGAATGACGCCGCGCGCAAGGTGGTTTTGCAGCTCTCGAATGTTCCCGGACCAGTAGTGGCGAACCAGGGAGCGCATAGTTTCCTCAGGGATGGTTTCAATTGTTTTGCCCATGGAGTCTGCGAACTGTTGAACGAAGTGTTCCACGAGCTCGGGAATATCGGCTTTCCTTTCGCGTAGCGGCGGAAGATAAATCGGAAAAACATTCAGGCGGTAGTACAAGTCTTCGCGGAATTCGCAGTCGCGAACCATTTGCTTCAGGTCCTGGTTGGTTGCAGCAACGACGCGAACGTCCACGCGCTGCGGGCGGTTGCCGCCGAGGCGTTCGAATTCCTGTTCCTGAAGAACGCGCAAGAGCTTGGGCTGAAGCTCGAGGGGCAGATCGCCGACTTCATCAAGAAAGAGCGTGCCACGGTCAGCGAGCTCGAAGCGGCCGATTTTCTGGTTGATGGCGCCGGTGAAGGCGCCGCGTTCGTGGCCAAAGAGTTCGGATTCGAGCAGGCCGCTGGGAATAGCGGCGCAATTAATTTTGACCAGATTTCGGTCTCGACGGGGGCTAAGCTCGTGAATCGCTCGCGCGATGACTTCCTTGCCAGTGCCGGTCTCTCCTGTAATCAATACCGTTGCATTTGTGCGCGCCTCCGCCTCTACCTGGCTTATAACTGCACGCAGGCTGCCGCGGCGCCCGACGATCGTCTCCAAGAACGAGGTTTCCGCGGGTTCAGGGGTCAGCGCGGTTCGGTGGTCCGCACGGTAGAGGGGAGTATTTGTCGAAGCGCTTTCCGGGTACCGAGAAATTTCCATGACCGAGTTTGATGCTGGGCTCACGTTCTGCTCCTGTTCCAAAAAAACCTTTGCTGGCAAAGAACGCTGCCGGAACTAAGCCGGAACTTCCGCCGTCCTCAGCCGTCCTGAGTTCGAAAGAAGCTCAAGGCTTGGGCCGGAAGAGCGCGCTTCCGTGTCCTTCAGAAAAAGCAATCCTTCTTCGCGGGGATGGCGATCGATTACCAGCACATCACCCTGGTGGACTTGCGCGGTGGCCAGCAGCCTCGCAATTGGGTACACCACATACCGCTCAATCGTTCGCTTCAGGTGGCGCGCTCCATACCGCTGGTCGGTTCCTTCTTGCAGCAGGAACTCCCGGCATTGGCTCGTGATTCGAAAGAAGAAGGGCCGTGTGGTGGAGTCCAACACGCGCTTCTGTACTTGCCTGATTTCGATCTCAAGCACTTCATCAAGCTCCGTGCGCTTGAGCGGATGAAACACCACCACCCGGTCCAAGCGATTCATGAACTCCGGCGAGAACTTCCGTCTCGCGGCTTCTACAGCTGTCCTCTGCACCTTCTCCTGTAATCCCGTCGTCGCCTTGGCCTTTGGCTGGATGAATCCCATTCCTCCTTGCATCAAATCCGCGATTTGGGACCCACCCAAATTCGAGGTCAGAAAGATCACCGTCTGCGACAAATCTACTTTCCGGTTATCTCCCAGCGTCAGCGTCGCTTTATCCAGCATTCCGAGCAGCAGCTGCCACAGCGCATCGCTGGCTTTTTCGATCTCGTCAAAAAGCAAGAAGCTTAGCTTTAGGCCATCGCGATGGCTTGCGGCCAATGCTTCCTGGGTGATGAGTGGGTGCGTTTCGCGGTGTCCCAGATACCCTGGCGGCGAACCAATCAACTTGGCGATTTCGTGAGAGTGCTGAAATTCGGCGCAATCCACCTTGATCACCGCCCGGCTGTCTCCGAACAAAATTTCGGCGGCGGCCTCGACCGTGCGGGTTTTTCCTGAACCGGTCGGCCCTAGAAATAGTAGGTTTCCCACCGGTCGGCCGGGAGAATGCAGGCCCGCGCAGAAAACCTGATAAAGATCGACGAGCGCTTGCACGGCCTCATCCTGCCCAACTACTCGCTGCCGCAATTCCTGCTCGAAATGACGCGACGTGGAACTCCGCTTTTGCGGGTCCAATTTCTTGCTCTGGACCGATTGGGTTGCTGTAGCCATAACATCTCCTTCACTGCCGCGACTCGAAAAACTTGTACAACTACTAAACCTTCAGCCGAGTTTGCTGATGGAGCACAGGAAACTCCGCCAGCACTGCCGTTCCGGTATCCAGGAAATTTCATAGGTGCAAGCGTGAGCTACTTCGGCCCATGCTTTTAGATCCCAACGCGAGAAAACCTTGGTTTCGTAACGCACATTCACGCCGCTCCCGGAACACTGTGGCATCGGTCTCGATTGCTCAATTGCCATTCTGGTTTCTGCGCTCATCGCCGTTCTCCCGTGATCCACCTGCGGATGTACGCTGGGCAATTCTTGAGGGTGATGCTGTCCGCTTCGCAGCGCCTAAGAAAATTTACGGCGTCTTGATCCACAAGCCTTAGGTCCTTTAAATCCAAGATGATACGGCGACCGGCCGCTTCTTCGCTGACCAGCTTTTTCAACTCGCCTAGGTTTTCTGTCCCCATCCGACCGCTCAGCTTGACGACCACTTCTCCGTTTACTTCCCTCGTGATCTTCAGCATCCATCCTCTCCTGAGAATTCTGATCCCTGTGACTTCCTTCACACACACCTGTAATGGCAATCACAGGGCCAACGTTAAGTTATTGAAACTAGGCCGCTTGACAGAACGTTGAATTTCGAGTTTTCGGAATTTTCCGAAGTTTCGAAAGCGCGTTTGTGGGAC
>DASSXG010000111.1:0-135043 GCA_035704085.1 Candidatus Acidiferrum sp. | reverse complement strand
TCGACGCGCGCATGACGATGCTTTCGGTGGTGATGCACTGCTTGCGCCGCTTGACGCCCTTCAGCAGCGACCCGTCGGTGACGCCGGTTGCGGCGAAGATGCAGTCGCCTTTGGCCATGTCCTCGAGGCGGTAGATGCGGTCGAGATCCTCGATCCCCCAGCGCCGCGCGCGGCCGCGCTCGTCGTCGTTGCGGAACAGGAGCTTGCCTTCAATCTGCCCGCCGACGCAGCGCAGCGCCGCAGCGGCAAGCACGCCTTCCGGCGCCCCGCCCGAGCCCATGTAGATGTCGACCGTCGTGTCGGGATTGGTGGTGGCGATCACGCCCGCCACGTCGCCGTCGGGGATCAGCATGATGCCGCACCCGATCGAGCGCAGCTCAGCGATGACCGCCGCGTGGCGCGGCCGGTCGAGGACGCAGGCGATGATCTCGTTCGGCGATACGCCCTTGGCCTTGGCCAGCGCGGTGACATTCTCGGTCGCCGAGCGATCGAGGCCGACCAGCCCGGGGGCATATCCCGGTCCGATCGCCAGTTTCTCCATGTAGACGTCGGGCGCGTTCAGCAGGCACCCGGCTTCGGCGATCGCCAGCACGGCGAGCGCGTTAGGCCCGGCCTTGGCGGTGATGGTGGTGCCTTCCAGCGGATCGAGCGCGATGTCGATCTTGGGACCGGTGCCCTGCTCGGACCCGACCTTCTCGCCGATATAGAGCATCGGCGCTTCGTCGCGCTCGCCTTCGCCGATCACCACTGTCCCGTCAATCTCCACCGAGTCCAAGGTCTTGCGCATGGCCTCGACCGCCACTTCATCGGCGTGGTGCCGGTCGCCGAATCCCATCGTTCGCGCCGCCGCGATCGCTGCGTTCTCCACCACGCGCAGAAAATCCAGGCTCAGTTGTTCTTCCATGCGTGCTCTCTCCGGTTTGCCGCGTCAGGAGCCTGCTTTATTTCCTCAGGCGTCCCGCACCCCATCGGGCGGCGCTTATCATAGGCCAAAGCCAAGTTTAGAGTCGACAATTTCACATTCTGGGAGCGTCTTGCAAGGCACCAGCCATGCCTCTACAATTCGAGGATGTTCGACACACACCACTTGCTGATTTTCTTCGTGGCCGCTTTGCTTCTAGCCATCACGCCCGGTCCGGGCATTTTCTATGTCTTGGCGCGCAGCCTGGCTGGCGGAAAGCGCGAAGGCGTCCTCTCTTCCTTCGGCACCTTTGTCGGCGGACTCTGCCACATCTTCGCCGCGGCTCTCGGCCTCTCCGCGGTTCTTGCCGCTTCCGCCGTGGCGTTTCATACCGTCAAATACGCTGGCGCCGCGTATCTCGTTTGGCTCGGCATTCGCATGATTCGCATTCGTAACGCCGAAATCCCGGCGGAATCATCCGGCCAATCCGACCGTTCTTTTCGTCAGGGCATCCTCACGGAAGTTCTGAATCCGAAAACGGCACTGTTCTTCCTTTCCTTCATCCCTCAGTTCATCACGCCGGCCCACGGACACATCTTCCTTCAATTCGTGATCCTCGGAGGCGTCTCTGTCAGCCTAAATACCGCCGCCGATCTCATTGTCGTCGGCATGACCTCTCCACTGGAACGCAAGCTGAAGAACAGCCTTCGATTCCGCCGCCGTCAACGCGTCGCTTCGGGCCTTGGCATGATCACCCTCGGCGCCTACTTCGCCTTCGCCGACACCCGATAACCGGTCCGTGCTAGTGCAGCGACAAAAAGTGGTCAACACCCACGGTCGAAAAACAGGCCGACATTGCGGTATATCTAGGACCACTCATCCAGAAGCCCGGTGTGATCCATCACGTCACTTCTGATCCAGCGATTGCAGCGTCGCATTCACTAGGAACGGGTCGTTGAACTCCGTCACCTCGCCCCAGCCCTTCCCTGTAACCGGGAGGAGACGCGCTGAGAGCGGCTTGTGCCACTTGTACGCCAGGCTGGCCATGTCGCCAATGATCAGCGAAAGCTGTTCCGCGCTGACGTCGCCCGGCAGCGGCACCGTGTCCAGCCCCGTGCCGCACACGGCGGAGTAACTCAGCAGCGCATCCAGCGAAATATGCCCCTCGCTCCAGCGTTGCGCCAGCCGCGTATCCTCCAGGATTGGCAGCATCAGCCCCATGTACCCGGTTTGCTTTACTTTGACGTCCCTGATAGCCGACGTAATTGTTGCCGCTGCGGTCAGCGTCCCGCTCATGCCTAGTGGCTGGGTGGTCAGATTTTCGATGGCCGCTCCAATCGAAGCGTCCTTCCCTGGCGAAGGAGCCGGCGAGAGATCGATTCCCATGTACGTCCAGCCGGTCTCCCGGTCGATGCGCCCCGCATGACTTTCGATATCAAACGCCGCGTTCGCCAGGGAATCCGTCAACCGCTGCTTGGCGGTCGCTAAATCGGGCGCATCCTTGAATGCTGCGGCGACCACGTTTGCCGATTCCAGCGCGATCGCGAACTGGTGCCCGAATCCCGTGTGGTAAGCCGCCGGAAAAAACGGCGTCACCGGCGGCACCATCGCGATCGCCGCAAAGCGAAAATTGCCCTGGCTATGCTCCGTGGCTTCTTCGAGCTTTTTCATCACGCGAGCCGCCGCTCCCACCGCATTCCAGCGCACGCCCTCGTCGCCCGCCACGACCAGGCTGGCGTTTAGCGTTTTTGTGCTGCTCAAGATTTCCGCGAGCAAATCCGCTTGTGAATCGCTGTCCCCGGCGTTCAACATCGCCGGTCCGATCGATGCCGCAAATTTTTGCTGCACTGCCAGCGCGTCGTATTGCTTGAAAAACGCCACCGCCTGCCCCGTCGTCATCCCCTTGGTATATTCCGGGAACGGCTGCGTCGCGATTCGAATCGTTTGCACTTGATAACCGCGCGATTCAAACACCGTCTGCGCGCGCCGCAACATCTTCAACGTATCCGCCACCTGCTGCTGAAACTGCGCGCGGTCAAGATTGATAAACGCGGTTATCGCCCGAATTTTTGGCTTTTCCTGCGCCACCACATTTTTCTGCTGCGCATGCGCGGCCGGAAATCCAGCGAAGGCCAGCAGAATCAAGAACAGGATTCGGAGAACAGGAAGTCTCGGCGTCCAACACGTGGAGGAATTCATCGGCAGTGCTCCCGTAAAGGCACGATATATCGTGCCCCTACAGCTTACAAGCTGAGGCTTGGGATTGGTTGCACTACGGATAACGGGAGGACTCCGGCTGGCTCTTTCGATCGCTACACAAAAGCGGCGATGCCAGTAATGCGCTCGCCGATCACCAGTTTGTGAATGTCGTTGGTCCCTTCGTAGGTGTAGACGCTTTCGAGGTTGTTCATGTGGCGCATGATGCAATAATCGTCGACGATTCCGTTGGCGCCAAGAATGTCGCGCGCCTTGCGCGCAGTATCGAGCGCGATCGCCACGTTGTTCATTTTCAGCATGGAAATGTGTGACGGGTCCACTTTGCCTTTGTCCTTCAGCCTGCCCACGTGCAGCGCCAGCAATTGCCCTTTCACGATTTCCGTAATCATCCACGCCAGTTTTTCCTGCACCAACTGGTGTGACGCGATGGGCTTGTTGGCAAACTGTTTGCGCGTCTTCGCGTATTGCAGCGCAGTGTCGTAACAAGCCATCGCCGCGCCCAGCGCTCCCCACCCGATGCCATAACGCGCCTGGTTCAGGCAGCTCAGCGGACCTTTTAGCCCAGTCACACCGGGCAGCAAATTCTCTTCCGGAATTTCGCAATCGCTAAAAGACAGTCCGGACGTCACCGACGCGCGCAGCGACCATTTTCCGTGCACGTCCCAGGCTTTGAATCCTGGTGTGCCCTTCTCCACTAAGAATCCGCGGACCCTGTCGTCCTCAGCCTTGGCCCATACCACCGCCACGTCCGCGATGGATCCGCTGGTGATCCACATTTTCTCGCCGTTCAAAATATATTTCTTGCCCTTCTTCACCGCGCGCGCGAGCATGCCCCCCGGATTCGAGCCGAATTGCGGCTCCGTCAAACCGAAGCAGCCGATCGCTTTTCCCTGCTGCAGGAGCGGCAGCCATTTATTTTTTTGCACGTCGCTGCCATAAGAAAAAATCGGATACATCACCAGCGCGCCTTGCACCGAAACAAAACTGCGCAACCCGGAATCGCCGCGCTCTAGTTCCTGGGTCATCAGCCCGTAAGCGACATTGGACATTCCCGCGCACCCGAATCCATGGAGGTTGGCGCCAAAAAATCCAAGTTCGCCGAGTTGAGGAATAAGATGCTTCGGGAAAGTGGCTTCGCGGCTGTGTTTTTCGATGATGGGGATGATTTCGTTTTCGACGAATTCGCGCGCAGTCTGACGAACCAGTTTTTCTTCGTCGTTTAGTTGCGAATCGAAATCAATAAAGTCCACCCCGCCGTATTTCGCCATTCTTCGCTCCTTATGGTGCGCGCTCTTCCAGTGTAGCAACCCGTTCGAATCGCCAGCAACCACGGCTAGCTTGACTGCACGCGGAGCAGCGGCGAGACTTTTACTGTGGCTTCTGAGCGAATCAAGATTGGGTGAACAAATTTCTGACGAGCGAGGATCCGTGCCGAGAAAATCTTCACCGTCCGGAATGCGGACGGGGCGATCGAGAAAGACGCGTCGAACGCAACCCCAGATTCTGATCTTTGACGTGGACGGCGTGCTCGTGGATGTAAGAGGCACCTACTGGCGTTCGGCGCTGGACACGGTGCATTACCTCACGGGAAAGCGCGTGACGTACGCCGAGCTTTACAAATGGAAGAGCAAGCCGGGGTTCAATGATGACTGGAGTATGGTGTCGGCCTGGGCGACCTCACTGGGCAAAGCGATTTCTTACGAAGAAGCGCGAACGGCGTTCGAAAGATTTTACTGGGGCACCGACGGAGTACTTGGGAACGTTCGAAACGAAGAAATTATGGTAAAGCAGCAGCAGATCGAACGATGGGCGCAACGGTTTGAACTGAATCTTTTCACCGGGCGCACGTGGCAGGAGTTTTCCTTCACGTTCGAACGGTGGCCAGCAACAAAATATTTTCGGACCATCATTACCATGGACGACGCCAAGAAAAAGCCGCATCCCGAGGGCCTTCACAAGATTCTCGGAGGGCGCGATCCCGCCACGGCCCTGTATCTCGGCGACAATATTGATGACGCCCTCGCGGCGCGCGACGCCGGCGTGCCGTTCATAGCCATCATCGCACGCGGCGAATATCGCTATCGCGAACGCGCTGGACGTTTCCGCGAACTCGGCGCGCTCGCGCTTCTTCCGCGCGCCAGTGATTTTAACGCCTGGTTAAAGTAGTGTAGTTGGAACTTTTTCACTCCGCGAGGGGAATACTCAATGGCTTGCAAGAGGATTGGTTTGGGCTCATCCATAAAAGGCTTCCACTCGGTCAGGGTGTCGGTCTGGACCATGATCGCTGGATTCTATCTGCTAGTTGCAGGTGCACTTCATGCGCAAGCGCCGCCGGGGCCGCTACCCGGTGGGCAGCCACAACAAGTTCCCTCGGCAGAAGCCAAACCCTTGCCGCCTCCGCCGCCTCCAGCCCCTCCGCGCCAGACCATTCTTGGTGTTTGGAAACTCAATCGCGATGAAAGCGATGGCCAGCGCAGGGGAAGGCAAGACGACAGGGACTCCAACGGCCTTGGCGGACGCCGTTCGGGGGGCGGCTGGCCTGGCGGAGGTTATCCCGGCGGGGGCCGCGGCGGTTATGGCAGGCCGCGCGGCGAGAGCGATGAGGAGCGGCAGAAAATGCACGAGCTCCTGACGCCGCCGAAACGTATCACGCTGTCCATGACAGGTGCGGAAGTAGATCTCCTCGATGACCAGGACCGGAAGCGCGCGCTGATGACCGATGGACGGAAATTGCAGAAATCAAAAGATGCAAGCTATCAGGAGATCGCGGCCAAATGGGAAGGCACTCGCCTGGTTACCGACGAAAAGGATCCACGCGGCGGCAAGATGAGCCGCACGTTCGAACTCTCCGAAGACGGCCGTCAACTCTACGAAACGTTGCATCTAAAGATGGGCCGCAACAACACGGAAACTTCCATCCGCTACGTTTACGACATTCCCCCGCCGACGTAGGTGCAAAGCGATCATTTGCATGACGCACTGCCTAATCAAGTCCGATATACGAGCCATTGGCAGATAACCGGATTCCCGTACGTACTTTTCCAGGAATTCAGCCAACCAGTAGTTAGCCAACCTCATCCAATAAGACTTGAAAGTGGAAAGCTTTAGGCAACTTCGCGGAATCAAGCCCTTGCCGGAAGAAAGACGAAAGACATAAAGTAAAGTAAGGTTCCATCGTGAGCTCTGCGAGAAAAGGGTCCGGGAAGAAGTCTTTGCGCCAAAACGCCTGGCAAGTGCTCTCTGCCCTCGGGAGCCTGCTCTGGTTAAGCCCAGGCGCCCTGTTGCTTTGCGGCTTTCCGGCTCTAGCTCAGCCTCAGCAGTCCCCTATCGTCCGAGGAGTGGAGCAGACTCCGGCTAACGCAACGGGAACAGGAGCAACGGCACAGGAGCAATTGACAGGAACCATTAGCGGAACAGTTGTTGATCGAACGGGAGCCGCCATCCCGGGAGCCCGGGTGAAGCTCTCGCGTGAAGACCAATCCATAAGTTCGGACGCGATGTCCGATAGCGGGGGACAATTCTCCTTTGTAGGTATTGCCCCCGGGCCCTTCCATCTCACGATTACTTCGCCGGGTTTCGCGACCCAGACATCGTCCGGAAGCCTGCACTCGGGAGAAGACTGCATTGTGCCGCCGGTCGCACTGGAGGTTGCCACCGCCGTCAGCGAAGTGAAGG
This sequence comes from Candidatus Acidiferrum sp., assembly GCA_035704085.1. Taxonomy (GTDB): domain Bacteria; phylum Acidobacteriota; class Terriglobia; order Acidiferrales; family UBA7541; genus Acidiferrum. Next base: position 128,250 of record DASSXG010000111.1, on the reverse strand, counting down.
TTTCGCTCTCACCGGTGGAAGTGGCGGAAGCCGAGATCAAGGATGAAGAGAAGCAGCGCGTCCTCGGCGTCATTCCCAATTTCTATGTCACGTACAACCCCGCTGCCGTTCCTCTCCACCCGAAGCAAAAGTTCGAGCTTGCGTGGAAGGCTACCATCGATCCGATCAACTTTGGCCTGACCGGGGTTATCGCGGGAATTCAGCAGGCGGGCAATTCATTCAGAGGATATGGGCAGGGCGCGCAGGGTTATGGAAAGCGCTACGGCGCAGCGTACGCCGACTCTGTTACCAGCACGTTCATCGGCGGCGCCATACTGCCGTCGCTCTTGAAACAAGATCCACGTTATTTCTATAAGGGAACGGGCACACGCCGATCCCGTTTCTTCTATGCGATCGCCGCCTCGGTCATCTGCAAAGGCGACAATGGACACTGGCAGGCAAATTACTCCAGTATCCTCGGCGGCCTGGCCTCCGGCGGCATTTCGAATCTCTACTATCCAGCGACGGATCGCGATCCGGCATTGACGTTCGAAAACACGCTCATCGGGATCGGCTCGACTGCGGCCAACAATCTTCTCCAAGAATTTGTCATGCGGAAGTTTACACACAACGCCCCGAATTACGCCCCGGCCAAACCCTAGGATGCGGCAGACAGCAGTAGCGGACGACAGAGACCACAAGCTAGCGTTGATGACGGACGTCCGAAAACTGCAGAAGTCTGCCTAAGAGATTGCCGCAGGATGGATACGTGGATATCCGGCACTCCGCATTGCGCACCAATAGCGGAAGGGGCGACTGCCCGCAAACTTTTCCAGCGGTTCCGAGTGACAGCGGTTTATGCCGCCTAATGATGCTGACTGACGGAGAGGACATTGCCGTCCGGATCTTTGAACCACGCTACCTTGTCCCCGTTGGGCGTGGTCCAGATTCCGAGTTGACGGTTTTGAACGAATGGATACTTTTCGGGCGTAACTCCGCTTTTCATGAGCCAGGCGACCACAGCTTTGATATCTTCGACTTCCCAGCCCAGGATGGTGCCTTGTAGCGGAGTGAAGTTCGGCATTTTGACAATACGAATCATGTGCCCACCGACGCGCATGACCAGGGCATATTGATCGAGACCGACAAACTCAAATCCGAGCTTGCCTTCGTAAAAGGCTCGTGCCTGCTCGTAATCTTTGGTGGGAACGAAGCCAACCAACTTTCCTGATGCCAGCATACTTGCCTCCTCGGCGGCCCTTGCGGTCCACGGGATTAGAAATTGCGGTTGTGATCCCTCGCTTCGCTCAGGATGATAGCCGTTTCTCCGAAAAACCAGTATTACGCTGGAAAGCGGGGTTAACTACACCGCCTTAGCCAAAGTATTGGAAATCTTTCCAGAAATCGGGCCAAGACTGACGGAGGGCGCGGCAGACAAAAATGTCAGGGTGATCTTCGGTCTCTTCATTTTTCACGCCGAACCGATTCCAAGTGTGACCTGCCAGTTGGCAGGAGGCGAAATTTGCTTCCAGGAAATGGCGAGAGAGGCCGATAACGATGAGCGTCTGAGGCGGGGGATCGCCGTAGCCGCGCTCCCAAAATGAATTCACGCCGCTTATCGCGCGGGGCAAGCCGTAGCGCGGGCCATAAAGATTGATGGCACCCGCTTCACCGTAGTTTCCGGCGAGGATGCCGAGGTGGGCGCGGTTTTCGCCGTGCAAAGAATCGCGAATTTGCGACACGGTTTGTGTTAGCTCCTCCCAGCCGAATTCTTCGCGGTAGTCGCCCTGGATTTTATTGGCGAAGGTCCACCAGCGGGAATTCACCTGGCCGACGGGGAGCAGGATGGCGCCGAAGAAAACGATGTCGACAAGCAGGGCCGTCCAAGCGAGCGAGCGCAACGCGATGGCCCAACTTCGGCGCATTGTGACCAGCCATTGCTCGCCGAGCACGCTACCCCCAGCGTAGAGCATGGGGTAAGCCGCTGCGAGGTAATAGCCGCGGCCCTTGGCAAGGATGAACAGGGCGAGGGGAATGAGGTACATCCAGCCCAGCATGCGAAAGCGGCTGCCCTTGGGAGAGGCGAGGTAGAAGTACAGTCCGGCAAGCCAGAGCGCCAGGCCGAGGAGGGTGAACTTCAACTGGTCGGGGAGGAAATCCTTGGTGCGGCCGATGCGCACGTCGCGCTCGTGGATGTGCTTCAGGAAGTCGAGAGAGATGAAATGGTGTTGCGTCTGCCAAAGTAGGTTCGGCAGGAAGATCAACAGAGATATCGCCATGCCGTACCAGAGCCATTTGGACTTCAAGTGGCGGCGCGCGCCGGTCAGCACCGCTCCCACTGCGACCGCGATGGCGAAGAATCCCATAGTGTACTTGGTGAGCAGGCCCAAGCCGATGGCGGCGCCGATGGCAACCCACCAGCGCGGGTCATCGGTGTTCAAAAGGCGCATGACAAAATAGGCGGTCAACACCCAGAAGAGATAGTCGAACGACACATATTGCATCAGTGCCCCGCCGGCAAGACAAAAAGGAATCGCCGCTGCGGCTGCAACTAGCTGCGCGCCGCGCCCGCCGCCCAGTTCGCGCGCCATCAAGCCGGTGAGGACTACAGCGATCGCTTCCGCCACGGCAGCGAAGAAGCGGAAGCCAGTGAGCGAAGTGCCGAAAAGGATCAGCGAGAGGCGGCCGAACAACGGCGTCAGCGGCGGGTAGGCAACAAAGCCCCAAGCGAGATGGCGCGAATCTTCAAGGGTGGCCAGCTCGTCGCGGTGAAAGCCGAAGCGTCCGCCTGTGATGAGATGCACGATGACGGTAGCCAGGGCCACATAGATCAGAATGGCGACATCACTCGACCAAGAGAAATGACGATTCGCCGAAGAAGACACGGCGGAAGGGCCCGGTGTGTTGACAGCGACAATTTCCGGATTCTCTGGTGGCACTCGTTAGGTTCCTTGCCGCTGGCAAAGGCTTTTCTGTTCGACCGGCAGAAAAAACTATCTTTCTGTTCAGAGCGTGAAAATGCGCATTACCTGAAACTTGACGAATTTATCCTAGAAGTGCACCGGCTTCATGTCAATCGAAGGCCGCAGACTCGCTGGCGGCTGCGTTGACGGCGGGGAGCGGCGGATGCTATAAAATAAGTTTCGAGTCGGCGGCATGAAGCCCACCGAGCGCTCCTACGGGGTGGAAGCGCCGCGCGGGTGCCAACCTGTCGGTCCCGAGGAAGAATCGGGCCGGACTTGACGAAAATTTAGGCGAAACAATTCGATGGCATCTATCGGTCACCAACTTGGCGAACTGTTCCTTGGGGCTGCGCCCACAATCCTGCTTATCCTCCTTTTTTACTTCATCTTACGAGCGATCTTCTTCAAACCGCTGCTCCAGGTGATGGCCGAGCGCGAGTCGCGCACGGCCGGGGCGCAGAAGGCGGCTGCAGAGGCCCAAGCGGCGGCCGCCGAGCGGCTAAAAGAGTATCAAGAGGCGTTGAAGCAGGCGCGCGGGCAGTTGTACGCCGAGCAGGAAGCGACGCGGAAGAAGATCCTAGATGAGCGGGCGGCGCGGCTTAAAGAGGCGCGGGCAAAAGCGGCAGGTGAAGTCAACGTGGCGAAAGAGCGCGTTGCGGGCGAATTGGCGTCGGCACGGCGCGATGTGGAAGCTACCGTCGCACAGCTTTCGGCGGAAATTGCCCGACGCCTGCTGCAAACTCCACCGCGTCCGAGCACTCCCGCGAGAGAGGCTCGATGAGGCGAGCTCGTCGCACATTTGTTATTGCAAGCGCCGTGATTGCGGCGCTTTTCTTTACACTTAGCGCGCGTGCGGCGGAACAAGGCGGCAGCACGGACGCGGAAACAGCTACGGAAATTTTCAAGTGGATCAATTTTGCGATCGTCGCCGGGCTCGTTGTTTGGGTATTTGGCAAACTGCTCCCGCCAATTTTCCGGAAAAATGCGGAAAACATCGCTTCGGCGATTACGAAGGCTACTGCGGCAAAAGCGGCAGCCGACGCGCAACTTCGCGAAGCAGAGACAAAGCTGGCGAATTTGCAGAAGGAGGCCGCAGAACTCCGCACGTTCGCGGAACGTGAATCGGCGGCAGAAGCCGAGCGCATCCGCGTCCTGACGCAGACCGACGCGCAGAAAATTGCCGCGGCCGCAAGGGCGGAAATCGAAGCGGCGGAACGCGCAGCGCGGCTCGAGCTGAAGGCGCTCGCCGCCAGGCTGGCTGTGGATGGCGCGGAATCGCTGCTTGCGAAGCAGCTTACGCCGCAGGCCCAGGAATCGCTGATGAGCGATTTTGTGAAGAGTTTGGAAGGAAGGCCGAATTGAAATCCGCGAGCCTCCAGTACGCGAACGCGCTGGCGGACATCGCCCTGGCGCAGGGTGCGGCTGAACCGGCCGTCAAACAACTGAATGATTTTGGAGCGGCGTGCGCGCAATCGGCAGAGTTGCGGACGTTTCTGGCGAGCCCTGCGGTGGCGATGGAAACGAAGCACGCGGTGATCGAAAAACTTGTGGCGCGGCTGGGCGCGAGCAAGATCATCCGCAATTTTCTATTTGTGATTGCAGACCACCGGCGGACGCATCTTCTGCCGGACATCACCGCAGCATTCCAGCAGGTTATCCGGCGGCGGCAAGGAGTTGCGGAAGCGAAGATTGCCTCCGCCGTGGAATTGAGCGCGGCGCAGAAGAAGGAAATGAAGGAAACGCTGGCGCGGCTGATTGGCAAAAGAGTGGAAACGAAGTATTCGCTCGACCCGAATCTCTTGGGCGGAGCAGTAGTGCGCATCGGGGACACGATTTACGATGGGTCGTTGCGAGGACGTTTGAACGAAATGCGCGCCCGCCTGGCGGCGGAGTAGGGGAAACGGTTGTGCCGCCGGTTTTCGGGCCGGCATTTTTGAACGGATTCTTGCGGAAGCAACGGAGCAGGCATGGCAAACATCAAGGCAGATGAAATCAGCAAGATTCTGCGCGAGCAGATTGAGAACTACGAGCAGACCGTTTCCGTGGACGAAGTCGGCGCGATTATCAGCGTGGGCGACGGAATTGCGCGTGTTTACGGACTGGAAAAAGTCATGGCCGGCGAAATGCTTGCCTTTCCGCACGACGTCTTTGGCATTGCGCTAAACCTCGAAGAGGACCAAGTTGGCGTTGTGCTGCTCGGCGAAACCACAGAGCTGAAAGAAGGCGACGTCGTCAAGCGCACGAACACGATTATGTCCGTGCCGGTGGGTGACGCGCTGATTGGACGGGTAGTGAATCCGCTGGGCCAACCGCTGGACGACAAGGGGCCGATCGCGACCAAGCAACGTAATCCGCTGGAGCGCATCGCTCCGGGCGTGCTGGACCGCCAGCCGGTTCGCGAGCCGTTGCAGACTGGAATAAAAGCGATTGACTCGATGATTCCGATCGGACGCGGGCAGCGCGAGCTGATTATTGGCGACCGTCAGACGGGCAAGACCGCGGTCATTCTTGACACCATTATCAATCAAAAGGGTGGCGACCTAATTTGCATTTATTGCGGGATCGGCCAGAAACGCTCAACGATCGCGCAGGTGGTGAAAACGCTGACGGACGCGGGCGCGATGGACTACACGATTGTGGTGGCGTCGTCGGCCGCGGAGCCGGCCTCGCTGCAGTACATTGCGCCGTATGCTGCCTGCGCCATGGGTGAGTTTTTCCGTGATGACAAACGACATGCAGTGGCGTTCTACGACGACCTTTCGAAACACGCGCAAGCGTATCGCGAAATTTCATTGTTGCTGCGCCGCCCGCCGGGACGCGAGGCTTTCCCTGGAGACGTGTTCTATTTGCACTCGCGTTTGCTGGAGCGCGCGGCGAAATTGAACGATAAGCTCGGCGCCGGGTCGCTGACGGCTTTGCCGGTGATTGAGACGCAGGCCGGTGACGTGTCTGCCTACATTCCGACCAACGTGATCTCGATTACCGACGGGCAGATTTATCTGGAGGCCGACCTTTTCAATGCGGGCGTCCGGCCGGCGATCAACGTGGGCATTTCGGTGAGCCGCGTGGGCGGGAACGCGCAGATCAAGGCGATGCGCCAGGTGGCCGGCACGCTGCGACTCGACATGGCGCAGTTCCGCGAGCTTGCGGCGTTCGCGCAGTTTGGTTCCGATCAGCTCGATAAAGTTACGCAGGGGCAACTGGCGCGCGGGCAGCGCCTCACGGAAGTTCTGAAGCAGGATCAATACGCGCCGCTGGCTGCCGAGAAACAGGTGCTGATTATTTACGTGGCCACCACGGGCTCGCTCGATGCTGTGCCTGTACCGGAGGTTCGTCGATTCGAACGCGAGTTCCTGCAGTTCGTCGAGACGAACTATCCTTCGGTGCTGAAGAATATCGCCGCGAAGAAGGCGCTAGATGACGCCATCAAGGCGGAAATCAAGACTGCCGTCGATGCGTTCAAGGAACGCTTCACGGCAGCTGTTGCCGTGGCAGCGAATTAGGGAGTTCGCCTGAAGATTCACCATGCCCACACTTCTTGATTTTCGGCGCCGAATCCGCTCGGTGAAAAACACCCAGCAGATCACACGAGCGATGAAATTTGTCGCCGCGGCACGATTGCGGCGCGCGCAAGAGGCGGCGCTGGCGGCGCGGCCTTATGCGAAGGAACTGGCACGCGTGCTGCGCTCGACCATGTCGCGCATCTCGGAGCCGCAGCATCCGCTGCTGGCGGTCCGGCCGGAGGAAAGAATCCTGGCGCTGGTTTTGACCGGTGAGCGCGGGCTGGCGGGCGCGTTCAATACCAATATTTTGCGCAAGGCCAATGAATTCTTCCGCGCGAACAAGAGTAAGAAGCTCTCAGTCATTCCCGTCGGTAAAAAGGGCCGAGATGCCTTGAGGAAATCGGGCTTTAATCTCATCGCGGAATACATCAACGTGCTGGCGCGGGTTGAGTTTGCGACGGCGCGTGAAATTGCGAATCTGGTGACCGATCTTTACGCCAAGGGAGAGATCGATTCCGTTTACATTGCGTTCAGCGAATTCAAGACCGTAATGTCCGCAAATCTTGCGCTGGAAAAGCTTCTGCCCGTCGAGGGGATACGGGCCGATGAGGAATCCGGCGCCGAAGCGGCGAGTTCGCAGGTGGACTACATTTACGAGCAGCCGGAAGAACAGCTGCTGGATAAACTGCTGCCGCGCTACATCGAGACGCAGATATTGCGCGCGATGCTGGAATCTTCGGCGGCGGAACACGCCGCGCGAATGACGGCGATGGAATCTGCCACGAACAACGCAGGAGACGTCATTGAGGCGCTCACGCTGCACATGAACAAAGTGCGCCAGGCGGCCATCACGAAAGAGATTATTGAGATTGTCAGCGGCGCTTCATCGACCGCTTAGGAGACAGCATGGCATCAGTGCAAAAGGGAGCGGTCGGGCGCATCGTTCAAGTGATCGGGCCGGTGCTCGACGTGCAATTCGAAGCGGGCCATCTGCCCGCCATCTACAACGCCGTTCGCATCACGAGCGAAGGCTATAACTTGCCGGAACCGCTCGACGTTACCGCGGAGGTGCAGCAGCACCTTGGGGAAGGCCGCGTGCGTGCGGTGGCGATGGAGCCGACCGAAGGTCTCGTGCGCGGCATGAAGGCGCAGGATCTTGGCGAGGGCATCAGCGTTCCCGTGGGACGAACCACGCTGGGACGCGTGATGAATGTGCTGGGTAAGCCGGTCGATCAACTCGGACCGCTAACCAGCCCGACGATGTATCAAATTCACCGGCCTGCTCCGCTGCTGGATCAGCAATCCACGATGCTGGAAATGTTCGAGACGGGCATCAAGGTGGTGGACCTGATTCAGCCGTTTTTGAAAGGCGGAAAGATCGGGTTGTTCGGTGGCGCGGGTGTCGGCAAAACCGTTCTGATTCAGGAGCTGATTCACAACGTGGCCATGCAGCACGGCGGCGTGTCGGTGTTCGCGGGAGTCGGCGAGCGCACGCGCGAAGGAAATGATCTGTGGATTGAATTCCAAGAGTCCGGTGTGGTGGTGCCTGGCAATTCGGAGAAATCGCGCGCGGCGCTCATCTACGGGCAGATGACGGAACCGCCCGGGGCACGTCTGCGCGTCGGTCTGACGGGCCTCACCGTCGCCGAGTATTTCCGCGACCAAGAACATCTGGACGTGCTGCTCTTCATTGATAACATTTTCCGTTTCGTGCAGGCGGGCTCGGAAGTTTCCGCGCTTCTGGGGCGCATGCCGTCGGCCGTGGGCTATCAGCCGAACCTCAATACCGAAATCGGTGAATTGCAAGAACGCATCACTTCGACGAAGTCTGGATCGATTACCTCGGTCCAAGCGATTTACGTGCCGGCGGATGATTATACGGACCCGGCGCCCGCCGCGACTTTCACGCATCTTGACGCGTCCACGAACCTGAGCCGTCAGATTGTGGAGCGCGGGATTTATCCCGCGGTTGATCCGCTGGCCAGTTACTCGCGAATTCTCGATCCACGCATCGTCGGCGCGGAGCACTACGCCGTCGCCCGCGGCGTCAAATCTATTCTCCAGCGCTACAAGGACTTGCAGGACATCATCGCTATTCTCGGTATCGAAGAGCTTTCCGATGACGACAAGCGCACCGTAGCGCGTGCGCGCAAGATCGAAAAATTCCTTTCGCAGCCGATGTTCGTCGCCGCGCAATTTACGGGCCTGGAAGGCAAGTACGTCAAGATTGAAGACACCGTGCGCAGTTTCAAAGAGATTGTTGAAGGAAAATACGACGACATTCCGGAACAGGCGTTTTACATGGTGGGCACGATCGAAGAGGCGCTTGAGAAATCGCAAAAAATGAAGGAGAGCGCTTAGAAACGACAATGCCAGCGGCAGCCATCGAACTCGTTGTAGTCACGCCGGAGAAACAGTTGCTCCGGCAGAGTGTCATGGAAGTGCAACTTCCAGGAGCAGAGGGCTACCTTGGCATTCTTCCGGGGCATGCTCCGCTGATGACCGAACTGGGCATCGGTGAGCTGAGCTATCACCGCGCCGGTGGAAAAGAATCGGGGCCTATGGCCATCATTCACGGGTTCGCTGAAGTCTTGCCGGATCGCGTGACCGTTCTGGCAGAAACCGCCGAATTCGCTGCTGAGATTGATCTCGCACGAGCGGAGGCCGCCAAAGCGCGCGCTGAGCAACGCCTGGCTTCAGGAGATCCAAATATCGATTGGGACAGGGTTGGCGTCGCGCTTCAACGCGCCTTGATCCGCATCCAGGTGGCCCGTAAGTACCGCGGCGTCCCCGTGAATTCCCACTAATAAGGCACACAGTTGCGGCGACACGCCGCTCAGCGACCCCAATGGGTCTACACTCATCTAATGGTGCCAGACAAGAATATGGAACCTATTACGATGTACACGACCGCGTGGTGCCCAGATTGCCGCCGTGCAAAGACCTTCCTGAAGGAACGCGGTGTCGAATACCGGGAAATCAACATCGAAGAGGAAGAGTCGGCGGAAGAAGTCGTCACCAGGGCCAACGAGGGCAAGCAAGTAGTCCCCACATTTGAAGTCGGCGGCCGTTATTTCGCCTGCAGCCCGTTCAACGCGGAGCAGCTTGCCGAGCAACTCAACATTCCCTTGAACCCCTGAGTGCTTGCGCACATCTTTCGTTCTTAAGTCAGCGCGACGCCGCGAGCCCAAACACTCGTCACGTCTAAGCCTTCGTCGAGCAGCAAGAGGTCCGCATCGGCACCCGCGCGCAAAGAGCCCTTCTTGAATTCAATACCGAGCAACGAAGCGGGATTTAGCGTCAACATGCGCGCGGCGTCCGGCAGAGGTATGCCAAGATTCACGATGTTCCGGAGCGCGCGGTCCAGCGTGAGGGTGCTGCCGGCAAGAACCCCAGCGGCATTGCGGCACACGCCATTGGTTACGATAACCTCTAAGTCGCCGAGCATGTATTTCCCATCCGGCATGCCGGTGGCAGAGAGGCCGTCACTGACGAGCGTGACGCGCTCGGCGCCTTTAGCCTGAAGGAGCAACTTCATGGCGCCTTCTTCGACGTGGATGCCGTCGGCGATCAATTCGGCGTTGATCTCTGGCGAGGTGAGCACCGCACCGATCACGCCAGGATCGCGGTGAGAGAAGGGGCGCATCGCGTTGTACGTGTGCGTGGCGCTGCGCGCCCCGTGGGCGATGGCGAAGCGCGCTTGCTCGTAGTTCGCGTCGGTGTGGCCTATGGAAATGATCAAGCCAGCTTTTTGGGCCGCCTCCATGCACGGCGTGGCGCCCAATACCTCAGGCGCAATCGTTATCAAGCGCCCATTCCCTGCGGCCGCCTGGAGAAAGCGGCCTAGTGTCTCCGCGGACGGCAATTGAATCCATTGCGCGGGATGCACGCCCCGGCGCTCCTTGCTGATGAATGGCCCTTCGAAATGAATGCCGAGAACTTCAGCGCGCAGTTCTGGCGATTCGTACTGCCGGGTGATGTAATGCGCAATTCCTTCGGCGGCGCGGCAGGTATTTTCCGGACTGGCCGTGACCGTGGTGGCCAGAATGGAGGTCGTGCCGAATTCCGCGACCTTCGCGGTTATGGCACGCAGCGCAGCGGTGCTCCCCTCCATCACATCGTGGCCGCCTGCGCCGTGGATGTGAATGTCTATGAACCCGGGAATTGCCGTCTTGTCCTTAGCGTGAATTTCCAGCGCGCCTGCGGGCAAAGCCATCCCGGCGCGAGGCCCAATCGCTTCAATGACATCTTCACGAATTAGGATGCCCGCATTGTTGATTTCTATCGTGGGAGTAAGCGCCCGGCCGGCGTGAATCAGGGTTGTTGTGATCATGGCAGGACAACATCGTAACGGAAATGGTTCACCGGACAAAACAAAACGGGCGGAGCCATTGGCCCCGCCCGCTATCTAATTCTGTGTGTTCAATGCTCTTACATGCTCTTCGCTGGTGCCATGTCAATGCTGGCTAGCTTGAGCGTGTCGCCTTCCACAGTGCCCTTTACGGTCACGTGATGGCCGGCATGCGCCGCCACTTTGTCCTGCGCGTCAACGACGTATATCTTCTTGTCGGCGTCATTCACGAACACATACTTGGCGCCGTGTTCCTTGACGCACTTGGTAGTGCACTCCGCCGTACCAGCTTTGTCGTTTGCGCCCTTTACTCCGCACTGGCTGTCGGAAATCCAGCCAGTCAAGGAGCTATCGGCCGCCATCGCGAGAGTTCCCGCGAAGAGCGCTGCTGCGATTGCCATTGAGAATCTAACTTTCATGATTTCCCCCTCCAGAAATCTACCATGGTTTTGGATCCGCCGGGCCGTCCAGTAGCTTGGCACAGCCGCGGGCTCGTGTCCAGCCACTTCCTAATACTTTATACGTCGGCTTGTTATTCCCGGATGAGCTAGAAAAGAAAAGGGAGGATTCTCTGGAATCCTCCCTGGACTTCTGTGCTCTCTCAAGAAATTCGACCCCAAATTGCTTATTGACCGGACGTTGCCGTGCTCGCCGAAGTCGCTCCCCCGGTCTTTGGAACGCTCAAGTAGCCCGAGGCCGTCGTCTTGGTGACCTTGTTGACCACCAGTTCGAGCGCCGAACGCGTTCCGCCGGTATAGAAGAAGATCGGTTCGTTGACCGAGCGATCCTTCTTTTCGAAGCTATTGTCATCCGCCAGGACGTTGATGGTGTAGCGGTTTTTCTTGATGTTGGTGTCTTTCAATTGGATCTGGACAGTCCCAACCTTCGTCGCACCACCCTTGCGCTGCACGGTGAATTCGAAGTAATCGCGCTGTCCTATGCGGCGGAGCTGGTCGATTTCATCGTGGTTGCGAGCGATGAGCGTGCCCATCTCGCTGCGCGCCATCTGGATACTGTTCTTGGTGGCGTCGAGGTCCGTCTTCACGCCGGTGACGTCGCCGTTCAATTTGTTCACGTCATCCGCATTGGCCTTGGTGGCCAGTTCCGCTTTTACGGAGGTGGCCAGGTTGGTCACCTTCTGATCCACCGCCACAGTCGCATTCTTGTTCTGTTTGCGAGCGGCGATCAGTTCGGACTGGGTGACTTTTAGCTTGTCCGTCACAACCCTCAGGTCGCTCTGCATTTGCTGGTTGATGTCGTCTGATTTCGCCAAACGCTGGCTCAACGCATCATTGGCCTGCTTCAAGGTGGCTTGCGTCGTCTGCTCGACGCCCTTGGCTTGATTTAGTGCGCTCCACCCTATTCCGAGGCCGAGCAGCGAGATGCCGCCCAACACCGCCACTGCCAGTCCAACCCAGCGGGGGGTGCCGGTGGTGCTTGTGTGGGCAAGATCGTGAAATTCGCTCATATACTTCGTTCTCCTTTGGGCTTTCGCCCCGTGCGTTGGGAAGGAGCACCCGTTGCGCCAAAGGGCCTCCTACGCATCATTTTGGAATAAGCCACGTATTTTGAATGGATTATTAGGGAAAAGCAGGTACGCAAAAGGGGATTCTATAAGTACCAGTACTAGTAAAGTTTACGCGGTATTCTTTCCTAGGTAATTTCTTGCGGTGATGTGATTCGGGAGACCAGACTCCCAATTCGATGGTGGGCCTCAGAGAAGACAAATGTGACTGCGAGCAACGATCAACCCGTATAATCCTTTTAGGACGAATTACTTGCGGAAGGCAGCTGTTAAGCAGCTTGAGAGGCGGGGTCGGCCTTGACCGTTGCATCCGCAGCAAAATACCGATCCAAGGTGTTTATGGCAGCATTCAGAACGAGGTGGCAGTCCGCACAGGATTCAAGATGCCGCCGGATCTCTTCCTCGACGGAAGAGGACAGCCGGCCTTCTAAATACCAACAAATCAAATGGATAGTATCTTTACAACTCATTTCCCCAGTCCCTCAGGTTCCCCAAGACCACGAAAAGACGGTTCGATAAACGTGCATTTCATGCGCCAAATCCCTAGCCGGCAGCGGGGCGCACTATCCTCTTGTGAATCATAGACTTACAAGACATGAAAGAACGGGCCACGCAACGGGGTGGACAAACTCCCGAAAAGATTACACGAGCGCAGGTTCAAATATGCATTACTTTCGGCATGGACGCTTTAGCGGTGGGGGATGATCGTCATAGCCCGCAGTGCAGCGATTCGAGCCTCAAGCGGCGGGTGAGTGCTGAACAACGAAGAGATGGAACCTCTGCCAAAAAGAGGCCTGACGATACACAGAGCAGCGGTAGAGGGTGGAATGGCAGTCGTAGGAATGCGATTGTTATAGGCACCCAGCTTCTGAAGCGCGCTGATCAAGCCGTATGGATTTCCAACCATGCGGGCGCCCGTTTCGTCGGCGGAATATTCCCGCTGCCGTGAAAGGCCCAACTGCAGGAGCACTGCTGGCGAGCGGCGCCAGGATCATCAGCAGTAGAGCGAAAATCCATCCGCCCCCACGGTCGCGCTCGTCGTCTCCATCACCCATCCCCAGCCACGGACCCCAATGCGCAATCCAGGTAATCGCGCCTGCGAGAGTTGCCGCTATCGAGCTGATGAGGATGTCATAATTGCGAACATGAGAGAGTTCATGAGCAATCACACCTTCAAGTTCTTCGTCGTTCATTAATTCCAGCAGACCCTGCGTCACAGCCACCGACGCATGCCGCGGATTGCGTCCTGTCGCAAAGGCGTTTGGCGCGGTTTCAGCAATTACATAGAGCGTTGGCACTGGAATATTGTTCTTGGCCGCCAGCCGTTCCATCACATCATAGAGCCTAGGCAATTGCTCGCGCGAGACGGACAGTGCTCCGCTGGAGGCCAGCGCAATCTTGTCGGAGAAAAAATACGCGAAGGCATTGGTGACGATGGCGATTCCCAGGCCAATGGTCATTCCATTGCGCCCGCCAAAATACTGTCCCACCATCATCAGCACCAGGGTGAGCACCCCGAGCAAAAATGTCGTTCGAATGATTCGCATCTGCGTTCTCTGACCTATTACTACGCCGAAACAACGCCGCAGTTTCAGCCCTACGGCAAAGGGAGCAAACTTCGCGCATCGCCCCCACTCCTGATTTAGATTCGCGCTGCGGCGGCTGGTTGTTTCGCCGTTACGCGTTCGAATCGCATCACGTCTTTCTGCCCGTCGCGATCGACTCGAATGCGATCGCCAGGGAGCACCTTACCCTCCAGAATCTGCAGCGCGAGTGGATCCTGGATCAATCGCTGAATGGTCCTACGCAATGGCCTGGCGCCGTATGCCGGATCGTAGCCCTCGCGCAGAAGAAGTTCTTGAGCCGCGGGCGCCAACTCTAATTTGATCTGCCGTTCGGCAAGAAGATTTTCGACGGTCTTCAGCAAGAGGCTGACGATCTTCTCCAACTGCTCCTTTCCGAGCGGATTGAAGATCACAATGTCGTCAATGCGATTGATAAACTCCGGCCGGAACGCCGCGCGCAAGGCCTCCATGGCCTCCTTCCGCGCCAATTCGGGGTCCTTACTGGACAGTTCGAAAATCGCCGTGGAGCCCACATTGCTGGTCATCACCAGGACAGTATTGCGGAAATCCACGGTGCGTCCTTTACCGTCGGTCAAACGACCGTCCTCAAGAATTTGCAGCAACACGTTGAATACGTCCGGATGCGCTTTTTCAATCTCGTCAAATAAGATGACAGAGTAGGGGTGGCGCCGGACCTGTTCCGTCAGTTGGCCGCCCTCTTCATAGCCCACATAGCCCGGGGGAGCCCCGATGAGCCGCGAGACGCTGTGCTTTTCCATGTACTCGCTCATGTCGATTCGAATCATGAGTTTTTCGTCGTCGAAGAGAAATTCCGCCAGCGCGCGCGCCAGTTCGGTTTTCCCCACGCCAGTGGGTCCCAGGAAAATGAAAGAGCCAATCGGCCGCTTGGTGTCGGAAAGACCCGCCCGGCTGCGCCGCACCGCATTGGCGATGCGCGCCAAAGCGTCGTCCTGACCGACCACGCGCTGGCGCAGGCGCTCTTCCATGTGAACAAGCTTCTTTACCTCGCCCTCCAGCAGCCGGCCGGTTGGAATCCCCGTCCACTTGCTCACGAGTTTGGCGATGTCTTCCTCATCCACTTCTTCCTTCAACATCGGCGCGTCTTTTTGCATGGAAGCAAAGCGCTCTTCCGCTTCCTTCAGGGCGCGTTCCGCGGCGGCGCTCTTGCCGTAGCGGATCTCCGCCACTTTGGCAAGTTCGCCGGCGCGCTCGTACTTCTGCTCTTCTGCCTTTAATTGCTCGATCTGTTCCTTCAGCTTGCGGATTTTCCCGATGGCTTCTTTTTCCGCTTGCCACCGCGCCTTGCGCGCGCTGGAATCCTCTTTGAGCTTGGCGAGTTCCTTTTCAATCTGGCCCCGGCGCTCCTTCGAGTGCGCGTCCTTTTCCTTGAGCAACGCCTGACGCTCAATTTCGAGCTGCATGATGCGCCGTTCGATTTCATCGATTTCGACGGGCAGGGAATCGATTTGCATGCGCAGGCTGGCGGCGGCCTCGTCAATCAGGTCGATAGCCTTGTCAGGAAGAAAGCGGTCCGAAATGTAGCGGTGCGACAGCGTAGCCGCAGCGATAATTGCGGCGTCCTTGATGCGCACCCCGTGATGTACCTCATAACGCTCTTTCAAGCCGCGCAGAATGGCGATGGTATCCTCGACCGTAGGTTCCTCAACGAGCACAGGCTGGAAGCGGCGCTCCAGGGCGGGATCCTTCTCGATGTGTTTTTTGTATTCGTTCAGCGTGGTCGCGCCGATGGCGCGCAGTTCGCCGCGAGCCAGCGCCGGTTTGAGCATGTTGGAAGCGTCCATCGCGCCTTCTGCTGCGCCGGCTCCAACCAGCGTGTGCAGTTCGTCGATAAACAGAATGATCTGTCCTTCGGCTTCGGTGATTTCCTTGAGGACGGCCTTCAGCCGGTCTTCAAATTCACCGCGAAATTTCGCGCCAGCCACCAGCGCGGCAAGATCCAGAGCCACGATGCGCTTGGTCTTTAGCACGTCCGGCACGTCGCCGGAAACAATGCGCTGTGCCAGGCCTTCCACGATGGCGGTCTTGCCGACGCCGGGTTCGCCGATCAAGACCGGGTTGTTCTTCGTGCGCCGCGCCAGGATTTGCATCACGCGGCGAATTTCTTCATCGCGGCCGATGACCGGATCAAGCTTCTGGCGGCGGGCCAATTCCGTGAGGTCTCGGGCGTACTTTTCCAGCGAGGCGTAGGTGGCCTCGGGATTTTGTGAAGTCACGCGCTGCGTTCCGCGCACGCCGGTCAACGCCTGCAAGATCGCTTCATGCGAAGCGCCCTGGCGCTTCAGAAATTGTCCCGCAGGATCGCGATCCTGGCCGGCGATGGCCAGAAACAGATGTTCCGTCGAGACGTACTCGTCCTTGAAGTTGTCCGCTTCTTTGAAGGCACGTTCCAAGACGTCGTTCAGCGCGCGGCCCATATGTTGTTGTGCAAAACCCTGCACTTTCGGCAGGCGGCTAATCTCGCGCTCGATTTCTTGTGTCAGCGACTCCGTGCGAATTCCAAGACGCGCGAGCAGCGGCGGCACAACGCCATCGGCTTGGGCGACCAGCGCGGCAAGCAGATGGACGGGCTCAATCTGCTGATTCTCATGGCTCGCGGCAACTTCGTGCGCGCTCTGCACGGCTTCCTGAGCCTTGACGGTCATTTTTTCAAATCGCAACATTTTGTTCCTCACGTCCTGTTTCTAATACCAAGGGGCTGACAAGAATGCCAGCCCCTCATTCCTACCATAACTTTGCAGCCGATTTACGTGTTTCAGCCTGATTACTTCGCAGCAGAAGCGGCCATCGCTTGGGTGCCGACGTTGACCTTGATCTGCTTGGGCTTGGCTTCCTCGCGCTTCGGAATAGTGAGCGCGAGCACGCCGTTCTGATAATCAGCCTTGATGGCCTCAGCGTTCACGGAGTTGGACAAGGTGAAGCTGCGGGCAAACGAGCCGTACGAGCGCTCCACGCGCAGGTAGTTCTCCTCGTTCACCTTCTTCTCGAACTTGCGCTCCCCGCGAATGGTGAGGATGTTGTTTTCCACACGGATGTCAAGATCCTTAGGCTCGACATCCGGAAGATCCGCCTTCACAACCAGCTCATGCTCCGTCTCATAGATATCTACGGCCGGGGCCCAGGCGCTGAGGCTAGACTCTTCGGTGTTGCGTTCAAAAGAGTCATTGAACAGACGATTGATTTGATCTTGAAGAGTGGACACCCCGCGAAAGGGCTCCCAACGGGCTATGGTTCTCATGACTGTAAGCACCTCCAAATGGTGACTTCGACAGAATAATAAAATATGAGCGTATCGTTGTCAAGCGTAAAGTCAAGATCGTCAGCAACTTTACTAATCTATTTGGTATCAACAGCATACGGTTAGCAGGACGCGTATCATCTTCTGTGTCAGAGGCTCATGACTTCTAGAAATACAGAAATTCTTGTTGCTGGTAGGGATGAATAAGCTTGCTTGAACTGTTGCGCTGAGGGCAAATCTTCCTTTCCGCCCCCGATTCCCTCTCCTACTTGCTCGAAATGGAGCATTTGCAAACTGGGCTCCGCGTGGAGAGCAATTTGTGTCGCAAAGTGACGTCGCCTCTGAACAGTTTCGCGGGGTGGGCCGGTTACGTTCGAGCGCTCTCGGGGTTCCCGCTCGTTTTTCTAATGCGTGGGCTAAAGGTTCCTCCTGTTAGACTACCGCTGCTCATGCGACTGGAAGAACTCGATTATCACCTTCCCGCGGACCAAATCGCGCAACGTCCACTCGACCGCAGGGATGCGTCCCGCCTCCTGCTTTTGAATCGCGCTTCGGGCGCCTTTGAGGACAAACTCTTTGCCGAGTTACCAAATCTCTTGGAAGGCCATGAGTTGCTCGTCTTGAACAATGCGCGCGTCATTCCCGCGAGGCTTTTCGGCCGACGCGCCGGCGTCCACGCGCAGGCTCCCAGCCGCGCCACAAGAAGTGAACACCTTACGGGAAGGATCGAAGTTCTCTTGGCGCGTCGACTGGATGCCATCACATGGGAAGCCTTGGTTCGGCCGGGCCGCAAAATGCAAACTGGAGAGCGTGTTCTTTTTGGGGAAGGAGAATTGCAGGCGGAAGTCCTTTCCCGTGGTGAGTTTGGCTTGCGCACGATGCGATTTGTTTCTCGAGATGAGCGCTGCATCGACGAGCATTTCGAGCGACTAGGTCACGTGCCGCTTCCTCCGTACATCGAACGAGGTGACGAAAAATCGGACCGCGAACGATACCAGACGGTGTTCGCCAAGCGCCCCGGAGCGATCGCCGCGCCGACTGCTGGCCTTCACTTCTCACCTGAAATCCTGGAGCAGATTCGAGCGCGTGGAGTGGACATCTGCGAGCTCACGCTGGACGTGGGCCTCGGCACGTTTCAGTCCATTCACGGCGAAACGCTGGAAGGCCACATGATGCACGCGGAATCTTATGAAATCCCTCCGGAAACAGCAGAGCGCGTGGAGGCTGCCAAGGCCGCGGGACGACGCGTCCTGGCCATTGGCACAACCGTAGTTCGGGCGCTCGAAGACGCCGCGCACCGCGCGGCAGAATCCAACTCTCAGGAGCTTTTGGTTGCGGGCAAAGCCGAGGCGCGGTTATTCATCAGGCCCGGATTTCAATTCCACATCGTGGAAGGCTTGCTGACAAATTTTCATCTTCCGCGGTCCACGCTGCTCGCGCTAGTGTGCGCGTTCGCGGGCCGCGAACGCATTCTGGCGTCGTACAACCATGCTGTCGAAACGGGCTACCGCTTCTACAGTTATGGGGATTGCATGCTGATTCGATAATTCGCGGTAAGAGTAGGGTAAGCGATTTGGGGTATTTGCGCACACCCAAGGCAAGAGGTTGAAGCAATTCAGTGCACGCCGAAAGTGGATCTTGCCACTTCAGAAATTGCGCGTCCAAAATGACAAACAAGGAGGCCGCACACACTGTGCAGCCTCCTTTACGTCCTTTGGAAAGAAATTATGGACTTTCTGCGCTTACTCGCTGAAGACAAAAACGCGGGTTTGCCCGGCGAAGCGGACTTCCTTCACCTGTCCTGCCTCACTCAAGAGGACAGAGTCATAATCGGCCTTGGCGCTGCGGTCTTCCCAACGGCCCTCGGATTCCGCAACCACCTGCTTGCCCTTGTGGACGGTAGCTTTATTCCCTTCAATCTCGAGGCGGTACTCGCCGGCTTTCAGCTCGGATTTGCCGAGCTTGGCGGACTGCGCAATATTAATCGTCTTTGCGAATGGTTTTGCGAAAACGGGGATTGCCAGCGCCAGCGCGGCCAGCAGGGCGATACTGCGGACAGAAGAATTGGATTTCATGCGTGTCAACTTCCTTTCGGTCAGGATCGAGTCAGCCGCACGGCAGGCTGCCAAGGGCGGTATGGAGTTGACACGCAACTCAAGGGCGAGTAACCTCGCCCGTGAAGGCACCACTTCTTCCTGGACTAACGGCCGGAAAGACTGCGTGTCATGGCCCCGCGGCTGCCACCGCGGGGTTTTTTCTGAATCTTGCCTGGGACAGCCCGATTGCGTGCTGCACTCGTATAGACGAATGGTCCCCGGCGAATGTTTCGTCAACCTTGTATGTTTTTTCGTGAGGTAATACGAACCTTCGAAGGCGCCGCGATGGGGCTCATCCAAGGAAGGGGTCTTGAGATTTTTCCTTATAAAGCCTGCATAAAAATTTCATTTCCACGGCAAACCTTTTCCCCATGGTTGCGTCAGGCGTACGCACCACAACCAGCACATCCCATCGTGCAACGCCACGGAGGTTCATTTATACTTAAGGACACTTTTTGGAACTTATAAATGCGGATTCTCGTTCTCAGCGACCTGCACGCGAACGCCACTGCGCTTGAGGCTGTCCTGGACGCTGCTCGCGGCCGGTGGAATCTCTCCGTGTGTCTTGGCGACGTGGTTGGATACGGCCCGGATCCAAACGAAGTGACCGCGCGTCTTCGAGAGCTGGGGACACAAACCATTCGCGGAAATCACGACAAAGCGGTCACGGGGTTGATGCCCACGGACGATTTCAATCCGGTGGCAAAAGCCGCAGTGGACTGGACGCGGGCGCAGATCAAACCGGATCATCTCTCCTGGCTTGCTGCGCTGCCGCAAGGGCCGCTATCGACCGACGGCATCGTGCTGGTTCATGGAGCGTTCCAGGATGAAGACGAATACGTCTTTACACCCGCGCAGGCGCTCGACGGCTTGCTGGACTCCACTGCCCCAATCACTTTTTTCGGCCACACCCACCATCAGGGAGGATTCTCCTATCAGGATTCACAGCTCGAGGTTCTGCAGATCCACCCACGCCCCGGCGAGTCTTTTGCCGCGCTACGGATTGAGCCCTCGCGCCGCTATCTCCTCAACCCCGGGTCCATCGGCCAGCCGCGTGACGGTGACGCGCGCGCCGCTTTTGCGATTGCCGACCTCGATCATCGGACCGTCGAATTTTGGCGCGTGCCTTATGACGTAAACGCAGTGCAGGAGCGCATGCGGGCCGCAAAACTGCCCGAGCCGCTGGTCCAACGGATCATAGTGGGCCGTTGATTCTGTTTTTTCATCCCACAGACTCCACAATCCGTCAGCAAAAAGTGTAATGCAAGAATACTTATATCAATTATAATCTTGCGCGTGGATTTCCCCGCCGAACTCGAAGCCAGCCTGCAGGAGCTTGCCGCCTCCGGGCCAGTAGAAGTGCGCGAGAACGGCGGGCGCGTGGCCTCTTTTTTGGGGATGTCCTGGGAAGTGCGCGGCTCCGTCGAGAAGCCTCTTCTCCATCTTTGGTCGGAGCGATTCAACCTCACGCGGCGTGTCCTGGCGATTACCGATCGTTCAAGCGAACGGCTTGCGCTGGCGGTTGAGCATTTTGGTCGGAGCAAGCCGGATCGCCTTGAATTTGTGCGAGTGGATTTTGGGCGAAATGCACGGGAAGTCTCGCGCGAAGAATTTCGCGATGAGCTCAAGCGCTTTCTCGCCGAACAATTCCCCGACGAAACCGTGGAATCGCTCACGGTCGCTCCCGATCTGGAACATTCCCTCTCCGGCAATTATGTGCGCGGTCTGCTCCGCCGCGGCTCCAGTGTTGTCGCCCTTCTCGCCGTGCCTGAGGGCGAATCCATCGATGCGACCGACAATTGCCTCACCTATGGATTGCTCTGGCTGACGCGCGTGAGGCAGTCCGGGCGCCGGGAAACGATAGCGGGTCTCCGCTTGATTCTTCCCAAGAACGCAAGCCGCACCGTTGCGCACCGCATTGCGGCGCTCGATTCGCGGCTTCCCGTGGAGCTGTACGAGCGCGACCCGTCACGCGAGACTGTGGAAAGAATCGATCCGAGAATCGCCGGTAATATGGATAGCTGGCTGGTTCCGCATCGCGATGCGGAAACGCTCCTCAACCTGGTGAAGCCCGAAGTGGCATCCATCGTAGCAAAGGCTCCCAAAGCCATTGCGCTGCATCCAGTCCCACACGCTCGCGAGGTCTGGCTGCACTTTCGCGGACTTCCGTTCGCGCGCTGGCACGAAGAGCGCATTTTTTTTGGAGCCCGACATGCTCGCGAGGAACTCACCGCTGCTTCACGGCCCGCCCTGAATCGCTTATTACAGGATCTGAAAGTTCATCGCCACCCGCTGACCAGCGACACTCGGCATCCGCTCTACCGCGCACAAGCCGAACGCTGGCTGGAATCCATTGTTCGCGACGACGTGACGCGCGTTGACGTTATGCTGGATGCGCGCTTCGTCTACCCGCAAGTTTTCGCCAATGCAGGGGGCGAGCACGGCATTCTCGATCTTTTGACGGTGACGAGTTCGGGCCGCCTGGCGATCATCGAATTGAAGGCCGGCGAGCACATCCATTTGCCGCTGCAGGCGGCGGACTATTGGCTGCGCGTGCGGCGGCAATTGCAAAACGGAGAAATCACGCGCTATGGCTACTTTCCGAAAATTGAATTGCAGAAATCACCGCCGCTCGTTTATCTCGTAGCGCCCGCGCTGCGATTTCATCCGGCGACGGACGATCTCTTGAAATGTCTTTCTCCAGAACTCGACGTTGTTCGCGTGGGCCTCGCGGAAAGCTGGCGCCGCAGCCTGCGCGTGGTGATGCGCCAATAGCAACACCGCCCAATCGTTCGCTTGAGCTTCTTCGTCTTTCCACGAACACGATTTCATTACTAGGAATTTTTGCGCCGTTCATTTTCCCCATGTAAAATGAACCTCCAGCCAGACGGGTTGCACATGGTGACGAACACAAATTTCTCCATCATCATCCGCCACGCAGGTGCAGTTTCCGTGCTGGATCTTTCGGGGCGTCTGACTTCTTTTGAGTCCGGCGCGCTGCGCGATTCCATTTCGCGGCTTTTGAAACAAGGGCAAAAAAACATCGTCCTAAATCTCGGCGGCCTACAATATCTCGATAGCTCGGGAATCGGCGAACTTGCCAGGGAATACGTCACCGTGGTGAAACAGGGCGGGCAAATGAAAGTTGTTGGCCTGTCATCAAAAGTGGAAGAGATTCTGAAAATTACGCATCTGTATCAGGTGTTCCCGGAATTTCCCAGTGAAGAGGCGGCGCTGCAAAGCTTCCCGGAATCCCACAAGCAATAGATAATATAAAACCATTAGTCGTGCAAAAATTGCGCTGAAAAGGAGAGAAGCGGTTAGGGGGTTACCCTAACCGCCTCCCGGGGTGTGTCCTCGAAGTGGTTTTGATAAGTTAGATGTACCACAGCGAAAAAGGTTTCCTTCTCGCGAAAATATTTTATAAAAAATCGATTTAGCTGCGGAACTCTCAGTAAAACAAATACTTACGCCACCGCTCGTCCCGGTGGCCGATCAGACGCATGAGCTGCCGCGAGGTGTGCAGGGTGAAGGGACGAGGTCTCCGCGCCAGCTTCAGTCCGGCTTCTTCCGGTGTCCGATCGCCTTTGCTATTATTGCAATGGTAGCAGCAAGCCACGAGGTTTTCCCACGAAGAACGTCCCCCGCGCGAGCGAGGCACGACGTGGTCCAGCGTCAGTTCCGAACTGGAAAAAACCCGGCCGCAGAACTGGCAGGTATTCCGGTCGCGGAGCAGAATATTCTTCCGCGAAAGCGCCCGGCTCTGCTGAGGGATATGGCGATAGGCCAGGAGGCGAATCACTGACGGAACTCGATGGGCATGCGATGCGGAATGCACTTCCGCGTTGTGCATTTCTTCAGCCTGGGCTACGCCCTTCAGCATCAGCACCATGGCCCGCCGGACGGCAGTCACGTTGATCGGCTCATAAGTCGCGTTGAGGACTAGGACTGGCTCCTGCATCAGCGATGCACGGCGGGGTGAGAGCGGGTTGTGGCTTCTACTGCCTACGGGACCCTCGGCACCAGGCACAGGTGCCCCAGCCGCTTCGGGGGTGTAGCGCCCCCGGGAATCGACCGACATGTGCCGGTTTGCGCCCATCGCGCCTTCCTAGGGTTATTCTACCACTCAACGGAGCTTGGCAGTGGATTTCTGACTGCCCGTGCTATTGTCAGTCCAACGACAGACTTGGCTCCCGCCTCCCGTAACGCGCGCGCACAAGCATCCAGCGTCGCCCCAGTAGTCAATACATCATCTACCAGTAAAATGCGCCGATTGTCAACTTGGCTGCCCGGACATGTGGCAAAAGCGCCACGAACGGATTCCCATCTTTCTTCCAGGCTCAAGATTCGCTTGTCAGGACGCGCTCGAGTGCGCATCAGCAATAGGGCCTTGTGCGGCCGGCGCAGCCGTTTTGCCAAGGGTATGGAGACCAGGGCCGCCTGGTTGTAGCCACGGTCACGTTCCCGTAGGCGATGCAGGGGTACTGGAACCACTACATCGGCTTGCATCGCATCGCCCTCTCTTTGCACAACTTCCGCCAGCCTCTCTGCGAACCATGCCCCCAGAGGCTCAATCCGTTCAAATTTCAAGAGAAGAATTGCGCGCACGAGATTGCCTTCATACACCGCAAGACTTCGCGCCCGGTCAAAGGCATACGTCTTGTCACCACAAGCGGGACAGAGCAGCGGCGACTCCTGACACTGTGGCAGCGCGGGCAAGGGGCGACCACAAATCTGACACGCTTGTGCCGGGACGGGCACAAAAGAGCCAAGGCACGCTTCGCAGATGGGAACCCGGCTTGCGGAGGTAAGGAGGGCATCGCAGATTCGGCATCCCGCGGGGAAAATGAAACTCACCACCGCGTCGCTGACTTCCGCGAGCCACCCGCGCGCAGGTCCAGGCGCATCCGCCGAGGGTCGCCGGGATGGAGATGCTTCCGCCACGCCGGCAGAACTCTACTCTATTCTGTTTTTTAATTAAAGAGAGAATTAGTCTCAGAGTAAAATACAGTCCAAGACCGCCCGTAGACGGCGAAAGTTCCTGTCCTGACCCGTTGGTTATTACAGCAGGCCCTGCTCCATCTTCTCCTGGCATGGGAGGCAATGCTTCGCCCAGGGTACGGCGTCCAGCCGTTTCTGCTGCATCTCTTCCTGGCAGTTCGCGCAGACTCCGTATTCGTCCGCTTGGATACGTTTTAACGCCGCGTCAATCATATTGAGGATCGTGCGGTCGGTATTGGTCATGCCAAAGAGAAACTCCTTGGTATAAGAGTTCGCCGCTTTGTCGGCCAAGTCCACCGTGGGATCCTCGTCAGCTGTGCGGCCCTCTTCTTGCGTGCGCGCGATGGTTTTCATCAGCTCCTCGCGGCGCGTCTGCAACTTTTTCTTGTAGTATTCGAGCCTTTTCTTGTCCATGGAAGTCCCGCCCCTCTGCGTGCTATTTGGGGCCATCTAAAAACTCCGTAGTGTAGGCCGAGTTACTGCGGCTGTCAAGGCGACCGCTCCTTGTACTTATCGAATTGATGGGCGGATTCGTGAACCTTCACGATTTATGATTTGCTAGGCGTCCATGAAAAACGCGAAGCGAATCCGGGGCGGCACAGACTGGATTCGCATTGCATTACGAAAGCTTCATCGAAACAAAAAGCCCGGGACGCCTTGAGCAGCCAGAGCGAACGGGAGTTTGTCATGACATCCTGGCGATCACCCGCACCTGCCTGTAGCCGGAATTATCTTGCATTGCGACGGTGGGTTGCTCTTGCGGGTCAACCCAACACCCAATCCGGCGCCGACAGCTCCCGCGACGATTCCAACAGTCCCCCAAACGCCCAGATGCGCTCCCGCCCCGGCCGCTCCCGATGGCGCGCCTGGGTTCGTATCTTTGCTCGAAGCCACCAGCAGATCGAGCGTAGCCTGCTGCGGTGGCAGTGGCCCGGAATTATCGCCGCTGCGCACGCTGGTCATCTGCCCGGCCTTGACGATCACGCAAACTCCGGCCAGGTTACAAACTTTGACGAGGCCCTCGAAAACGATCACGTTCATGACATTCGCGCTGTTGTCATATCCAACGAAGAAATCCGTTCCCACTACCCCCGCGACTCCAGCCGGCGTGCGCACTTCGAATTTCCCGTCTGGTTTGGCGATTTTTTGCGCTTCCGTGCGCAGCTTGCCGTAGGTTAGTTCCAGCTCCGTCTGCTGCGCGCCCGCGTCATGCTTCACGATCTTCACGGAGGATTCCGATCCCACGTTTAAGACTGACCCGTCATCCAGCACAATTCGCGCGCGGGCATTGGCTTGCGTGTTCACCAGATCTTGCCAATTGACCACGGTCTTCGCGGATGCAGTAATGGACTTCGGTCCGCGCGCTACGCTTACCGCTGGGATGACGCGCGAAACTTCGCCGGCTCGCTGTCCCGCAGCTTGGGGGTCGGCGTGCAATTGCGCAGGAATCGCAATCAGAATCGAAAGCCATGTGGCTAGAGCAAGGGTATACGGGGACTTCGTCGTCATCGGAGACTCTCCTGGGCTTGGAAGTTGTATCCATTCTAAGTATCTGGAGAGCGCCAGAACTGTCAACGCCAACGCAGGGACTTTTGCCTACTCTCTACATGGCTGCATGGACACAGGTAGAACTCTGGTTAGCCGCTGCAATGAAACAACGCCGCCGCCATGTCGTCGTGTTGCTCTCGTCCGTGAGCAAAGCTTTCGACCTCGGCGAAGACCCGGCCCAACAATTCCCTGGGTGATAAAACCCGCGTCGCGCAGCAAATCACCTGGAGCCGCTCGATCCCAAACTGTTCCCCGCCCTCCTCGAACGCATCCGTGATTCCGTCCGTGCAAAAGAGCACGGAATCGCCCGGCTTCAGACGCACCGTCACCGTATCGTAGCTGGTCGCCGGGAATAATCCCGGAGGGATTCCCGCGACCTCGAGGATGGAGCATTCACCAGCTGAAAGATAAAGAGGGCCGGGCATGCCGGCGCTTGCGATTCGTAAATCGTGACTGACGGGATCGAACAGGGCGTACTGGATCGCGGCGTGCCGCCGGGGCATGCCGCGAATCATCAGCCGCCGGTTCAATGTGGCCAGAACATCGCTCGGTGATGTACCCGTCTTATGCACACCCCGCAAAGTGCCCACCGCCAGCGCCGCGTACAACGCAGCGGGCAATCCTTTGCCGGAAACATCCCCGAGGTATAGACCGACGGTTCCGTCCGCGAGCTGGAAGTAATCCAGAAAATCACCGCCCACCGCGGCGAGCGGTTGAAATTCGTGGGAAATTGTAACCACACCGGAGCGCAGCGATTCCGAGGGCATCATTACGCTTTGAATCGCACGAGCCTCTTCAAGTTCTTCTTCCCTAAGTTTTTGAATGCGATGCAATTCCAGCGGTGGAGCAGTCGTGTTCATTCGTCGATCCAAAGAGGAGGCTTTACACCGGGAAGGGGATTCAGTGATCCACTGAATCTTATCAGAGCCGCAGACAAGGTGAGGGAAAAAGGTGGCATTGTTTCTTAACGCAAGCCGCGACGCACTCTTCTTGCGGGGCGCTCCCGGCGGAATCACAATTCTCTCGTGCGTGCCCTTGCCACTTTGCTGATCGCCGCGGCCTTTTTGTTTGGCGTGTACCACTTTTATCTCAAGAAGTTGCCCACGGCTGAAGGAGGCACGTCGGCAACCCAGGCGATCAGCCTGACCGGAGTGAGCGGCGACCTGCTTCAGATCGCTCAAGCGGAGCAAATGTACATTGCAACGAACGGCCACTGCGTTTCGCTCGAAGATCTGATCTCCTCGAATTCTGTGTCCATGTCCCTCAGAGAGCGCGACGGCTATCTCTATGCGGTGGAGTGCCCGGGCAGTGAATTTAAAGTTACCGCGCGCCATGCCCCCGCGCCGGCCAACTCTCCCATTCGCTATCCCAATCTCGCCATTGACGCGACAATGGAAATTCACGAAATAAACTGAACGTCTGCGGAGGAATTCTGTCCTTCGCCAGTGCACTACGGTGTTTTCCAAGCCTCACCCAACAAAGGACCGGGCCGCCTACCCAGAACGCCGGTTCGTACTTCTGCCTTGATTCGAATTTCTCGGTATATAGCGTCTAAATTCCCGGAACTTTCCTGACATCTTCCGCGTACCTTCTAATGCAAGCGGTTCCCACATAAAGCGCGCCTCGGTGGCGCATTACGAATTGAAGGAGCACATGATGGGCGGAGAATTGATTGGATTAGTAGCGGTGACCCTAGGAATGGGAGTCCCTCTGGGCGCGCTGTACACCTATTACCGCGTTCGAAAGCTGAGGAGCGAAGAACGGCTCGCGGCGATCGCCCGCGGCGTGGAAATTCCGATGGAGCCTGAAATGACCCAGGCGGCGCGTTCCCGCCGGGCGGGCATCCTGCTCGTCAGCGGCGCCATCGGCTACATCGCCACGTTCGGTTGGATCGCCAGCATCCAAGCGGATCGCGACCTCTGGACGGCCGCTGCCTTTGGCATCATTCCGCTGGCAGTGGGCATTGGCTATTTCCTCGATTGGACGATGATTCGCCGCGACGCCCGCGCGTAAGATAGCTGTGCTTCTCGTGATGCGGAAGCAGACCGTGCCCCGCGCTCGCCAATGACTCGACCCGCACTTGGCAATGCTGGGGATGGGTTACGGCGCGCGCTTTTGGTCCACAACTAGCACACCGGCTTCGGCGTAATTCGTTGCCGACACGTCGTGAAACGACACGTGAATATTTTCGCGCTTGGCTTTGCCATCCTCGATCAACGCCGCAGTGACACGCTCCGCGATCTTTCGCTTTTGCTCCGCTGTACGCCCCTCAACCCAGGTGATTTGCACGTGAGGCATGTCTACTCTCCTTAGAACGGACGTTTCCCTAAATCTCGCAAGCCAGGCCTCCGCATTCTATCCGCTTGGCAGCTTCCCGCAAGGGCCGCCGCGCCGCTGTGATAGAATGACTCACCCATGCATCCAGCGATTCCTCACCTAGTCGAGCTTCAGCGTGTAGATAACCAGATTGCCTCGTTGCGCGCGGAGTTGGACAGCCATCCGAAGCGCACCCGCGAAGCCGATTCGAAACTTAGCGGCGCGCGCGCTGAAGTCGCAGCGGCGAAGGAATCTCAGAGCAAGTCCCTGGCCGGCCGCAAGAAATTCGAGTTTGAAGTGCAGCAATGGAGAGACCGCGCGCGCAAGTACCGCGATCAAAGCGGCGCGGTAAAAACCAACGAGGCGTACAAGGCACTCCAGCACGAAATCGCCAACGCCGAAGCCGAAGTGGCCAAAGCCGAAGAACTTCAGCTCGAAATCATGATGGCCGCAGAGGAATTCGACCGTCGGATGAAAATGGCGGAGTCCCGTTTGAAAGAAGCCGAGCAAGCCGTCGCCGCAGAACGAAAACAAATTGAAGCCCAGGCAGCCGAAAAAATGAAGCAGTTCGAGGCCGCAACCGCCGAGCGCGAAAAAATCATCGTCCCAGTTCCCGAAGAGTTGCGCGACCTCTATGCGCGCATCGCTAAGCGCCACAACGGCACCGCTATAGCAGAGGCACGCGATGGCCAATGCCGCGGGTGCGGCATGCGCGTCCTGCCGCACATTTTGCAGGAGCTGCGTTCGGAAACGAATGAAGAGGTTTACCGCTGCGAAAGTTGCGGCCTGATTCTCTACTCGCTGGAACCGATTTCCGTGGCCAATCCCGCGGGCGGTATGACGAACGCATCCTCCGCCGCTTCAACAAATTCCTGATGCCACGCCGCCCACTACCATCTCGCGGCAAAGACCTTTTTGCCGGAGCCACTCCGGAAACGAAGCCAGCACCCGCAATGTATCGCGCGAACATAGACGGCGGCTCGCGGGGCAATCCCGGGCCGGCTGCCTATGGCGTGCTGATCCGCGACGCACGCGGCGAAATCGTGGCCAAGCTAAGAAAGTACATCGGTCGCATGACCAACAACGTGGCGGAATACTACGGGCTCATCGCAGCGATGGACTACGCGCAATCGCATGGCATCCGCGCGTTGCGCGTCGAGAGCGATTCCGAGCTGCTTGTGAAACAGATGCGCGGGCAGTATAAAGTGAAGAGCTCCGACCTCCAGCCGCTCTTCGAGCGCGCCAAGAAAATGTCGCAAGCGTTCCATGTCTTCCGCATCGAGCACGTCTACCGCGAGCAGAACCGCGAGGCCGACGCACTGGCCAACGAAGCGCTGGACGAAACCGAAGGCGCTCCGAAATCGCCCCTGGCGCCGAAACTCGAATTGCGCAGCAAGCCGGAGCCGCGCAAGCTTCTCGCCCGCTACCAAAGCGGCGTTCTGTATCCTCTAGAGGACGTAGGGCTTCCCGATGGCACAGTCGTGGAAGTTCTTTTTCGGCTGCTCCCGAAACCTTGAAGAGTAATTTCGCCAATAAATTATTTTAAAGCGTAAGAGCGATAGAGGGTATCGCGCTGGGCGGGGACAAAGCCGGCGTCGGAGATGACGCGCCGAAGCTCGCTTTCGTTGGTACGGTTTTTCACGCCGGCGGCGAAAACGACGTTTTCTTCGATGAGGATGCTGCCGACGTCATCGGCGCCAAACTGCAAGCCGATCTGGCAGACTTTGATTCCGGGCGTGAGCCAGCTCGACTGGACGTGATCGACATTGTCGAGATAGAGGCGGCTGACCGCCAGCGTCTTCAAGTAATCCACCGCCGTGGTTTCCTGCACTTTTTTGCCGAGCGCGGTATTCTCCGCCGCGAACATCCAGGGAATGAAGGCGGTAAAGCCGCCAGTGTCTTCCTGAATGCGGTGGATGCGTTCGAGATGATTCACGCGGTGGCGGAGTTCTTCGCCGCAACCGAACATCATGGTGGCGGTGGTGCGGAGTCCGAGGGAATGCGCGACGCGGTGCATCTCTTCCCAGTCGTCACTAGTGCACTTCAGCCGGGCGATTTTGGCGCGAACCTCATCGTCAAGTATTTCCGCGCCTCCCCCGGGAATGGATTGCAGCCCCGCATCCATCAAGCGCTGTATCGTTTCGCGGATGCTGATTTCGGAAACTTCCGCGATGCATAGAATCTCGGGTGCTGAAAAGCAGTGCAGGTGGACTTGCGGGTAACGAGATTTCAGAGAACGCAATAAATTTTCGTAGTACCCGATTTGCAGGTCCGGATGCAACCCGCCCTGGAGAAGAATCCCAGTGCCGCCGAGTTCGAGCATCTCGTCAATCTTTTCGTAAATCTCTTCAAAGGACAGAATGTAGCCGTCTCGCGCGCCCATCGGGCGGTAGAACGCGCAGAAGGAACAATATTCGGTGCAGAAATTGGTGTAGTTGATGTTGCGGTCGATCTGGTAGGTCACGACCCGGGGATCATTTTTCTTCAGGCGTAACTGGTGCGCGGCCATACCGATGCCCACAAGGTCATCGGATTCGAGCATTTCGAGAGCCTCTTGTTTCGTTAATCCCACGATCTTTCCTTTTTCTCGGCTTGGTGCATTTTAGCGAACACTCCGGTCAAATTTGAAACCGGCGGCACGACGCTCCGGCTGCTGTCCGGAAATCTTCGATATCGCGCCGCTACAACTTCACGGCCTCGGTTTTTAACGCCGCCCATTCGATGGGCTTTACCTGCGGAATCAGGCCGAGCCTTGCGGCGTGCTCGAAATAGAGCTCGAGGCCACTACGATTTTCCGCGTCAAGAGAAAAGTCGATATTGTTCAGCAAGTAGGATTCCAGCGCACGCTGTGGCAGCTCCAAATCTTGAGCCGCTTCGTAGCTGATTGCGCTGAGTTGCGAAAGGCCAAAATCGCGGGAGGCTATGAAATCGGCGGTGATTTCGGCAGTGGCGATTTCACGCTTGGCGGCCCAGACGGCGAGAACGGCGGGCAGTCCCGTCAGCGCGCGCCATTCGCCGACCACGTCGTAGACACAGAGCAATTCGGAACTGGTGATGCCGAGCGTGGCGGCCTGGCAAATCGCTTGTCCCTGCGCACCAGGCCAACTATCCTTCTCGATTCCGACGGCAATACGCAGGGCGGGATCGCCGATCAGCAAGGCCGCATCGGCTTGCTGCAACATTTCCGGCAGGTCCGGGAGGGCTTCGAAAAATTCAAGAGCGATCTTCCATTTTTCCGCGCACAGGATGCGTGTGAGCGCCTGGGTGCTGCGCGAGCTGCGGTCCAGCGCGAAGGTCTTCACTTGCTCGATAGGTTTCTTCGCCACGATAAGCAAACTGCGGACCTGGTTCTTCGAGGCGATCGCCATGTCCGGCAAAATAGCGAGGCCGGGGATGCGCTGATATTCGATGGCTGGGATGATGGCGACATCGGCGCGGCCGAGTCGCAAATCCTCGGCGCACTGAGAGGGCACGGTGAAAGAGAGTTCATACTTGCCCCGAAGCGGGCCGTTCGTGAAGCCCCAGACGAGCGGCGCGGTGTTCAGGTATTGGACGATGGAGATGCGAAGTTTCGTCACAGTTCAGTGTCTCGTTTGGAACCTCAGTATAGCAGACAGGAATTTCTTCTGTGACAAGCCTCAATCGTTGTTAAGCATTCAATAGCTTTGAAGGGTTTGAACATGTCAAAGCTTTTTCGCGGGAGATGGACGCACTCCATCACATGCGGATAAGATTTGGAGGATGCTTCTGGAAGAGCGGGCTCACGCAATTACGGAAGTCGAAGCTGTTCGCCTGGCAGGCGAACTCTATGCGCTTGAAGTTCGGGCGAGGGCGCTTCCGGGAGAGTACGACCATAATTTTCACTTGACCGCAGCGGATGGGCATGAGTTTGTGTTGAAGGTGATGCACCCCGCACGACAGCGATCCTTCATTGATTTGCAATGCCAGGCCTTGCGACACCTGGAAAAGCAAGCCTCCCAACTTTCCTTGCCCCGCGTCGTGCCGAATCGCAACGGTGAACTTTTCTCTTCCATCGCGGCCGCTGATGGTTCCGTGCGGTTCGTTTGGTTGCTTACCTTTGTTCAAGGCACCGCTCTGTCGCAAGTGCGTCCGCACACGCCTGAACTTCTCGGCGATCTTGGCCGTTTTCTTGGTGAGATAGACGCGGCGCTGCAATCGTTTTCACACCCTGCGGCAATCCGTGAATTGAAATGGGATTCTTCCCGTGCTGGCTGGATCAAGAAGCACGTCAGGGAGATTGACGATTCGAAGCGGCGAGAGTTGGTTGAAAAATTTCTCGCGTTCTACGAAACCGAAGTGACTCCTCTGCTGCCCCGTTTGCGCCGCAGCTTGATCTATGGTGATGCGAACGATTACAACGTCCTGGTGAGCGATCCTTGGCCCCAGCCGCGGAAGATTGCCAGCGTGATCGATTTCGGAGATTTGCATCACGGGCTCATTGTTTCTGAGCCCGCTATCGCGGCGGCATATGCCATCCTTGGCAAGAAAGATGTATTGCGGGCGGCCACCGCGGTCGTTGCGGGTTTTCACCAAGCGTTTCCTCTCGATGAACAGGAGCTATCTGTTTTATTTGCTCTAACCGGCACGCGGCTCGCCGTCAGCGTCACGAACTCCGCTCTTCGCAAAACTCTGATGCCGGACGATTCCTACGTAACTATCAGCGAGGCGCCGGCCTGGGAAGCGCTTGAACGGCTCGCGGAAATTCATCCGCGGTTCGCGCACTATGCGTTCCGCTCGGCGTGCCGTTATGCGCTTGTTCCGCAAGGCCCGAAGATCGAGCGCTGGCTCAAGGCGAATTCTAACTCTGCGGCATCGCTGCTGGAGACGGATTTGCGAACTGCGCCGATCATCGCCTTTGACCTGAGCGTTGGCAGCACATTTCTTGACGCTGATCCTTGCGGAGCGGAAACCAGCGTGCTCAGCGAAAAAATACTTCGAGAAATGAAGCGCGCCAGAGTCTCTGTTGGCGTGGGGCGATACGATGAGCCGCGGATGCTCTATACCTCCCCGCCTTTTGGTGCGAGCAGCAATCCCGCGGACGAGCGCCGTACGATTCATATGGGGATCGATCTCTTCGTCGAGCCGGGCACGCCGATTCGCGCGCCGCTCGAAGGCGTCGTTCACACTATCGCAAATAATTCCACACCGTTCGACTATGGGCCGGTCGTCATTCTGCGGCACGAAACCGGCGATGACGAGGAGTTCTTCACTCTTTACGGGCACCTTTCAAAAGACACACTCAGCGGGCTAAGAGTTGGTCGGGGCGTCGCGCAAGGAGAAAAGTTTGCGGCCGTCGGCACCGCTTCGGAGAACGGCGGCTGGCCGCCTCACGTCCATTTTCAGATCATCTTAGATCTACTGGAGCTTGGCGCCGATTTTCCGGGCGTTGCTTACGCATCGCAACGTTCGATCTGGACCGGACTTTCACCCGATCCCAATTTCCTATTTGGAATCCCGGCCGAGCGCTTTCCAGCGAAGGAGCCGGACGCGGCGGAAACGCTGGCCGCGCGGCGGATGCTGCTCGGGAAGAATCTCAGTGTCTCTTATCAGCGCCCGCTGAAAATCGTGCGTGGCTGGATGCAGTATCTCTATGACGAGGCGGGGCGCGCCTATCTCGATGTTTACAACAACGTTCCTCTCGTGGGCCACAGCCATCCGCGCGTCGTCAAAGCCGCGCAGGCGCAACTTGCGCTCTTAAATACCAACACCCGGTACCTGCACGACAGCGTGAATCGTTATGCCGAGAGGCTGACGCGCCTGCTGCCCGAGCCCCTACGCGTCTGCTTTTTCATCAATTCCGGCAGCGAGGCCAACGAACTCGCGCTGCGGCTTGCTCGCGCCCACACCGGACGCGAAGACGTGATCGTGCTGGAACATGCTTACCACGGCCATACAAACACGCTGATTGACATCAGTCCATACAAGTTCGACGGTCCCGGCGGCCGCGGGAAAAAACCTTGGGTGCACGTCGCGCCGCTCGCGGATGATTATCGCGGCCGCTATCGGCGCGACGATCCACAGGCTGGCGCAAAGTATGGGCAGCACGTTGCGGAGATTCTCGAGCGCACTCGCGCGGAAGGCCGTGGCGTCGCCGCTTACATCGCGGAGACGTTGCCGAGTGTCGGTGGACAGATTGTTTTTCCGCCTGGATATCTCGCTGAGGTTTATCGCCACGCTCGAGCCGCAGGTGTAGTCTGCATTGCGGATGAAGTGCAAGTTGGATTTGGTCGGCTGGGCAAGCATTTCTGGGGATTCGAATCGCAAAGCGCGGTTCCAGACGTCGTCGTTCTCGGAAAGCCAATCGGAAATGGCTTCCCCTTAGCGGCGGTCATCACCACGCCGGAAATCGCGAACTCGTTCAACAACGGCATGGAATTTTTCAGCACGTTTGGAGGCAACCCCGTAGCTTGCGCGGCGGGCCTTGCTGTTCTGGATGTGCTGGAAGAAGAGCAGTTGCAGCAAAACGCGCGACGCGTCGGCACGCGTCTTCTGGATGGCTTGAAATTGTTGCAGGGGCGCCACGCTTCCATCGGAGATGTACGTGGTTCGGGGCTGTTCCTGGGGATCGATCTGGTGCTCCATCGTGAGACGCGCGAGCCTGCGCCGTCGCAGGCTTCCTACGTCGTGAATCGCCTTCGCGATTGCGGCATCCTCACAGGCACCGACGGCCCTCATCACAACGTCATCAAACTGCGGCCACCGCTGATTTTCTCGGAAGCCAATGCCGATCTCTTCGTCGGGACACTCGACGCCGTTCTTGGCGAAGACGCGGCTCAGCCACGCCAGCGCTGAATGGCGATTCCGTTTAGCCAACCTGGTCTAGACGGCGGGCGTCTAAAGTTCTATCTTGCATATGTAGGATCGGCGCGGACTGGGGCACTCGTCCAGATAAGACGTGCTCAGGGCCAGGCTTATGGCAATGCTTCTCAAGCTGATGGCAGTCTCTTTGCTCCTGCTTTGTTGCGTTCCAAGAGTTGCCGCGCAATCCGATCAAATCTATGTTCCTCCTGCAAAGATGCGGCCCGGTCCGCCGCCTTCCTGCGGCGAAGCTCCGCGCGAAGACGCTGACCCACGGTTGTGCGCCCCGCCGTCTGGGGAAGTCCAGCAAGAAGCAGAACCGGAAATCCTTCCTCCCGTTAAGATGGATTTGAAGATCTCCGTCGAAACTCCGCTGCGAATCGCGATTGATCAGCGCACGCGTATCTCACACGAAGGCGAGGTGGTACGTGGTCGGCTGGTCGAGACGGTTTACGCCTTTGATCAGCCGGTCATCCCTGCGGGAACGATTGCAACGGGGCGCGTAACAAAGATTGAACCCGTTTCTTCGACCAAGCGCACTCTGGCGTACGCCAACGGGAATTTTTCGCCGTTTCATGGCTATGGGGTCAGCTTCGAAACGCTTATGCTTCCTGACGGAAAACAACTGGCGATCAAGACCACGGTTTCGGCCGGAACTGCAGAAGTCGTGCACCTGGTAAGTAATCCCGAAAAGGACAAACAGAAGGGCGCTCCGGGCCGAGCGACAGACAAAGCAAAGAAGGCAACAGAAAGTAAGATTCAAGAGGGAAAAGATGAGGCACGCCACACTTGGGACCAGCTGACCGCGCCCGGGAAAATGGGGCGGCTGAAAGGATTCTTTCTTTCGCAACTGCCGTATCGGCGCCAGTATCTCGAGCCTGGAACGAGATTTAACGCCGTGCTGACGGAGCCGCTCGATTTCGGCGAGGGCACCCGAACGCACGAACAACTGGCGGCGGTTGGGAGCGCGCCTCCGCCTGATAGCTTGTTGCATGCCCGTCTTGGGGCCGAGGTGAGTTCGGCAACGGCGAGCCGCGGCACGCCAGTTGCCGCGATCTTGACGGAGCCGCTCTATTCACCGGATCACCGCTTGATTCTTCCAGTCAACAGCCGGTTGATCGGCCAGGTGTTGCAAGCCAGGCCTGCGCGCAAGCTCCATCATAATGGCGAGTTGCGAGTCGTCTTTGAGCGCATTGAGACACCCGAAGGATTTACACAGGGGATGCAGGGCAGCCTCGAGGGAGTGGAAGTGGATCGCGCCGCGCATATGAAGTTGGATGAAGAAGGAGGCGCGCACGCAACCGACAGCAAAACACGCTATCTCTCGACCGGCCTGACCGTTCTTCTTGCCGCTGCGGCGGCCCATCCCGACGCCGAACACGGCACGACGGATACCGCTGGTGATCCGGGAGTTCGCACGGCGGCTGGTGGTTCGGGATTTCGGCTTGCGGGAGCACTCATCAGCCTTGCGGCAAAGTCAACACCTGTCTCGATAGCGTTTGGAGCTTACGGCGCCTCGAGCTCCATCTACTCAAATTTTCTTTCGCGAGGGCGTGACGTGGTCCTGCCCAAAGATACGTCGCTCGAAATCGGTTTTGGCAATCCGCATCCGGCAGGAA
This sequence comes from Candidatus Acidiferrum sp., assembly GCA_035704085.1. Lineage (GTDB taxonomy): Bacteria > Acidobacteriota > Terriglobia > Acidiferrales > UBA7541 > Acidiferrum. The sequence continues at coordinate 91,688 of DASSXG010000111.1, read as the reverse complement.
GCACAACGAAGCAGAAGTAGTGCGTTTGCAAGATCCTTTGCTAGGTTCCTATAAGAAACAGTTGACAAGTCGGTTATTTAGCCAATAGGCTGACCACGCGATGCAACTGGACGCCTCTCTCCCATGGCTCGCGCTGGCCCTTACCCCCGGCCTGGCTTCCCGTTTGTCCGCCCGCGTGCTGCGGCGGTTTGGCTCGCCCGACGGCGTTTTCCGGGCCTCGCTGGCCGATCTCGAATCCTGCCACCTCCCTGCCCAGGTTGCGCAAGGTATTGCGAAGAAGGAAGCTTTCAAGCGCGCGGAGAAGGAGCTTAATGGCGTTCGAAGGATTGCCGGCTGTGGCCTTCTAAATTGGACGGAGCCCGAATACCCGCAGTCGTTGTTGCAGATTTACGATCCGCCCGTACTGCTTTATGTCCGGGGCGATGGGCAGGTCTTGAATTTCCCCAGCCTCGGCGTTGTGGGCACGCGACGTCCAACACTCTACGGAACGCAAATGGCGCAGCGGCTCGGCAGGGATCTCGCGGCGCGGGGCCTCGTCATTGTGAGCGGCCTGGCCCGCGGGATCGACGCCATCGGGCACCAGGGAGCGATGGACGCCAATGGCCGAGGAATCGGAGTTCTAGGCACGGGGATCGACGTCTGTTACCCCAAGGAAAATAAGAAGCTTTACGAGAAGGTTTTAGAACGCGGCGCCATCATCAGTGAATTCCCGCTGCGAACACACCCCGCGCCGGAGAACTTCCCAGTGCGGAACCGCATCGTCGCGGGGATGCCGCTCGGGGTAGTCGTCGTGGAAGGGGCGCAATATAGCGGATCGCTGATTACCGCGCGGCTGGCGATGGAGTTCGGGCGCGAAGTGTTCGGCGTTCCCGGCAACGTCACACAAGCCGTCAGTTTCGCGCCGAATCTGCTCATCAAACAGGGAGCCAAGCTGGTCACCTCCGCCGAGGACGTCATCGAGGAGCTGCCAACGCCTGTCCGCGCAGCCCTGGTGCAGGCGGAGCAACCGGAAACCGAGCAGCGGAATCGATTGGCCGCGGTTTCGCTGAATGGCACGCAAAAGAAGCTCTACGAGCTGCTCAACCCGGAGGTGCCAGTGCCGATTGATGACATCGTGGAACTGTCCGGCTTGAACTCTTCGGAAGTTCTGGCTACGCTCTTTGATCTGGAGATGAAGGGCATCGTCCGGCAGTCACCGGGAAAGCAGTTCAGCAAAGTCTTGCTGTAGAGTCAGTTAGGGGCTTGAATCCCCCTTCAAGTGGCAGGTAGCGAATAGGCAAACGCATCCGCAAGGGCCATCGCAGCATCTGAATGTTGTTTCCAAGAGGATCGGGGACAAGCGCGTAAGGTAGCGAGAAGGACACACTCCGCGCGGTCAGCCCTTTCTACAGAACATTACGGAGTTACAAAGGCAACATGGCTCGTTCGCTCGTAATTGTCGAATCGCCCGCAAAGGCGAAAACCATCAATAAATATCTGGGGCGCAATTTCACTGTCAAAGCGTCCATCGGCCACGTCATGGACCTGCCGAAAAAAACGATCGGCATTCGCCTCCCCGGCGAGGATCCCTCCGGCCGAAGGAAGCGGAAGAAAAAAAAGGGCGACAAGAAAAGCCCGCGTACAGAGGGAAAAAACACCAAGAAGCCGATTACGCTGGATGACGACAAGATTTTCGAGCCCACGCTGCAAATCATCGCTGGCAAAGGCAAAGTTATAAACGATCTCCGCAGGGCTGCGAACTCCGCCGATGCTGTGTATCTGGCGGGCGACCCCGATCGCGAGGGGGAAGCCATTTCCGCGCACCTTGCCATGGTTCTCTCCAAGCCTTCCAGATTCACCGAGCAGGAACCTAGCGTCTCGAGGTTCAAGAAGAAAAACGCGCAGCCCGTAAAGGCGGTAGAAGAAAAGGCCGAGGATTCTCCCAAGAAAGAAGTTGTCGCCATCGACCCCAAGAAAATTTTCCGCGTCACCTTCAACGAGATTACGCCGAAAGCGATTCGCGCGGCCTTTGATCATCCCCGGCAGGTGGATGAGAATCTGGTGGACGCTCAACAAGCTCGCCGCGTGCTCGATCGCATCGTGGGCTACAAGATTTCCCCAATTCTTTGGGACAAAGTTCGCCGCGGGCTTTCCGCGGGCCGCGTCCAAACGGTCGCTCTGCGTTTGATCGTTGAGCGCGAGCAGGCCATTCGCGCCTTTATTCCGCAGGAATATTGGACCATCCACGCGATGCTCGATGCCGGGCAACCTCCGCTCTTCGAGGCGAAGCTTTTCAAACACCTGGACCAAGACATCGAAGTAAAGAACCAGGATGCTGCGGACAAGATTGTCGCCGCGGTCAGCAAAGCCAAGTGGCAGGTCGCCAGCGTCACGCAGAAAGAAAAGAAGCGCAACCCGCCGCCACCCTTCACGACTTCCAAATTACAGCAAGCGGCCTACAACCGGCTGCGCTACACCGCCAAGCGCACTATGTCTCTCGCGCAGAAGCTGTATGAAGGCGTTGAGCTCGGTGACGAAGGATCGGTCGCGCTAATCACTTACATGCGCACCGACTCCGTGCATGTTTCGAACGATGCGCTCGGGCAGGTTCGCGAGTTAATCCCCGAACGCTTCGGTTCCAACTATCTCCCGGAAAAGCCCAATTTCTACAAGTCGAAAAAGGACGCACAGGAAGCCCACGAAGCGGTACGTCCGACAGAGGTTATGCGCGCGCCGGAAGACGTCCGCAAATATCTCGAAGACGACCTGTTCAAGCTCTACCAGCTCATCTGGCAGCGCTTCGTCGCTTCTCAAATGCTCCCGGCGATTTTCGATCAAACCACCATCGATATTTCCGCCGGCGACTACACTTTCCGTGCCACCGGCTCGGTCCAAAAATTTGACGGCTACTTGCGCGTCTATCAACTTCCCGTCTCAAACGCCGATCGTGAGGACGACGAAAGGGATGACGAAGGAGAAGGCCGCGCGCTTCCTCAGGTCCAGGAAGGACAGATTCTCCGGCTGGACAAAATTCGTCCCGAGCAGCATTTCACCGAACCACCGCCGCGATATAACGACGCGACACTGGTGAAGGAGCTCGAAGAAGACGGCATTGGGCGGCCTTCAACGTATGCCTCGATTATTTCCACCATCGTAGAGCGCGAATATGTCACCAAGAACCAGGGACGCTTTTCGCCGACGATGCTTGGTGAGCGCGTCAGTACCCTGCTCGTCAGGAGTTTCGAGGACATCTTCGACCTTAAATTCACGGCGCGCCTCGAAGAAGAGCTGGACGACATCGAAGAAGGCAAACTGCCTTGGCGTGAAGCCGTGAAAGAATTCTGGGAAAAATTCGTCGTGGATCTCGACAAGGCCGACGACGAAATGCTTTCCTACAAAGCCGGCATCCCCACCGGCAAGCAGTGCGAGAAGTGCGGCCAGGGCGAACTGCTGGAGCGCATCAGCCGCCACGGGTTCTTCCTTGGATGCTCGCGCTATCCCGATTGCGATTTCATTCAGGACCTCTCGCCCGAACTGCCCGAAGAGACCAGCGGTGAGCCTAAGATCGAATATTGCGACAATTGCGGCAAAGAGATGGCCATCAAGCGCGGCCGCTTCGGCACTTTCCTCGCCTGTACCGGCTATCCGGATTGCAAGACGACGCGCCGCCTCGTCCAGGGCACGCGCATCGCCCACGAACCCGATGAGCCGCTCGACGAGAAGTGCGCGCTTTGCGGCAACGGCCTGGTGAAAAAGCACGGCCGCTTCGGCCAGTTCATCGGCTGCTCCGGCTACCCGAAGTGCAAATACACGCGCCCCATCACGATGGGAATCAAATGCCCGAAGTGTCATGAAGGCGAATTCGTGCGCCGCGGTAGCGCCGGGAAGGCCGGCCGCGGACGCCCCCGGATTTTCTATGGCTGCTCGCGTTACCCGGACTGCGACTTTACCACGCCGCACATGCCTATCGCTGAGCCCTGCCCCAAGTGCGGCGCTCCATTTATTGTTGAGAAGCGAACCAAGATCGGTGCCGTCCGCGCCTGCCTCAAGGAAGGCTGCGAGTGGGAGCAACTCGTTCCCGAAGCGCAGCCACAGGTACAGCCGGAGGAAGCTCCGGTGCCCGTGGCCGCCAAATCCTGACCTGTCGGCATCTAAAGAAACAACGCTGCAATTATCTCTATTGCGGTTTTCCGCGCGTCTATACTCTAGCTAGGCCTTCACCACAGGGGATCTAGCTGCGAATGAAAGAAGCGATCGCCAAGTACTTGGAGTATCTCCGGTCGGTAAGAAACTCTTCTCACCACACTATTTCGAATTACGGGAGGGACCTAGACCAATTCTTGATTTATCTTTCTCCCCCTGGAGCACGACCCCCGGCGCTCACCGCTGTAAAGCATGCGCTGATCCGCGAATTCGTTGCGCACTTGCACGACCAGGGCCTGGAGAAGAGCTCCATTGCCCGGAAACTGGCGGCGTTGCGTTCCTTCTTCAAGTACTGCGTTCGCGAAGGCAAGCTCAAGGAAAACCCCGCTCGGCTGGTCCCCACGCCGAAGTTGCCGAAGCGCATACCCTCCGTGCTCTCCGCGGAGGAAATGAACGGATTCCTGAATCAGCTGGACGGCATAGGCCCATCTAAAGTTGAATTACCAGTACCCGGAAAACGGCAAAAACTTCTTCCCCAGAAATCTTCGGCAGGCCCAGGAAAGAAACCAAACTGTTTTGACCCGGCGGCAGAAGGTTTGCTCCTTCGCCGCGACCGCGCTCTTCTCGAGCTTCTCTATGCCGCGGGGCTCCGCGTGAGCGAGCTAACAGGCCTGAACCTTGCCGACATCGAGCAAAAAGAACGCATGCTCCGCGTCCTTGGCAAAGGGAACAAGGAGCGCATCGTTCCCTACGGCGCCAAGGCCCAGGCTGCGCTCGCAAAATACTGGCCTTTGCGTGAACAGCTCTTGCTCCAGAGGGCCGGCACTCGCTCCGGCAACGCTGCAGGGGGCAACACCGAAGCGGTCTTCCTCAATTATTCGGGCCGCCGGCTTACGCAGCGCTCTGTCGGCCGCATCGTCAAGAAATACGTTCGACTCATCAACGTCAACTGGGACTTGCACCCACACTCGCTCCGGCATGCCTTTGCCACACACCTGCTCGCCGACGGCGCCGATCTTCGCGCGATTCAAGAGCTCCTCGGCCACCAATCTCTTTCCACCACCCAAAAATACACTCACGCCTCGATCCGCCAGTTGATGGACATCTACGACAAGTCGCACCCTCACGCCTGATCCATGCATCCATTCCAGTTTGCCGTGAGAGATCACCGGGATACTCTAGGATGTTCTCAAATCATGAGACTGCGTGTTTCCATCGCGACTTTGTTCTGGCTGGCCTTCAGCGTGGCCTTGCCAGTGCCTTCCCGCGCCCAGGACAACTACGAAATCCAGGTCTACAGCTATGACACCGTCGAGCCGCATCACACCATGGTCGAGCTTCACAGTAATTTCACGTTCGAGGGCTCTAAGACATCACAAAATGGTCTCCTCCCCACCAATCATCAGCTTCATGAAACCATTGAGATTACGCGCGGCTTCACGGATTGGTTCGAAACCGGCTTTTATATTTTTACTTCCGCGAAAAATGGCCAGGGCTGGGATTGGGTCGGCGACCACATCCGCCCGCGCGTGCGCATCCCCAAGAAATGGAAGTGGCCCGTCGGCCTGAGCCTCTCCAACGAAATCGGCTATCAACGCCGCAAGTTTTCCACCGACACCTGGACCTGGGAGATGCGGCCCATCATCGACAAACAAAGCGGCCGCTGGTACTGGTCTTTCAACCCCACGTTCGACAAATCCTTTCACGGGGACAGCGTTCACCAGGGCTTTGTGTTTTCGCCGAACCTGAAATTCAGCTACGACTTCACGAAAAAAATCACTGGCGGCTTCGAATACTACGGTTCTGTCGGTCCCGCCACGGACTTCTCTCCCATCAGCCAGCAACAACAGCAAATTTTCCCTGCCATCGACCTGAATCTCTCACCGAACTGGGAAGTGAATTTCGGTCTCGGCGTGGGGTTGACTCGTTCGACCGATCACTTGATCGCCAAAATGATTCTTGGTTACCGTTTCAATTTTTAGCTTCAAGCTGCCGGGGGGAACGCTCCCGCGCGGACAAGAACTCCCGCACAGCATCACTACACTCTTCGAACGCTGGCTCTTCACTATGGGGTGAATGCTTGCCAGTCTCGATATATCTCATTGCCGAAGAAGGCAGAGCTTCCCGCATACGCTCTATCTCGCCCGGTTCCGTGCGGGGATCGAGTCGGCCGTGAAGAAATAGCGCAGGCACAGCAAGCTCGCCCAACCTCCCCTCGTGCACGTCGTCCGCTTCTTGCCGGCTTACAGAATCAGCCATTCGAATCCACACCCCGCAATTCCGGCGGATTACGCTCTGCCAATATTCCTCGCCATGATCTTCCGCCAGGAGAATGCATGTTTCCTCGCCAAGGTGTTCGGGGTGCGCGGCGAAACGCTCGAAAAAAGAGCGCGAGCCTGGTTTTCGCTTTTGGAAATGAGCTGCCTCCAGAATCAGGCATCGGCATCGTTCCGGATAATCTAATCCCATCATTGCGGCAATCACCGCGCCATCGCTGTGTCCCCACAGAATGGCCTTGTGAATCCCAATCTTATCTAAAAAGGCAGCCGTTTCCGCGGCAGCACGGCTATGAAAATCCAGCGGCATCTCTGCCGTCACGTGCGTGGAATGGCCGTAACCCGAGCGATCCGGGATCAGGATTCGAAACTCTCTTTCGAACGCCTGAATCTGCCTCTCGAAAGGATAAACTCCGTATCCCCAGCCGCTGTGAAGAAACAGCAGCGGCTCCCCGCTGCCGTATTCCCGGTAATGAATCGTGACCGGATGGATTCCAGGCGCATGCGGCGAAGACGGCAGCTCTATCGTCGGCATTTGGACGCATCTTTCATTGAGAAGGGCGGCGCGTCTTTTGTTGATGCAAGCAACTTTGTTAAGGGCACAGCGGTACACTACGCCAGCGCAAGCTGTCGCTCAAGGCGGGGTGACCAACGGCCCTTGCAAAACAGTATGCGAAGATGGTTTACAATGGCGATTGCTTCAGTGCACCGCTAGGAGACCTGTCCGTGACCTGCCAACTCGCCCAAATCAACATAGGTCGTTTGCTTGCTCCCATTGATGATCCGAAGATCGCGGAATTCGTCGGCCAGCTTGATGAGATCAACGCCCTTGCCGAAAGGACTCCGGGATTCGTCTGGCGTCTCCAGTCGGAATCGGGCAACGCCACCGATATCGCCTACAGCGATGATCCCTTCGTGATCGTCAACATGTCCGTTTGGGACTCTATTGAAGCGTTGCGGAATTACGCGTACAGGTCCGATCATGCGAGAGTGCTTCGCGACCGCGCCAAGTGGTTCGAGAAAATGGATAAACCCTACTACTGCCTCTGGTGGATTCCGGCCGGCCACATCCCGACCCTTGCCGAGGGGCGCGAGCGCCTGGAACACTATCAAAAAAATGGCGCAACTCCATTTTCTTTCTGGTTCTCACAACAATTCCCGCAACCTGCGGACGAAGGCGTCTGCGCCTAGGGCCTAGCTCAAATGACCGGCGGCGGCGAATTTTGCGACTCGGGCGGTATTCGCGCGTTGACGCTACCTGTCAAAAACCTCTATAATTGTGGTTTGCCTATAGCTCTTGGAGGACCGATGTACGCCGTTATTCAGACCGGGGGAAAGCAATATCGCGTCGCGCCCGGCGACACCATCCGCATCGAGCGGGTGGAAGGCAAGGTTGGGGAGAAGGTCAATTTTGGCAACGTCCTGGCTGTCCATGGAGACAAAAAGGTCTTTGTGGGTGCCGAGGCCGAGAATGCCACCGTGACCGGCAAGATTGTCCAGCAAGGGCGCGCCAAAAAACTTACTGTGCTCAAGTTCAAGAAGGGCAACCAGTACAAGATTTCTCGAGGCCACCGGCAGAATTACACCGCCGTGCAGGTCAGCGATATCAAGATCTAACTCTCGGTGTAGCTGCCGGGCTCCAGCCCGGCCGGGCACTTGAAAAGGATTACGTTATGGCACATAAGAAAGGCGGCGGCTCCTCAACAAACGGCCGCGATTCCCATGGGCAGAGGCTGGGCGTCAAGCGCTTCGGCGGGCAGCTCGTCAATGCGGGCACGATCCTGGTCCGGCAGCGCGGCACCAAGCACAAGGCCGGCGAAAACGTCGGGCAGGGCAAGGACGACACGCTTTTCGCGCTCGTCACCGGCTATGTGAAGTTTCAGGACCGGGGCCGTCACGGCCGCTTCATCAGCGTTCAGCCGTCTGAGCAAGCCAAGTCCTCCGCGAACTAGCTGCATTTTGTAGCACAGACTTTAGTCTGTGCTCTTCTCCGATGTGCGGTCCGGCCCCGCTGGACCGCCTTCTTATTTTCGCCGCGCTCATTACCCGGAAACGCAGGTCGACGGCCCGGCGGGAAAGAATTTCTGATACGCGCTGCGGCCGTGCGCGGGGATGATGGCCAGTGCGGGCACTTTTTCGTGGAGTTCGCTGAGCTTGCCGACGACCTGATTCGCCAGAGCCATGTCATTCTCGCTGTCTTGCAGGATCAGCGATTTGCCGACGCGTTCCTCGAATCCGCGCTCGTCATCCACGGCGTCGCCCACGTAGAATAGGCGCCGCGCTGGTGAGAGGTTGACGAAAATGCCCACGCTCCCCGGCGTATGCCCGCGCAACGGCACGACTACCACTGATCCGTCTTTGTAAAGATCGGCGCTTTCGTCAAAAGTTTCGTAGGGCTTAAGGTCGAATCGCAAGGTGGGCGCATCGGCGGATGGGAATTTTTGAACGTGGGCCGCGATCACGTAGCCTTTCGCCTGAACGCTTGCGTCGCTCGCGAATTGCAGTTCCTCCTGGGTCAGCAGGATGGGCAACGGGGGCAGGTCCATCAAGCCGCCTGCATGGTCCAAATGCGCGTGGGAAAGGATCGCCCAGCGCAGTCTCGCGGGTTCTTCACCGGCTCGGCTCAGTGCTTCGGGCAACGGATACTCGGGTTTGAGCTGGCCTGCAAGAAATCTAAGCTTGAGCCATGTTCCTAGAGGAAAGCCGCGGATTTCATCGTCGAAGCGGCTGGAATTGCCGGTGTCAATCAGCAGGTCGCCCGCGGGATGCTTTACCAGGACGCTCCCCGCGGTCGAGGCAAAAGAGAGGTTGCTGAAGGTTTTCCCGGTCTCGACCCAGCATGCGGAGACGCCGGGAATCGTGGAGATTTTGGGCACCACGCGCGCGTGAAGCGGAGTCGCCGGCAACGGTGTTCGCCGGAAATAGAGAATGTAAAAAGCAAGAGCGGCCGCAGATATGAGTAAGACAAGCAGCAAGGCGACACGTTTTAGAACGCCGGACATCGGGCTGCGGCCTCCGCACTGGCTTTACCGGTAGCGACAGTTCGCTTATGTTATCTTTTTTATGGAATCGCGCCTAATGGTTGCGGCCAGGAGTTTTTTCAGTGTTTGTTGATGAAGCCAAAATATTTGTAAAGGCCGGCAACGGTGGCAACGGCTGCGTGGCTTTCCGCCGCGAGAAATACGTGCCGCGCGGCGGTCCGTCTGGAGGTGACGGAGGCCATGGCGGCAGCATCTATGTCGAAGCCAATCTGAATGACAACACTCTCCTCCGCTACCGCTACAATCGCGAGTTCAAGGCCGATCGTGGCCGTCACGGCGAAGGCTCCAATTGTACCGGCTACTCCGGGGAGGACATGATTCTTCAGGTCCCGGTTGGCACGCTCGTTTTCGACGGCCAGACCGGCGAGGCCATCGCGGATCTAGCTGTGCCCGGCCAGCGCGTGCTAATCGCGCATGGCGGACGCGGTGGACGCGGCAATCAGCACTTCGCCAAGCCCTGGCATCAAGCCCCGCGTGAACATGAAGAAGGATTCCCCGGCGAAGAACGCCATCTTCGCTTCGAATTGAAACTTCTAGCGGACGTGGGCCTCGTCGGCTTCCCCAACGCTGGAAAATCTACGCTGATCTCCGTCATTTCCGCTGCCCGACCGAAGATTGCGAATTATCCCTTTACCACCCTCGAACCCAATCTCGGTGTCGTCAATGCCGACGGCGGCACCGGCGGCCACGGAACTGAGCTTGGCCGCACGTTTGTCGTCGCTGATCTGCCCGGCCTCATTGAAGGGGCGCACCTGGGCGCGGGCCTCGGTATCCGCTTTCTGCGCCACGTCGAACGCACGCGCCTCCTTACTCATCTAATTGATACTAGTGATTCGAATGCCAATGACCCGGTCCATTCGTTCGAAATCATCAACGGTGAGCTCCACGCCTTCAGCGAATCCCTGATCGAGAAACCGATGATCGTCGTCGCCACCAAGCTGGACGCCACCACCGACCGCACGCGGCTCGAAGCTCTTCGCGATTTCTGCGCGCAGCGCCACCTTGAATTCCACTCCATCTCGGCGGCCACCGGAGAGGGCGTAAAAGAACTCGTTCGCTCCATTGCGGACGCGCTTGACAAAATTCCTCGCGCCCCCCATGACTCTTCGGTGGATTCGCCAGCCGGCGAAGCTCTGCCCACCGCCGTCAAAGTTGACGGTTCCGCGCTCTCCGCAGCCGAAGAAGAGGATTCGTGAGAAAATCCCTTGTAGACACTTCCTGGGAGGCGTATTGACCACTGCGCAAGCGCACCGCACCGCCGCGAAACATCATCCTCGCCGCATCGCGCTCTTCGGCGGCTCTTTCGATCCCATTCACAGCGGTCATCTTGGCGTTGCACGAGCAGCGGACCGGCGCTTCAATTTCGACGAGATCCATTTCATCGCCGCCAGCCGGCCGCCTCATAAACTCAAACAACTCCTCGCCCCTTTCCCCCATCGATTTGCCATGGTCGCCCTTGCCTGCACCGAGCACCCGCACTTCGTTCCTTCCCTTGCCGAAGCAGGTGAAGACTTCAGCGGCACGCAGCTTCACTATTCCGTGGATACTGTGCGCTATTTCCGCCACGTCTATCACGGCCATGGCGACCGCATCTATTTCATCATCGGCGCCGACGCTTTCCTCGATATTCCCGTCTGGAAGGAATATGAAACGCTGCTCGGTCTTTGCGATTTCATCATCGCCAACCGCCCTGGCATCCGCGCGGAAGCTCTGCGCCTCGTGATTCCTCCCGACCTGGTGGCCCGCCCCGACGCCAAGAAAGAAGCGGAAAACGGGTATGCTTCTGAAGTCGTCGCGCGCCTGCAGCGCTCTACCGTTTATCTGCTAGAAAACGTATCCAGCGACGTCTCTGCTACCGACATTCGCCGCCGCGCGCACCGTGGCCAGTCCATTCATGGACTTGTCTCCGCGCGCGTCGAGGAATACATTCTCAAACAAGGCCTATACCGGTGAAATTCGAATCCTTGCCTCAAGGCGTCCGCTTGGCCGTCGAAGCCGTTCAAGAAAAGAAAGCCGCTGCTGTCACCGTTCTCGATCTCAGCGGTGTCGGCGCATTTACAGAATATTTTGTCATCTGCACGGGATTCAGCACGCCGCAAGTGCAGGCCATCTGTACGGAGGTCGAGGAGCACCTCTACAAGAACCTAGGCCGTTCTCCACGACATCGTGAAGGACAGCGCTCCGCCGAATGGGCGCTGCTGGATTTCGGCGGCTTTGTCGTTCATGTTTTCGGCGAACAGGCCCGGCGCTTCTACGATCTCGAGCGCCTCTGGCGTTCCGCGCCCAAACTCGAACTCCCCGATCATCCCGAGGGCGCCTCCCCCGAGCGGAAGCTGGTGAACTCGTCGTTTGGTCACGATTCATTTTCTAACGATGCAGTTTCCGCCCAGCCTCGCGGCGGCCGCACTCAACAATGACCGCAGAGCGATTGCCGTGGATTGCCGTGGATCCCGGATCGCTCCGTCTTCTCGAACTCGCCGGGAAAGTCGCCATCGCCCCCACCACGCTTCTCATTACTGGAGAAAGCGGCACCGGGAAGGATCGCCTCGCCCGCCTTGTTCATGAGCTTGGCCCGCGCCGTGACGCCCCGTACCTGAAAATCGATTGCGCCAGCCTCCCGCCCCAGCTTGTCGAAAGCGAACTCTTCGGCCACGAGCGCGGCGCATTTACCGGGGCGGTCGAACGCAAACTCGGCCGTTTCGAACTGGGCGGCAGCGGCACCATCGTCCTCGATGAGGTCGCCGCGCTCTCGCCAGCCGTGCAGGGCAAACTCCTCCGCATTTTGCAGGAGCGCGCGTTCGAACGCCTCGGTGGCACGGAAACCTTGCGCATCGAAGCACGCCTCATCGCGCTCACCAGCGTGGATCTCCCCGCAGCCGTGAAAAGTGGAAGTTTCCGTGAAGATCTTTTCTTTCGCTTAAACGTCCTGACGCTTGCGATTCCGCCGCTGCGCGAGCGCCGCGCCGACATTCTTCCCCTTGCCGATCATCTGCTCGTGACGCTGCGCACCATCCACGGCCGCCCCCGTGTGCAATTAAGCGATTCCGTCTGCCGCATGCTTGCGGCCTACTCCTGGCCCGGCAACGTCCGCGAACTCCGCAACGCCCTCGAGCGCGCTGTGGTTTTCTCCGTCGCTGGCCGCGCCAAGGCTGCCTCAGGAAACGACACGCTCCATCCAGAAAACTTTCCTGAGTCCGTTCGGGCCGGCGCTCCTGGCCCCATCGCCGGTCTTCGCACTCTCGAAGAAGTTGAGCGCGAAGTCATCGCCGCTACGCTCGAAGCCACTCACTACCAGATCAGCCGCTCTGCCAAAGCGCTCGGCATCAGCCGCAAGACGCTCCTCGAAAAACGCAAAAAATACGGCTTGAAGTGACCATCCGACAAGGATGGTCATCCCGAGGAGCGGAACGACGAGGCATCTCCCGGCGATACGGAATTTCAATGCGAATACGCTTCCTGATGCTCGGCAAAACCCACCGCCCCGAGACGCGGGCCCTCCTCGACGATTATGTGAAACGAATCAGCCGCTCGTGCCCTATCGAAATCAGCGAGGCTCGTGATTCTGAAGCGGCCATAAAGAAACTCGACGCCGATCGCGCCGCCACCGTCGTCCTTCTCGACGCCGCAGGAAAAACTCTCGATTCGAAGGCCCTCGCGAAATGGCTCGCCGAACTCCGCGACCGCGGCACCCGCGAACTCATTTTCCTCTGCGGCGACGCCGATGGCTTCCCGGACACGCTCCGCCAGCGCGCGCACCACAAACTTTCTCTCAGCCCGATGACCTTTTCCCACGAGCTCGCTCGCGTCATGCTGGCCGAGCAGCTCTACCGCGCTTTCGCTATCCTCTCCGGCAGTCCCTATCCCAAATAGCGCGCGTGCTGTAATACCATATCGTCCATGTCCATCCGCATCGTCCCTGACCAAAACCAGCCTTCGGCCGCCATCGAAATCCCTCTCGAAAATCCTCTTGGGGATTACGATCTCCATCACCTCGAACAGCCCACCCCGCGCGACGTCGACGCCATCCTTGTCTCGCAGGGTTTCCGCGACCTTATTGACGACGCCCGCGGAGTCCTCACGGATTTGATCAGCGGTACGGGCCTCGAAATCGCTCAGTTTACAGGCGCCATCTGCCCCGGCGACGACGAGTCCTATCGGCCCGGTTTGTGGATCGTGCTTCGCGACACGCGTTCCGTTCACGGCCATGAACTTTCACCTGACGCGCGCTCTCACATCTCCTCCATCGCCGTGCAACTCGTGAAACGCCTCCAGCTTGCGTAATGCTGGCCACGCAACTGTGCTCGTTCAGAATGATTGGTGACACTCGGTAGAGTGTCTGGATGAGCGAAATCAGATGGGATGAGCTTTTTCGAGGCGCGCCTCTGGCCACGCTTATCTGGCCGGGTGCTGGTACCAACTTGTCCAGTGAGTGCGTTATTGAATCATTGACCTGGTCCGTTGGTGAAAATCCCGCTGCGCAGTCTGTCCATCGAGTCATTTATACTTGAAAGCCCAGTGAGCAGTGTGAGTGAAAATAATAAGATAGCGACGGAGGAGAGGTAATGGAGTATCCGCAGTTTGGGCTGAGTGGGCAAGTGGCGTTGGTAACGGGAGCCGCGCGAGGTTTGGGGCGGGCGATTTCGCTGGCCTTGGCGCATGCAGGCGCGGACGTGGCGCTGGGTTTGCGCGATGTAAAGGCGGACTCGGGATTAGCTGCGGAGATACGAAAGATGGGGAGAAAAGCCCTGCCGCTTCAGATGGACATGCGCACGATAGAGCAGATTTTTTGTGCCGTGGACGAAACTGCGAAGGAGTTTGGTCGAATCGACATCCTGGTGAACAATGCTGGGATCGCACCCGAAAATCCGGCTGAGAGTGTGCGTGAGGAAGACTTTGACGCGACATTGGCAGTGAACTTGAAGGGGACATTTTTTGCAAGCCAGGCCGTGGGGCGGCTTATGATCCGGCAGAAGAGCGGGAAGATTATCAACATGAGTTCGCAGGCAGGCTTTGCGGCGTTGCCGACGGAATCGATTTATTGCATGACAAAGGCTGGAATTGCGCATTTAACGAAATGTTTGGCAGTGGAATGGGGCAAGCACGGGATCACTGTGAACGCCGTGGCGCCGACGTTCATCCGCACACCGGGGACGGAGAGTGCACTCTCAGATGCGGCATTTCGCGCGGACACATTGGAACGGATCGCGGCGCTGCATCGTATAGGCGAGCCTGTGGAAGTCGCGGGGGCGGTTGTGTTTCTGGCCTCCCCCGCAGCGTCATTGATCACCGGCGAGACGATTTTGATTGATGGTGGGTGGACAGCCCGGTAGGCGCTTTCACGGCCCATCCCACTCACCGTGAGCTAGTATGCACATCTCCGGGTGAGCGCATTACTCAGGACCGAACCACGGGGGGATTCCGTCCCTTCCCCAAGTAGTTTGCGATCAGATTGGCGCAGGCTTCGACAAACTCCTGTTCCGACTTGGGGAACGAGTTGGCAAAATAGCTTTCTATGTCGAGTTCCGCCGCAAGTTTCTTGTTCACGAAAATGGGAACAACGATTTCCGACTTAACCAAAGACGACCCCGCAAGATAGCGAGGATCGCTCGAGACATCCTGCACGACCACTACCTGGCCGGTGGTGGCCGCCGCACCGCAGAGTCCGGTGTTGAGCGGGATGCGCGCGTTGGGTGTAAAGCTGCCCGCGAAAGGTCCGACGATCAAATAGCCCCGGTCCGCCGGATCGACCAGGTAAAAGCCTACCCAATTGTAGCGCGCCATCTTCTCGTGAAGACGCTTGGCAATCTGCTCCATGAGGGATTGGGCTGAAGGAGCAGTCACCGCGAAGTCCTGGAGTTCCTGGAGAAGTTCTCTTTGTACCGGCGTCATGGGATGGACCTCGCGTTTGAGAGTCCGGAAGCTCTGCGGCGCTGGCCGTTTGCCTCCGCTCACGCATCAGTTTACACGAACGACGAAAGGTGCAATTTCCACTCGACTCGTTTTGCCCAAAGCGTGGCGGCTATTACCCACTCCTCCGATTACCGACAGGTGTGCAACCCTTGTGCATATAGCGAAGCGAGAAAAATGCCTGCGCCACCCGCCGTGAAGAATGTGCTTCAAACGGAAAGGGAGTCTCGCTCCACTCTGTCATTGAAAAGGCCTCTTTCCTTCGGGCACTGACTACGCCTGAACAACGCAGCTATGTCCGAGAAAGAGGCCTTTTTCCACTTCTATTCGGCGATTCGTCCCTGCCTCTCGTGGGACTTCCAGGCTAAACTATTTCCCCGGAAACCTTTTTGCTCTCTTCGAATCCCATGGAATGGGATGGCCGCAAAATACGGTAGCAGCGCCCCTCAAGGTATTAGAAGGAAGCCATGTTGATTCGCAAAGCCTCTGATCTGACCTACGCCGACGTGACGCCGCAGTCCGTCTATTTGGATCGCCGCAAATTTCTCGCCACCATGGGTGTCGCCGGCGCCGCCGCTCTCATTGGCCGCCAGCTGTGGAATCTCGCTTCTCCAAAACAAATTGTCCTTGCCAACACCAAACTTACCGGTCTGGCCAGCAACCGCTTCAGCACCCCCGAAAAACAAAACACCTATGAGGACGTCACCAACTACAATAACTTCTACGAATTCGGCAGTGACAAATCCGACCCGGCCAAAAACGCCAAGAATTTCAAAACTTCTCCGTGGTCCGTTTCCGTCGAAGGCGAAGTCAAAAAGCCCCGCAAATTCTCCATGGACGAAATCCTGAAGCTCGCGCCTCTCGAGGAGCGCATCTACCGCCATCGTTGCGTCGAGCGCTGGTCCATCGTCGTGCCCTGGATCGGTTATTCCTTCAGCTCCCTCGCAAAACTGGTCGAGCCCACTCCCAAAGCGAAATACGTCGCCTTCGAAACCTTTTTCGATCCCCGCCAAATGTCCGAAGCCAGGTATGTCGGCGTCGACTTTCCCTACCTCGAAGGTCTGCGCATCGACGAAGCCATGAACCCTCTCGCGCTTCTCTGCGTCGGCATGTACGGCCAGACCCTTCCTCCTCAAGATGGAGCGCCGGTCCGCATGGTCATTCCCTGGAAATACGGCTACAAGAGCATCAAGTCCCTGGTCAAAATTCGCTTCCAGGAAACCGAGCCTCCCACCACCTGGAACCGCTATTCACCTGAGGAAAACGGTTTCTATTCCAACGTCAATCCCGATGTCGATCACCCGCGCTGGAGCCAGGCCAAAGAGCGCCGCCTTGGCGAAATCTTTTTGCGCAAAACCTTGCCGTTCAACGGCTATGGCGACATCGTCGCCAGCATGTATACCGGCATGGACCTGAAGAAGTTCCACTGACCTGAGAACGTGCACGCTTTTCTCTCCACCAAGTCGGCCAAGCTCATTGTCTTTCTGCTTGGCCTAGCGCCTCTCGGCATTCTCGGCTGGCGCGCCCTCCATTCCGGTCTGACCGCCAATCCCATTGAGTTCATCACTCACTTCACGGGTGACTGGACCATCTGCTTCCTCATCTTCACTCTCTCGGTCACTCCGTTTCGCAAACTCCTGCGCCTTCCCGAACTCATCCGCTTCCGCCGCATGCTCGGGACGGGTGGCCCAGACCACAAATCCTAAGATGAATTTGGGTGCCCCGCTCTCGGTTTTTGAGGGCGGGGACTTTGACTCCTCTTCAGCCCAATTCCAAACTCACTTCGCTATCCCACAGCAGACAAACCACTTAGAATTTACTTGACAATTGATACCTGCATAGTATAATAGTTTTGTTGCGTGGGCACAGATTTCTCTTCCCCGATTGACTATGCTCGCCCGTCAAGCGGTCTTTCTAACTCCTTCAAAATCAGTACACCCGCCGTGATTACCATCTCGTTATTTCCGCGCTTTCCTAAGCCCTTTAGAATCCGCACTTCCACAAGTGTTCATTCTAAGGAATTTGATCTCCTTCAGAATGAACACTTACGAAAAACCTAGGGGGAGGGAGGTTCTTATGGTCAACCAAAATCCGTCCAACTGTTTGCTATCTGAGCAGCAGCAGCCGCCTCGGCCGAGTCTCCATGCCTTGGGACTACCGCGGCCACATGTGCTTCATCGCAGAAAGCTGCCGCAGTTCCCCGCATCCACCAGAGCCGCGTGCAGATGCTCTTTGTTCTCCCTGCCGCCCTCAGCTCTTAGCGTTGAACTTTCAACCTCTTTTTTTATTCTTATCGCGCCTTTGTTTTCAAGAACCTGCGCACTCTTCCAAGTTCCGTATGCTGTAAGTCTTTTGTTTGCCACTCTTACAAAAACTGCCGGGTGTACACCAATTCTTCCCATTCTGGAACTGAGCATCAGGCAAGGACGCAAGTCCTGAGCCAGCACAGCGAGCCGAAAGGTTCTCTCTTCTCTTCCGCCAGTCACCAGTCGCGAATCAGCGGTCACTCCCGGCTATTGCCTGTCGACTGTAAACTGTCAACTGTCGACTCGGAACATCGTGATCCCGCTCAGCAGCTTGGGATAAAAATCAGTCGACTTCTGCGGCATCACTTCGCCGGCCGTGGCGATTTTCATCACCTGCTCCACGTCGCAGGCATTCAGCAGGAACGAAATCTGCGCCCGCCCGCTGTCCACCGCATCGAGAGCCGCCGCGGCTTCCCGTTCATACGTCAGGTTCGCCTCCGCGGTCACCGCCTGCGGCGTGATCCCCAGCGCCGGCTCCAGGATTCCTTCGTGCAGCAGCACCACGTCCAGCTCGCGCTGCAGCGGCGAAACGTTGGGCAAAAGCTGCGCCAGGTCGGCGCCTTCGCGCAGCGTCAGCACATAGAACGCCCGCTTCTTCTGCGCCTCAGCCACTGGATAAACTCCGATCGCCCGCTTCGCCCGCGCGGCAGCCAGTTTCGCGAGAAAATTCTTCTGCGCCGCGGCCTTCTTTCCTTCGTCCGAAAACGGAAACGCCTCCGCCGTAAACCACGGCTCCAGATGCCGCCGCACGCCGCTCCAGGAAAAATCATGAACGTTGGCCGCCACGCGGTGCCCCGGCAGAATCGTCAGCCCTTCACTGTGCGTGTTGATGAACGTCATCATGGCGCGTTCGTACGGAGCGTCAGGATCAATCTTCCCTGCTTGGGCGCGGCGCTCGTTCCGGTAGTTCAACGCCGTCTCGTAGCGGTGATGCCCGTCGGCAATCACCAGTTTCTGCTCTTCCATCGCCTTCTGGATCGCCGCCACGCGCTCCGGTTCCGCGATGATCCACAACCGGTGCGCCACGCCGTATTCATCGCTCAGCTCCGTGGCGGGCGCTGCGGCAGTTTCGGTCTCCGCAAGAATCGCATCAATACGCCGTTGCAGGTCCGCGTACAGCATGAAAAGCTGGCCGGTATGCATCTCCGTGCGCCGCAACAACTCCAGACGATCGGCCTTCGGCCCGGAAAGCGTATGCTCGTGCCGAAAAACGATGCCCGCGGAATATTCTTCGAGTTTTCCTGCGCCGATGAATCCGCGCCGCGTCCGGCGCTCCTCCGTTCCCGGCACGGTGTATTCCTGCGTGTACGCATAAAAAGATGGCGCCGGATCTTCCACGACGATGTTGTTGCGAATCCAGTCTTCCAGCGCTGCCGCCGCCCGTGTGTACACGTTATTCTCGGGCGAGTCCCCCGGATGCGTCCGGCCCTTCTCCACGACAATCAGATTGTGCGAGTCCTCGGCGTAATATTTCTCCTGCATGGCCGGAGAAATCTTGTCGTACGGCTGCGTCAGGACGCGGTCGTACGGCGCGCGCGAGGGGTCATAGCGGAATGCGCGAAAGGGGTAAACCTGGGCCATGCGTTCTCCGGCAACCTCTCTTACTCCGAGTTAAGCCTTCTATTTTACGCGAAGGAACGGGAATCCCGAAAAAGTCCAAAGATGAATTCTTCGCAAACGTTTGATGGGAATTTGATGACCGCGGAAAGCCAGCAGCCATATTACAATTACTTGTTTATGACTGCCCCGGACTTTTCTTCCGTTCGCACGCTGATCTTCGACTTGGACGGCACCCTCATCGATTCCAAGCGCGACCTGATTCTCTCCGTCAATGCGATGCTCAGCGAGATGGGCCGCGAAGAACTGCACGAGGACACCATCTCCGGCTACATCGGCCACGGCGCGCCGCAACTCATCGGACGCGCGCTGGGGGGCGGCGCCAGCGAAGAGGAACGCGAGCGTGCTCTGAAGTATTTCCTCAGCTACTACGAAGACCACAAAATGGACACCACCTGCGCTTACCCGGGCGTTCCCGAAGCGCTCGAGCAACTTGCGCCTCTTCCAATGGCCATCCTCACGAACAAACCGGTCCGCATCAGCCGGCGCATTCTGGAAGGGCTCGGCCTCGCGAAATATTTTCGCGCTGTTTACGGCGGCAATAGTTTCCCGGCCAAAAAACCGGATCCTTTGGGTGCGCACGCCATCCTTGACGAATTGGGCGCCGCGCCGCGCGAAGGCATGCTCATCGGCGACTCTGAAGTGGATGTGCAAACCGCCCGTAACGCCGGAACGTTCGCCGCCGCCGTCAACTATGGCTTCGGCACGCACGACCGTACCGCCCACCCCGCCGATCTTTATCTTGACCGCCTCACCGACCTTGTTCCTTTTCTTCGGAATCACAGATGAGCACAGTTCCATTTCTTCGACCGCCGCATGTTCAATTTTATCGACCGCCAGTTGCTGAGCTTGGCACTCCAGGCGTTTCCTTGCCGTACCTCTTTATGCACATGACCGCCCGTCAAAGCCTTGCCAGCAACGGGCTCTTGCGTTGGGATAGAGACGTGGCATCTATAACCCCTCGGACCCGCAGGTGGCGCATGAGATCGAGCCTCAAGTTCATCTTCCTGATCGTCAGTCTCTTCTTGCCGGCAATCGCCAATGCTCAGAACACGGGTCAAGTGGAATGCCCGCGCAATGATGGCTACGTTTATCTCTATAGCTCCGTGACCACACTGGACGTGCGCACGACTCTCCAGTGTGGAGAACAAGTGGAAATAACGACGCGCTTCGACACTTACTTTGGAGTGCGCACCAGCAAAGGAGAAACAGGTTTCGTTCCCCTGAACTTCATTGTCGTGCTGAAGGACAAGCCGGGTCCCAAAGTCTCGAAGCCAACTCCAGGGCCCGCGAGAGAGCGGATTGCCTACGACGATCCCAATGCGCACCCGGAACCAGCGCCTAAGGCGAAGAATGCCGCCGGCTTCACCCTGCTCAGTGGCACGCCGATTCGCTTGAAGCTGAACAAAAGTATTTCTTCGGCAAACGCCCATGTGAGCGATCCAGTGGAACTGGAAGTCGTGGAAGAAATTGCCGTAGATGGTGTTCCTGTGATTTTCAAGGGCGCTCAGGCGATGGGCGTCGTCACCGACGCGGAACCGAAAAAGAGGATGGGCCGGGGAGGAAAGCTGGGCTTGAGTATCACTTCCGTCCGTCTCAGCAACAACGAGAAAGCTTCGGTGCGCTCGTATCAGGAAAGCACTGGTTCCAACAGTGCAGCGTCGCCATTGGCTTCCGGCAAGGACGTGGTATTCACGCAGGGAACCGAATTTACAGCTTACGTTGACGGTGACGTGCATCTCAAACGTGAAGCCTTTCAGCCGGTAAAGGACGGTAGTAACCCCACTCCTTCTCCGGCCGCACAAAATCCCCCTCAGCCGCCCGGGCTCTGACATTCGCGTCGCTCCGCGCATGGAGATACATCCGGGCTTGCCAATACGCGCAGCACTTGGCAGACTTTGCCCGTGTTGATTGGACTCTTCCCCGAACTGGACGCCCCCGGCGGGGTGCAACGTGCGGGCCGCCACCTCGCTGCCGTGATGACCGAATATGCGGCCAGCCACGGCATGGAATGCCGCTTGCTCAGCTTGAACGATTCGCCGGAGCTACACCGCATGACGGTGGGGGGGCGGGAGTTCGTGTATACCGGCAGCGACCGGGCCAAGGGGCGGTTTACGATGACGGCGATTCGAACGGCGCGGCGAAAAGCAAAACTTGTCCTTGCGGCGCACCCTAACTTGGGGCCGGTGGTGCAGGCCATGAGCGTCGTGGCGCCGCGAATGAAAAGCATCATCTGCACGCACGGGATCGAGGTGTGGGAACCGCTTACCGGGCTGCGGCGGCGCGCGTTGCGGCACGCCAATATCGTTCTGGCGCCGAGCCACGATACGGCGGACCAGGTTGCGTTGCATCAGGGAGTTGCGCGCGAACGGATTCGAATCCTGCCGTGGGCACTGGACCCGCAATTCGAAGCGTTGCTCGCCGCCGGCGCACAAAGCATTCCTCCGGGGGATTTTCCATCCGGGCATGTCATCCTAACGGTGGGACGCTGGCTCGCTGCGGAACGCTACAAAGGAATGGACACTCTGATTACCGCGCTGCCGCGTCTGCTAACGCGCTGGCCGGACATCCACCTAGTGTTTGCGGGAGGAGGAGATGACCGGGCGTGGCTCGAGGAGCTGGCGGAGAAAAATGGCATCCATCGACACGTCCATTTCCTGACGGGATTGAGCTCTACGGAGCTGGCCGCATGCTACGCCGCATGCGAGATATTCGCCTTGCCGAGCCGCGGAGAAGGTTTTGGATTCGTCTACTTGGAGGCGATGGCCAAAGGCAAACCGGTCATCGGCGGTGCGCATGGCGGCGCCCCGGAAGTGATCGCAGACGGCGTCACCGGCTATCTCGTACCGCACGGCGACGCGATTCAACTCGCTACGTCCATTGAAGCACTGCTCGCCGATCCGGTTCACGCGAAGGAGATGGGCGCGCGAGGCCGGCAGCGCGCGGAACATGAGTTCCGTTTCAATGTATTCGCGAAATCATTGAAAAAAATTCTCCGCGAACAATGCGAATCTTGAATGTAACGGAAACCTACGCACCCTTCCTCGAATTTGGCGGTCCCCCGGTGAAAGTGCGCGCCCTTTCCGAAGGTCTGGCGCGGCGAGGGCACGAGGTGACTGTGCTTACGGCCGATTGGGGCGTAGAGAAAAGAGTGCAGGCCCAGGGTGAGAAAATTGCGGCGGAGCGGTCTCCGTTCGGATGGCGGCTCCGTGAAAACGGCGTGCAAGCAATTTACCTGCCCACCTGGCTGCGTTACCGGGCGCTGAGCTGGAATCCCGCGGTGAAGCGCTACTGCCGCGCGCGCTTGCAAAACTTCGACATGGTGCACATCTTCGGCCTGTATGACTTGCTGGGCCTGGCGGTCGCCGCGGCGTGCCGGGCGCGTGACCTGAGCTATGTGCTCGAGCCTATCGGCATGTTCGTGCCGATCGTGCGGAATCTGTGGCTGAAGCGAATCTACCACCTGGTGTGGGGCCGCGCGCTGTTTCAGGGAGCGAGCGCCGTGATTGCCACTTCAGACCAGGAAGTGGAGGAACTAGCTGCCGGCGGCGTATCGCGCGGGAAGGTTGTACTTCGCAGGAACGGCGTGGAGGTACCCGCGTCGTTGCCCCATCCGGGAACGTTTCGAGAAACACAGGGAATTTCCCAAGAGGCGAAACTAGTCCTCTTCCTAGGGCGTCTATCTGTAAAGAAGAGTCCAGAACTGCTCTTGCAAGCATTCGCGAGCCTTCCCGCAGAGCTCGGGGGAAGATCTCTGATGCTTGTGTACGCCGGACCCAACGAAGGCGGGATGCAGGCGCAACTCGACCAGATGGCATTGCAACTTGGCGTTCGAACGCGAGTCAAGTTTGCCGGGCCCATTTTCGGGGAGGCCAAGTGGGCGGCTTACCGGGATGCGGACGTTTTCGTGCTTCCTTCGCAGAACGAGAATTTCGGAAACACAGCAGCCGAGGCGGTTGCCGCAGGCACGCCCGTAATTGTGAGTGAACAATGCGGCATCGCGCCACTGGTGGCCGGTGAGGCGGGCCTGGTGGTCGAGCACGAAACAGCTGCATTGTCCCAAGCCCTGCTTCGCGTGCTGGGCAGTACGGAAGAGCACGCGCGTCTTGCGGCGGGATGCACTAGGGTGACCCAGCGACTAGGATGGGAGGAGCCGATCTTAGAAATGGAGACGCTTTACAGAACGCTGCACACAATGCTTGCCACGAAGCAAGGAAGCAAGGCAGAATCCCAACTGCGGGAGTAACGATTTGGCTGCGTCTCGAAATCAGATTTTCCGCGCTGCCTGGTGGGGCATAAACGTGCTCCTATCTATTGCGCTGATTTCGTTCATCTACTCCGGCTGGCGGGAATGCACGTTGCGCTGGTATCTCGACGGTTTTTCGGACGCGATTGTGCCCAGTATTTTGCCAGCAGAACCAAAGGTCCAAGCCATTCTGAACTGGATGCGCGCCGAGCCGTCGCGGGCCGTCGCAGAGAATCCGGACGAGCTTGCGCCGCGCGATCCGTACATGACGCTCAACTACCTGCAACTGTTGCGTGTGTGCGGTACGGCGACCAATGCCTTCTTGAATCTCGCACGAGAGGACGATCTGCAGGTGCGCCGTCTGCTTTTGCTGACGCCCGAGCACAACACCGAGCATGTTGTGGCCGAAGTGCTTATCAACGGGAAGTGGATCGTCGTCGATCCCACGTACCGGAGAATCATGCGCGACGCGAGCGGGCGCATGCTGACACGCGCGGACTTACAGCGACCGGAGCTGTTGGCACAGGCCACCAGCGCCATACCGAACTATCCGGCCAACTATACGTACGAAAGGGTCGCCCACGTGCGTACGGCGCGGTTGCCGCTGGTAGGAGTCGGCCTGGGCCGCTTTCTCGACGCAATCTACCCGAGCTGGGATGAGGCGTTAGACTGGAGCTTGGTCCTGGAACGCGAATCCTTGTTTTATCTTGTGCTCTCTGTTGCGGCTACACTCTTCTTCTTTCTCTTGAGGACGATGTTAGGGTGGTATGCGGATCAGCGATTGAGAATCCCGCGGTTCCGATTGCGAGAGCACGCCGTCCGGGCCGGCAGCGCGTTTTTTTCCACACCGGAGATCAAACAGTAGCGTGTGCGGTATATGCGGTGTCGCGTTCATCTCGCGGAGCGCGGAGGCAGAGTCACGCGTCCGCAAGATGACCGGCGCAATGCGCCATCGTGGCCCCGATGAAGAAGGATTCCTTACAGGGGAAGCCCGAGCGCCCGGGCTGGCGCTGGGCATTCGGCGATTGAGTATCATCGATCTCGCAGGCGGCCACCAACCCATATGGAACGAGACCCGCGACGTAGCCGTTATTTTCAACGGGGAGCTCTACAACTATCGCGATCTGCGGGAACGCTTGTGTCTGTGCGGCCACCGGTTCGCGACGCAATCGGATACGGAGATCCTGGTTCATGCCTGGGAGGAGTGGGGCGAAGACGCACTCGACGAATTCCGCGGCATGTTTGCCTTCGCACTGCTCGATCTTCGGGAGCGCTACGCCACGGCACCCATCCTCTTTCTTGCTCGCGATCCGCTGGGGATCAAGCCCTTGTACTACACGCAGACTGCGGATGGCTTCGCATTCGCTTCCGAGGTCCGCGCACTGCTGGCGTGCGGCGTGACGCAAAAACGATTGTCACAGGATGCGCTGACCGCCTATCTGCTTTTCGGCAGTATTTCTGAGCCGGTGACGGTTCTCGAAGGAGTTTTTTCGCTGCCGCCGGGGCATCGGATGCTGTTGTATCTGCCGGATCGCAGACGCACTCCACGGGCTCGGCCCTGGTGGGATCCGTCGCAATCATCGGCTGCGCGTGACACCAGGAAATCTCGCGACCTGTCTTCCGCGGCGAAGAAGATGCGGCCGCTGCTTGAAAATGCCGTCCAGGCACACCTAATTGCCGATGTGCCCGTGGGTCTCTTTCTATCGAGCGGGCTGGATTCCGGCGCCGTAGCAGCAATGGCCGCACGAGCACAAGCAGGAATCCAGAGTTTCACGCTCACGTTTCCCGGCACGGCATTCGACGAGGCAGAGTTGGCGCGCGTGGTTGCAAAGCGTTGCGGTACAAAACATCAGGAAGTCTCCCTTAACGGCGACGCAGTTCTTGCGCGGCTGGACGAAGTGCTGGCGGCGCTCGACCAGCCCACCATGGACGCGGTCAATACCTATTTTGTGTCTTGGGCGGCAAGAGAGGTGGGTTTGAAGGTGGCGCTCTCCGGTCTTGGCGGCGACGAATTGTTTGCAGGCTACCCGACTTTTGCCGATACGCCGCGCCTTTCGAAACTAGTCCATGCAGCGTGGTATGTGCCGATGGCATTGCGGCGGGTGCTGGCGCCGGTGGTGGCCGGCCTGGCCGCGCAGAGGAATTCTCCCGATGCCGCTCGAAAGGCCGCCGCCGCGTGGGCTTTTCCCTATACGCTGCCGCATCCTTACTTTTTCGCCCGGGCGCTCTTTCCACCGGGGCGACTCGAACGAATCATTGAGCCGCGATTCCGTCCGAGCACCATAGGCGCCGATGGAATTACGTTGGAACCGACGTGGCTGGGCTGGCTGGAACGCACCGCCGATGAAGCGCGGAAGATGGAGCCGGTCGCAGGAATTTCCTGGCTGGAGATGCGGAACTACATGGCAAGCACGCTGCTCCGTGACACGGATTCTGTGAGCATGGCGCAATCACTGGAGGTTCGCGTGCCGCTGCTGGACACGCCGCTGGTCGAGTTTGTCGGGTCGCTGCCCGACGCGGCGCGACAGCGCCCCGAAATGCAGAAAGCGCTGCTGGCCCAGGCGCTTGGTGATTCGCTGCCACGAGAAATTCTGGCGCAGCGCAAACGTACGTTCACGCTGCCCTGGGAGGAATGGCTTCGCGGACCATTGCGCGCGCGGGTGGAAGCGAGCTTTGCCGATCCCGCGCCCTCACTTGCACCCTATCTTCGTTCGGGCGGCCTTCGTTCCATATGGACCGAGTTCCTTGCCGGGAAAACGAGCTGGTCGCGGCCGTGGTCGCTTTATGTGTTAAACGAATGGTGCCGCCGCCATCTCGCCGCATAATGGCCCACGCTGATGTAAACTGACAAATTACGCGATGAATATTCTTGGAATCAATGCGTACCACGGAAACGCATCGGCCGCGATTGTGTGCGACGGCCAACTGGTTGCCGCGGTGGAAGAGGAACGCTTCAACCGCGTGAAGTATGCGGCTGGGTTTCCCGCACAGGCGATCCGCTACTGCCTGAAAGAAGCGGGACTAACGCTGGCGGAGATCGAGCACGTCGCCGTGCCGCGAAATCCGTACGCGCGGCTGGCGACGAAATTGTTTTACGCGATTCGAATGCCGTCGTTCGCGCGCGAACGGGCGAAAGTGCTGGTGAAGTTCACGGGGATCCCCGAAGCGCTGGGGCAAGCGTTCGACAGCGATCCGAAAAAAATTAAGGCGAAGTTTCATCGCGTGGAGCATCACCGAGCGCACTTGGCGAGCAGTTTTTATTGCTCGCCATTCGAACACGCCGTGCTGCTCTCCGCTGATGGCCTCGGCGATTTCGCCAGCACCATGTGGGGCGTGGGCATAGGCAACCGCTTGGTGATCGACGGGTCTATCGCATTCCCTCACTCTCTCGGGCTGTTCTATAGCGCGGTCACGCAATATCTCGGTTTCTTGAAATTTGGCGACGAATACAAAGTTATGGGCCTTGCCGCTTACGGGCAGCCCGAGCAGCTCGACGCTTTTCGAAACATCGTGCGATTTGACGCAAACACGAACGGCAACGGGTTCCGGCTCGGGTTGGAATACTTTTTGCATCATCGCACCGGCCCAGAAATGTCCTGGGCCGAAGCGGACAAGACGCCCACGCTGGGCAAGCTTTTTTCGGAGGAGATGGCGAAACATCTTGGCCCGGTTCGCAAGCCAGAAGAAGCGCTGGAGCAACGGCACCGCAATCTTGCCGCCTCGTTGCAGGCGCGGCTTGAAGAGGTCTATCTGGGGATGTTGAGAAAACTTGCCGGGCGAACTGGGCTTAAGGCGTTGTGCCTGGCGGGCGGTGTGGCTTTCAATTGCGTGGCGAATGGAAAAATTTTCGACGCCACGCCGTTCGAACAGGTCTATGTTCATCCCGCGGCGGGGGATGGCGGATTGGCCGTGGGAGCAGCGTATTATGTGTGGCATCAGATTCTAGGAAAGCCCCGCTCGTTCGTGATGGACCACGCGTATTGGGGACCTGGGTATGCGTGCGAAGAAATTCGCCGGGCCATCGATTCAAGCAGCATCACGACGGATGGTTATTCGATCAGCGAGCTGGCAGAGGCAGAGCTGACCAAGAAAGCGGCCGCTATCATCGCGGATGGGAAAATTCTGGGATGGTTTCAAGGGCGCGCCGAATGGGGACCGCGAGCGCTGGGAAATCGCAGCATCGTGGCGGACCCGCGGCGGCCCGAGATGAAGGGGATTCTCAACCGCCGCATCAAGCACCGAGAAATCTTTCGTCCGTTTGCGCCTTCAATCCTTGCGGAAGCTACAGGAGAATATTTTGAGAAGTCGCACCCTTCGCCGTTCATGACGCTGGCGTATTCGGTGCGTCCAGAGAAGCGTGACAAGATCCCAGCGCCCACGCACGTGGATGGAACAGGCCGGCTGCAAACGGTCGCGCGGGAGGCAAATCCGCGCTACCACGCGCTCATCTCTGCTTTCCGCGATTTGACGGGCGTTCCTGTGGTGCTAAACACGTCGTTCAATGACAACGAGCCAATCGTCTGCCGGCCAGAAGAAGCTCTGGATTGTTTTCTGAGGACACAGATGGACGCGCTGGTTCTGGGCGACTTTCTCATCACGAAGCCCTGAGCCAGAGATGCCGATCTCGCGCCCATGAAAGTCCTGCTGCTTAATCTGTACTACCCGCCAGACACTTCAGCAACCGCGAGGATGGCGCGCACGGTCGTGGATGCGGTGTCCATCCATCACCAAGTCATCATACTTTGCGGCCGTCCTTCTTACGATCCCGTCGAGCGGCGCGAATGGCGGTTGTTTCGAACGGAGCTAGCTGGCCTGGCACACATTATTCGTGTGGGATCGACGGCGTATCCGCGCATTGAGATGAAAAAGAGGATTTTGAACTACCTGAGTTACATCGCGCTTGCGGTACCGCGGGCACTATTCGTTCATTGCGACATTGTGCTGGCGATGACCGATCCACCGTTTCAAGGGATTGTAGGGGCGTTCGTCGCGTTGTTGAAGCGCAAGCCGTACTTCTACAACATTCGAGACTTGTATCCGGACATGGCGGTGGGCGGCTCGATCGTCAAGCCGGGGCTGTTGGCGCGAATCTGGGAAAGGCTGCATCGCTGGGCGCTTTGCCGAGCGTGGCGCGTCATTGCTCTGGGGGAGGACATGCGCGCGCGAATCATCGCTAAGGGCGTGGAACCCTCGCGCGTGGTAGTTATCCGCGACGGCGCGGAAATCCTGCCGGCCAATTCGCCACTGCCTGCACCCGATCCAGAGGTCGTTTGTGCCATTCGCGGGAGCTTTTCCTTTGTGCTGTTGCACGCGGGCAATCTGGGTTTCTACGGGGCTTGGAACACACTGGTTTTGGCCGCGCGCAAACTTGCGAGCGAAGGCGTTGGCCTTATTTTTGTCGGCGATGGCGCGCAGCGCGCACAGATTGAGGCGGCGGCCACAGGCGCGGGAAATATCCGGTTTCTGGATTTCTTTCCTTCTCACAAGATCCCATCAGTGCTGGCGGCCGCGGACGCGCACGTGGTCACGGTGAAGCGCGGGCTGGAAGGCGTGGTGGTGCCCAGCAAATTGTACGGAATCCTGGCGGCGGGAAAGCCAATCGTCGCGGTGGCTCCGAAGGAGACGGATGTTGTGTCGCTGGGTTTGCGGCGCGGATTTGCGGTTGCGGCCGATCCGGATAAGCCGGAAGAGCTGGTTGCAGCCGTCCGAGAGCTTATCTTCGACGCCAAAAAGCTGAAAGCGATGGGCCAGGCCGCGCGGGCCGCTGCTCCGGACTATGATAGAGTCAAAGAATTAGAGAAATTCGTACAAATAATCGAGGAGGCGGGCGACGGGTGACGACTGCGGAATCGTTTTGGACAGGGAAGACTGTCTTTGTGACAGGAGGGGCGTCGTTCATCGGCTCGACGCTGACCGATCAGCTTCTGGCGCGCGGCGCTGCAAAAGTGCGGGTGGTGGACGATTTAAGCAGCGGAAACCTCGCCAACCTTCGCCAGCATCTTGGCACGGGCAAGGTTGATTTTCTCCAAGCGGATTTGCGCGAACCCGGCGTGGCGCGCGCGGCGATGCAGGGTGTGGACACCGTTTTTCATATTGCCGCGGACCATGGAGGTCGCGGCTACGTTGATCTGCACCAGGCTGGCCCAGCTTCCAATTTCTTTCTGGACGGGCTCGTTTTCGCGGAGGCGCTCAAGGCCAAGGTCAAGAAAGTGGTGTTTGCTTCTTCGGGCTGCGTCTATCCGAATTTTCTGCAGTCGGACACAAAAAAAGAAGTCTATCTCACCGAAGATCTCACGAAAGGCCCGAACGACGCCGACAATACGTACGGCTGGGCCAAATTGATGGCGGAATTCACGCTACAGGCCTACGCGAAAGAGCACGGTATGGGCGCCGCTTCCTGCCGCTACTTTACAGTCTACGGACCACGCGGGGTGGAAAACCATGCGGTCATCGCCATGATCGCGCGAGCTTTTCTCGGGCAGAATCCCTTCGAGGTATGGGGCGACGGGACGCAGATACGCAATTGGACATACATTGACGACATCGTCGAAGGCACGATCCTGGCAGGCGAAAAAATTAACGATGGCACGGCGGTGAATCTTGGGACGATGGAGCGCATCCGCGTGATCGACTGCGCCAAGATGGTTTGCGAATTCACGGGCCACAAAGCGGAGTTCAAGCTTCGGAAAGACATGCCCACGGGACCGCTTAACCGCGTCGCGGATAATTCGCTGGCGAAAAAGCTGCTTGGATGGGAACCGAAGGTGCTCTTCCGCGAGGGGCTAAAGCGCACTATCGATTGGTATTACGCGACGCGCGACAAAGAGGAAGTGAAGCGCATTTTCGGCCGTATGTTGACGGAGCGGTGATCCCTAAGACCCGCGGGCCGATGCGGAGCTGAATCTGAAAAGGAAATCAAGCGCATCGAATTAATCGCGGCACATACACCGTTATCCCGATTGAAGCGAGACTAAATTCGCAGTATTGTGTTTGGGCTGCGTGGGGCAGCCGGTTGATTGGAAGGCGGTCACCGTTCTAATTGTTACTTGGGAGCAAGGCACCCAACCCGACTTGAGTCACCTGGAACACCGGTTCACCAGAACCGTCTCACCTGATAAATGAGGTCGCATGGCCACGGGCCTGCTAGCTTTTTTCATATCCTTGATTGCATCGCTGATGCTGGTTGTGCCGGTGCGCGCCCTGGCTTTGCGTGTAGGCATGGTGGATCTGCCCGGTCCGCGAAAGGTCCATCTCACGCCGATCCCGCTCCTGGGGGGGCTGGCAATATATGCGGCAGTGGTCATCGCGGCGCTGCTTGCCTCCAGCGGTCCGGCGCGGTGGCAAATCGCTGGAATTCTGATTGGCGCGACGCTGGTCGCGGGCGTCGGAATTCTGGACGACCGCGGTCTGCTTCATCATCAGGTCAAATTGTTTGTGGGTATGCCGCTGGCGGCGGCAATTCTGCTTGTTAGTGGCATTCGGGCCCAAGTCTTCAGCGTTCTCCTAGGGGGGGGCAGCGGCGACTGGCTGGACGCAGCGCTGACTGTCGTCTGGGTCGTCGGGATTACCGCTTCCTTCAGCATTCTCGACCATATGGACGGCCTGTGCGCGGGAATTGCCGCCACGGCGTCCGTTTTCTTCGCGTTGCTGGCGTATTTGAATGGCCAGACGCTGGTTACGGTTCTGGCTGCAGCGGTACTTGGGGCCGCGACGGGCTTTCTCCGTTGGAACTTTAAGCCCGCGAAGATTTTCATGGGCGATGGCGGCGCGATGTTTCTCGGTTTCCTGATGGCGACACTGGGACTCAAACTTCGCCTTGAGCAAGCCAATCAATTGTCTGCTTGGCTGGCTCCGGTTCTCATTCTTGGAGTAACAATTTTCGATACCACGCTGGTGACGATTTCACGCTCGCGACGTGGGCTGCTTCCGTTTGCGACACCGGGAAAAGACCACGCCGCTCACCGTCTCTCCAATCTTGGACTTGGTCATCGAGGCGCGGTTCTCGCACTCTACTTGCTCGGAACTATGGGCGGCGGTGCGGCCGTGCTTGTCAGCTACCTGTCGGCCCGCGGCGCAGTCATTGTCGGTACCATCACATTTGCGATCATTTTCACCGGTGTTGCGCTTCTAGAGCGTGCTCCGTATGAACGGCAGGGCCGGAAAACTTCGCCGGCCTAGTAAGACAACCTTCCTCCTAAAAAATCGGTCAACACCTCCTTCGAGACAGGCGTCGAGTTTGTTCCCGCTAGTGGATTCGCTATACTTAACGGGCCCCACTCGCCTACACGTTGAAAAGTCCCACACGGTCGAGCGGGAAGCAGGTAAATTTTTTGCAGTGGTTGCCCCCCGGGAGAACGAATATCCAGGGAACGAACGGTATTGGAATGCACGAAGCTTCAGGAAACCCAGAACATCCGGCTCGGCCTGGCCAAGGTGGCAGGGAAATCATCGTCGTGGGCGGCTCCGCGGCGGGCCTTTTTACCGCCGCGAGCGTAGCCCGTGGCGGCCGCCGCGTTCGCGTTCTGGAATCCAAGCCGCAATTCGAACCCTTACCTCGCACGCTGATCGTCACGGATCATTTTCGCCAGCAGATAGGGGCTTCCGCCCGTGACAGCATCGTTAACGAGATTCGCCGTTTCGAGCTGTTTACCGACGGCCGCTCGGCGCAAGTCGCCTTAAACAAACCGGACCTCATCATCGAGCGCTCCCGCTTGATTCCTGCACTGGCTCGCGAGGCACGGGGGGCAGGCGCCACGCTCTCCTTCGACACGCGTTTTCTGGGAATTGGCCCGAATGCGCGCGGCCTGCGTCTGGAAATCGAATCCGGGGGAAAGCGGGAAGAACTGCATGCGGATAGTGTTGTCGGAGCGGACGGCGCTGCGAGCCGAGTGGCGCGGGCATCCGGCTGGCCGCCCGTTGAGACCGTGCCGCTCGTTCAAGCCATCGTGCGACTGCCGAAGGATTGCCAACCAGATACGACCCGCGTATGGTTCGTCCCGGATGATACGCCTTACTTTTACTGGCTGATTCCGGAATCGGCGGACCGCGCCGCTGTCGGCGTCATCGGCGAGCAAGGCCGCGATATCAAACGCGCGTTCGAACGGTTCCTGGAAAAGAAGTATCTGGAGCCACTCGAATGGCAGGGAGCGCGAATCCCCGTCTATCGAGGATGGGTGCCCGTACGGCGCCCGATGGGTAATGGCGAGGTCTATTTAGTGGGTGATGCGGCCGGGCAGGTAAAGGTCTCGACTGTGGGCGGCGTCGTTACCGGATTTCGCGGCGCGCTCGGTGTGGCGGAAGCGCTCTTACACAATGGTAAGAGCCGTGAACTTCCCGCGTTGCGGCGTGAACTTGGCACGCACTGGCTGATTCGCCGCGCGCTGCATCATTTTCAACAAAAAGATTATTCGCAACTGGTGGACCTGCTCAACGCCGCAACACGCCGGTCGCTCGGCGAGATCAACCGGGACGAATCGACGCGTCTGCTCTGGAACGTGATTCGCCGCCAGCCGCGTCTCGTTCTTCTGGGGCTGCGCGGCTTGCTCACGGGGAAGGCAGAAAGAGGTTAGAAAGCCTGCGCTTCCTGCGTCCATTACCAGGTTTGAGCAACAATTCCCATGGCGTGCTTTGCACATCTTAGTGATTCGGTCACAATAGCATGCTGGAATTCTTGAGACGGATCGGGTCATTGCCCGCCGAAGCTCAGCTGGGGAGATCGTCTTGCGCCTTTCGGTCATCGGTTGTGGATACGTAGGCCTAGTTACCGGAGCGTGTCTCGCGGAAGCCGGACACGAAGTGGTTTGCACGGACATTGACGGCGAGCGCATCGCAAAACTCAATGCCGGCGGCGTGCCCATTTACGAAGAGCATCTAGATCAGATTCTTGCGTCGGCCCGCGAAGCCCGGCGGATTTCCTATACCTCCGATGTGGGTGAAGCGATCCGCGCCAGTGAAGCCATCTTCATCTGCGTGGGAACGCCGCCGAAAGAATCAGGGGAAGCGGACCTTTCGGCAATCGACAACGTGGCCCGCCAGATCGCCGCGGAAGCGAAGAACACCAAGCTGGTCGTTGAAAAGAGCACGGTTCCGGCGCGCACCGGGCTGGAGCTTAATCGCGCTTTATCCGCTTATTCCAAAAATAGCAAAATAAAATTCCGCGTGGCCTCCAATCCGGAGTTTCTCCGCGAGGGCACGGCCGTCGCAGATTTTCTTCATCCCGACAGGATTGTCGTCGGAGTGGAAGATCCCTCGTCGGCTGCGGAACTCCGGGAGATTTACCGCCCGATCTTGGAGAAGAGTTTCCACTGCCCGGTGCACAACGGCACTTGCCCTCCGGGCCACAAAGCCGAGTTTCTCGTCACTACGATTAACAGCGCAGAATTGATTAAGCACGCTTCGAACTCGTTTCTCGCGCTGAAGATCAGCTATGCCAATGTCATCGCAGACCTCTGCGAAAAGATTGGCGCGAACGTTGAAGAAGTTACACATGCGATGGGCCTCGACGAGCGCATTGGCGGACAGTTCCTGAAGGCTGGACTGGGCTATGGAGGTTTCTGCTTCCCGAAGGACGTGCAGGCTTTTATCCATTTGTCGGCTTCGGTCGGTGTGGATTTCGACATCCTGAAGGCCACGGAAAGGGTAAATAAGCAGCGGATTGACAGATTCTTTGACAAGATCCGCCAGGCGCTATGGGTGGTAAAGGGCAAGCGCGTGGCCGTGCTGGGCCTGGCTTTCAAGGCGAACACCGACGATATTCGCTTCGCGCCGGCACTGGAGGTTGTGAAACGTCTGCTGGAAGAAGGCGCGATTGTGCATGCGAGCGATCCCGAAGCTATGTCCCGCACCAAGGGTCTCTTTCCGCAATTGCACTATCATCAGGACCCGTATGATGCGTTGCGCGACGCGGATGCCGCGTTGATCTGCACAGAGTGGGACTCGTTCCGCAAACTCGACTGGGACCGTGCCGGAAGCGTGATGGCGCGCAAGCTGGTGATTGATGGACGAAATCTCTATACGCCGCAAGGCATGCGGGAAAAGGGCTTTGAGTACTACTCTTTCGGCAGAGACTAGCTGTCAATGATTAGTTCCGGTCCTAGCACTGTCCTTTATCGTTTGTTGAATACTTGCTTGAAATAAGTAAGCGTCAGTTTCAATCCTTCTTCCAGGCTGACTTTGGGCTCCCAATTCAGGATCCGCTTTGCTTTGGTGATATCCGGGCAGCGGCGTTTCGGATCATCTTGAGGGAGCGATTCGAATACGATGGGAGGAGGATTCTCGAAATGCTTTCGGATGCGCTCCGCGAATTCGAGAATGGTGATCTCCTGGGGATTGCCGACGTTTGTCGGCAAGTGCTCGTTGGACATCATCAAACGGTAGATTCCTTCGATCAGGTCGGAAACAAAGCAAAAGCTCCGCGTCTGTTTTCCATCTCCGTAGATCGTGAGCGGCTTCCCGCTTAGCGCTTGAAAGACGAAATTGGGCAGCGCGCGGCCGTCATTCAGGCGCATGCGCGGGCCATAGGTATTGAAGATTCGAACGATGTGCGTGTCCACTTTGTGGTAGCGGTGATACGCCATGGTCATGGCCTCGGAGAAGCGTTTCGCTTCATCGTAGACGCCGCGCGGGCCGATAGGATTGACATGGCCCCAGTATTCTTCGTGCTGCGGAGAAACTTCCGGGTCGCCGTAGCATTCGCTGGTGGAGGCCAGGAAGAACTTGGCCTTCTTTGTCAGCGCCAGGTCCAGCGCGTTCTTTGTGCCGACGGAGCCGACCATCATCGTGGCGATGGGATGTTTCAAGTAGTCCGGAGGGCTGGCCGGCGAAGCGAAATGCAGCACGTAGCCGACTTTTCCGGCTACCTTCAGCGGCTTGTTGATGTCCCCCCTCTGGAATTTGAATCTCTTGTTGTTTTTCAGATGGGCCAGGTTGCCTTTTGCGCCTGTAATGAAATTGTCAAGCGCCAGCACTTCCCAGCCTTCGGCGAGTAGCTTGTCGCAAAGATGCGACCCGAGAAATCCTGCCCCGCCCGTGACCACAGCCCACATCCCGCCTCCTCGAAAAATCGATCGCTTAGTGTAACGTGCGCGCCGTCGATTGACCACTTTCGCCGCGCGGGATAGCATTCGTCCCACCTTCGATGACAGAGGCGGAAAATCTCGCAGCCGTTCCTCAAAAACAGCCCCATTTTTTCCGGCTGCTCCTTGCTGCCGGTTGCGGGAGCGTTCTACTTGGGTTGGTCTTTTTTTTCTTCGTAGGGCGCTGGCTGACCGTGGAAGACCCTCTGGTGAAAGCACGCGCAATCGCAGTGCTGAGCGGCAAAATGCCGTTACGGGCCGTCGAAGCGGCGAAACTCTACCGCGAAGGATACGCCCCGGAAATCTGGCTCACCCGTTCCACGGAGCCCGCCGCAACTCTCGCGGAGATGGGCATTCCCTTTTCGGGGGAGGACTATTACAACGCGCGCGTTTTGATTCACGAAGGCGTGCCCCCCGGAGCGATTCGCATTCTCGAACCGCCGATTGTGAATACAGCCGATGAAATTAGCGCGATTGCGGGCGCGCTCGAGAGCCAAAAAGACCGTAGCGTAATTCTTGTCACCACCAAAGCTCATACGCGGCGGGCGGGCTTGCTTTGGAGAAGGCTGGCCGCAGATCGTGGCCACGCCATCGTACGCGCCGCGTCCGGCGACGCCTTCGACCCACGACATTGGTGGCGCACCACCAGCGATGCACTGGACGTCGTGCGCGAAGTACTTGGCCTGATGAATGCCTGGGCGGGCCTGCCATTTCGGCCGGCTCCATAAGCCTGATTTTTTCCGCATGGCAATGGCCGGGAGCTTTTTAGAAAAAGAAAAACCGTTTGCGCCGCGGCTTTTCCGTTTCGACTTCAGGTACATACGGGAGCTCTTGTCCTTCATAAGCAGCGAGCGGATTTTCAAAGAAGAGAGCATGCGCTTTCTCTTTCCCAAACCGATCGGCAATCACGTCATAGGCAGGCTGAAGCCGGAGCGGACGCCTTTGCGTATTGTGCGCATCGCTGGCCACAAAATGGATGAGTCCTTCGCCGACCCACCGCAGCGCATTCAATTGGGCGGTGGGGCCGAATACGCCCGTGAGCGAACCAGCCGTGACTTGCGCGAAACAGCCCTGTTGGATCCATTTTTTCAAGCGCTCCGGATGCGCGCGCAAAATGCCGTTGCGCTCCGGGTGAGTGACGATGAGCCTCAAACCGGCGAGCTGTATCTCGTGCAGCGTCTGATCCATCGCGGGCGGAATCGAAACCTCATTGAACTCCACAAGCAGGTAATCTCGCTGGTTGATGCAGTACCGCGGCGCATCCTCGCGTAAAGATTTCAAGTTTTCTGGACTCAAGTGAAAATCACAGCCGGTAGCCAGTTGCAGCCGGCTGCCGATGCGGGCCTGCAACTCATCGCGCAGCCTCCGCACATGCTGGAAATCGAAATGAAAATCGTTGCTGGAGTGTGGGGTTGCAACAACGTGTGTAATCCCATCCGCAATGGCGGATTCCACCATGGCCATGGACTCTTCCATGGTCTTCGGGCCGTCGTCGAGTCCCGGCAGGATGTGGCAATGCAAGTCAATCATTTGGATGATTCGTCCCTTACCGCCACCACGCTGCGAACGCCTGCCAGGCGCCCAGCGTAAACAGAACCAGAGCGAAAACTTGCCTCATCCTCTGAGGCTGGAGGTGCTCCGCCACTTTACCTCCGAGAATGCCACCGAGGAACACCCCCGGGATCAACAGCAGCCCCAGCTTCCATGACACGAATCCTGCCTTTGAATAAGCCATTACCGCCAGCAATCCCGTGGGCGGGATCAGCGCAATCAGGCTCGTTCCCTGGGCGCGATGCTGGCTAAATGAAAAAATCAATCCCAGAAGCGGAACGAGAAGAACGCCGCCGCCGATCCCGAACATGCCCGAGGCGACACCGCAAACACATGCGGTGGCAAAGATTCCCACATCGCGCCCTATGTTCTCAGCCACGAGCTGTCTCAGCTCCGCTATGAGTTGCGCTGCCTTCGCGGCGCGATTTCTTCCAGAGCAGAATCGCTGCCAGCATCAGGAAACACCCGAACAGGCCCTTCAACTGCCGGGATTCCATCGGGAGCGCAACCAGACTGCCCGCATAAGCACCAATCAGCATTCCCAGCGCGCACAAAACACCAGCGCGCAAATCCACCTGCCCCTGTTTCCAATATTCTCTCAGAGCGCCTAGTCCGACGGGAGGCAACAAAATGAAAAGCGAAGTGCCTTGCGCCAGGTGCTGATCCATATGCAGCAGGTAAACCATCGCTGGCACCAGCACGACTCCACCGCCGATTCCCAGCAGTCCCACCAGCACGCCGACTCCAAGACCGAGTAGAAGAACGATGAGCGTCATAAGAATTGGAACTGCTTTACACGCTGGGGTGAAATCGCAGACATGTTTCTTCTATATCTTCGCCTGTCTTGGGGGATGCGGCAACCTCTCTTGAACAGCTCCAACCATTCAAAATGCGCGCATTTTTTTGTTTGCGTGGAACCTGTTATATTTGTTTGTCTTTGTCATACCGGCCCTGCGGCCTGCTGGTTGCTCTGTTCATTGCCCGGCGGTCATGGTCGGCGGGGTATCCCCAGAAAACGCGATTTCCTTGACTCCGCCCTGCCGGGGTCGCAAAGGACGAGGAGCGCAACGGAACTCATGCCACTCGAACGGAAACCCGAGTTTTTCAAAGGCGCCCAACTCAAGGTCGCCATTATCGGCTGCGGTTACGTGGGGCTGCCGCTGGCGCTGCGCTTTGCCGAAGCGGGGCACAAAGTCACGGGATTTGACACGGATCCCATCAAAGTGAACATGCTCAATGCCGGTCGGTCTTACATCGAGCACATTCCTCAAAACAAGATTCAGCAGTTCGTCAACAGCCGGCACTTTGGCGCGACGACCGATTTCGGGAAGTTGAAAGATGCCGATGCCATTCTCATCTGCGTTCCCACGCCGCTGGATGAGCGCCGCGAACCGGACCTGAGCTACGTAGAACAGACCGCAATTTCCATCTATCCACATTTGCAAAAAGGACAGCTAGTCGTGCTCGAGTCCACTACGTACCCTGGCACTACCGAAGAGCTCGTTCTCCCGATCCTGGAGAAGAGCGGCCTGAGCTGTCCCATTGCCGCTGGTCCCGAAAATGAAAACATCGCCTGTGATTTCTACCTGGCATTTTCGCCGGAGCGCGAGGATCCCGGAAATAAGCAGTTCGGCCTGGCCCAGATTCCCAAGGTCGTTGGCGGCCTGAATCCGCCAAGCGGCCGCGCCGCGCAATCACTGTACACTCAGGTAGTTGCCCGCGTCGTCCCCGTTAGCTCGACGCGCGCTGCAGAGATGGCCAAGCTCCTCGAAAATATTTTCCGTTGCGTCAACATCGCGCTCGTCAACGAGCTGAAGATGCTCAGCCTGCGCATGAACATTGATATTTGGGAAGTGATTGACGCGGCCGCGACAAAGCCCTTTGGCTACATGCCGTTTTATCCCGGCCCAGGCCTGGGTGGCCACTGTATTCCCGTTGACCCGTATTACCTTTCCTGGAAGGCCCGCGAGTACGACTTTGCCACGCGCTTTATCGAACTCGCCGGCGAAGTCAACACGGCCATGCCCTACCACGTCGTGGACGCCGTCGCCAACTCCCTGAACGATCAGAAGAGAAGCTTGAAAGGCTCCCGGATTCTTGTTCTTGGCGTCGCTTACAAAAAAGACGTGGACGATTTGCGGGAATCGCCGACACTGAAAATCATGCAGCTTCTCCAACAGCGCGGCGCATTGCTCGACTACAACGATCCCTATTTCCCGCAGCTCCACAAGATGCGCCACTACAATTATGAAAACATGAAGTCTGTGCCGCTCAATCCTCATACGCTCGGAACTTATGACGCCGTAATCATCGCCACCGATCATTCCAGCTATGACTACGTGACCATCGTGGATGCCGCTAAGCTCGTCATTGACACCCGCAACGCCACGCGTCGCGTCATGCGTCACCGCAACAAAATCGTCCTCTGCTAGGCTGTGATCGCGTCCAAATTCCTACAAGGAAAGCTTTCAGGCCGTTCTATGCTTGTTACTTCACCTTCACCAACTCCACGCGCGCCGTGGCAAACGGCAGGGTGGCTTCGAGCAGCACCGGCGTGCGGGCCGAGTTGTTTGCCAGAAACAAATTGAAGGACGCATCCTTCATTTCCACGCCGTTGTCGAACACGCGAATCTCGATTTTTGACGCCGTGTAACTGCCGGCGACAACAGTGACGCTGGCCGAGCTGCCCGCCACTCTCGCGCGCACATCGTAGAGCTTGCGCCCGTCATAGACGGGGCCGTGTACTTCCGGAGTCTTCGACCAGTCCACGTTCCGCAGGTATTGCATCATTCCGAGCGGATCGCGCGTCCCATGCAGCACGCGCGCCTCCGTAGCATCCGGGGGTGCCGGCTCCTTTCCTGTCGCGGTCAGGCGCTGCACGGATTCCACCTTCTGACCCCGCTCGTTCAAATGCATCTCATATTGCATGCTCACCAGAGTCCCCGCATCGCTGTACGAATCGAATTGGTCATCCAGCTCAAGAACCATTCGCAAGGCATTTTGCGTGTGCGCGGATGCCCGCAGGTGCCACGCGCTCTTCCCCAGAAAGTTGCCCCTTCCGGCGACTTGTAGTTTCAGGTTCGCCACGTTATTTACGTTGGCGACGTTGGCTGTGTACTCCAGTATTTCTCCGGTTCGCAAAGGAAGTCCGGGATCCTCGGAGTTCATGGATTTCTTCGAGTCAGTGACCGAACCTGGCTTTCCTGCCGCCGAGCTCACTGGTTTTTCCGCCGGAGCTGGTTCGCGGAAGCCTCTTGGCTCAGCCGACACCACGTCCGGGACCGGCCGCTCTGCCCGCGCACGCAGCCAGTAAAAGGCCCCTAATGCGCAAGCGAGCGCCGCAATCGCCGCGATACCAACTGTCATTTTGTGGCTCATGCTCTTTCTGTGACGCTCTGTTGAAACAGACCTTTGCCCCCATTGCATCCGTCGTACAATATCTTTCCGGACGCGGCCTTCATCCAACGCTCTCCGCTGGTTCGCCGCAAGCTATGAGCGTATCAAAACGCGAGCCAAGCGGCTGCAGGACTTAGGAGGATTCCCGAATGCGCTACCTCGTCACAGGCGGCGCGGGTTTTGTCGGTTCGAATACCGTGGACGAGCTCGTCCGCCGCGGTCATAGTGTGGTCGTTCTCGACGACATTTCTTCCGGCAAGGAAGACAATCTGGCGGAAGTCCGCAACAAGATTACCTACATCAAGGGCAGCATCACCGACATCGAAATTGTGCGC
Organism: Candidatus Acidiferrum sp.; assembly: GCA_035704085.1. Classification (GTDB taxonomy): domain Bacteria; phylum Acidobacteriota; class Terriglobia; order Acidiferrales; family UBA7541; genus Acidiferrum. The sequence goes on along the minus strand of DASSXG010000111.1, from coordinate 50,817 downwards.
AAGGCCATGCACGAAGCGGAATACGTGCTGCATCTAGCCGCTCGCACGTCGGTGCCACGCTCCGTCAAGGACCCTATCGAAACCAACAAGATTAACATCGAGGGCACGCTCAACGTCCTGGTCGCCGCCAAGGAATTAAAGGCCAAGCGCGTGGTCTTCGCCGCATCCTCCTCCGCTTATGGAGAGACACCCACGCTCCCTAAAGTGGAAACGATGGAGCCTCAGCCAATTTCACCTTACGGTGTCACCAAGTATGTCGGCGAGCTTTACGCGCAGACGTTTGGCCGTTGTTATGGCCTCGAAAACGTCTCGCTCCGTTATTTCAACATTTTTGGCCCGCGCCAGGATCCCAGTTCGCCTTACTCCGGCGTGCTCGCTAAATTCTGCGCCGCTTTTCTGGAAGATACTCCGCCCGTTGTCTTTGGAGATGGCGAGCAGACCCGCGATTTCACTTACGTAGAAAACGCGGTTCGGGCGAATTTGCTTGCCTGTGAGGCTCCCAATGTTTCCGGAAAAGTTTTCAATGTCGGCACAGGTGGACGGACCTCGCTGAATCAAGTCCTCCGCGTGCTCGCTAAAATCACCGGCAAGACGCTGGAAGCAAAACAGGAACCGCCGCGCGACGGCGATATACGCGATTCCCAGGCTGATATCACCCAGGCTAAAGAACTCCTTGGGTACGATCCCCAGGTCAGTTTTGAAGAAGGGCTGAGCCGTACTTTCGAGTGGTACCGCTCCACCCAGGAAAAAGCGCCCGCAAAGCAATAACTAGCGCCGTTCTATTTTCTGAAGCAGGGAATGGACGTAGCATTTTGCGCCCCTGTTTCGTCTGCGTCCGGGCCGCCTCTTAGGGTTGCACCGTCTGGCCGTAACTCAGCGGGTCGCCCGCCTTCGGAGCGTCGTAATTGTTCCAGAACCACAGCGGCTCCAGTTTTTTTGCTCTGGCCCATGGCTAACCAGATGACACACTCGTATCTGCCCTTTAGACGCGCCCCGCTCGCAAAAGTCTCAGTAGCACAGGTTTTAACCCATGCAGACCAGCAGCTTCAAGAAAACGGCGTAATCCAAAACCGCACCAAAACTCCGCCTTACGGCTCCTCTTCCTCTTCTCCTCCGCGCGCGCCTCGCCCCTGCGGCGGCGCGGGAACGATGTGAGGAATCCCCGCGTCGTTCATTTTCTTGTTCAGCGCTGGCAGTTCCTCCTCCGCAATTTTCTTCACCTGCGCCGAAGCATCGCTCACCAGGGGCGTCAGCTCCGCCAGCTTCTCTTTTTGCTGCCCGTCCGGCGCGGCAGAAAATCCATCCAAAGCGCTAAGTAGCTCCTGCGCCTGGTTCGGCAGCGGTTCCGGTTTCCATTCGAACGGCGGCCCCGCGTTCCCCAGCCCTTCCCGCTCGCGCACAAACTTCTCCGCCACCGCATCCACTTTCTTCTGCAGCTCGTCCGCTGCTTTCACGATGTCCTCGGGGATCTTCGTCGCATTAGGCTTTTCTGCGTCTTTCTTCCACTGCTCCCGCGCCGTCTTGAGCGCCGTCTGGATCCCTTCGATCGTAGTGCGATCCTTGTCCGTCGTTTTGGCGAGCGCATAGACCTGCTCGATCACAGCGCGCCTCGCCGCCCGATCCGCCCCTGAAATCGTGATCCGCGCGTCGTCTTCAACCACCACTTTTTGAGTGGCTTCCTTGTCGCCCGCTTTGATCTTGATGGTGTATTCGCCGGGATCCACCAGCGGCCCCCGCGGCCCGAACCCATATCCGGCCGCGATCGCTTCTTGTTGTTCCGGTGTCGGCTCCGCGGGCGCGGTCGATCGCAAATCCCAGTTCGTGCGGTTTACGCCTGCCGCTCCCGGCCCATCGAATTCGCGCACCAGCTTCCCATCCTTGTCCATCACACTGATCTTTACTTTGCCATCTTTCTTAGCGTCGTCTGCTTTACCCTTGTCGTCCGCGGCCTCTTTTTTCTCTTTGTCGTCTTTATCCTTCTTCGGAGCTTCCGCCGGCACTGCTTCCTTCAGGTAGTAATTCAAAATCGCCCCGTAAGCCGGGTTTTTCCCTGTGAACATTTTCTGCCCTGCGCTCCACTGGCGATTTCGCAGGTACCAGGTAGTCGCCGTCCTCGGGGGGAAAAACGTCAGCGCTGATGCCACCACCCTCGCGTCCATTTTCTCGATCGGCGTCAGGTCGTCAAAAAGCCAGATCGACCGTCCATGTGTCGCCAGCACCAGATCGTTTTCCCGCGCCTGAATCTCGATGTCATCCACGGGCACGGTTGGAAAATTATTCTTCAGCGCCGTCCAGTTCGCGCCGCGGTCCCAGGACACCCACAATCCAAACTCCGTCCCGGCAAACAGCAGGTTCGTATTTCGCGGATGCTCGCGCACCACGTGCACCGTGCCGGCCGAATCTGGAATCCCGTTGCGCATTGCCTTCCAGCTCTCGCCGTAATCATTCGTCGCAAAAATGTAAATGTTGTAATCGTCTCCGCGATGCCCGTCGAACGCCAGCAGCGCCGCTCCTTCACCCGTCTTAGACGCCACGACTCGGCTCACGTATGTTCCTTTGGGAACTCCGGGCACTTTTCCAGCTACGTTCTTCCAGGTCTTCCCTCCGTCGCGCGTCACCTGCACGTTGCCGTCATCCGTTCCCACCCACAGCACGTTGGCCGTCAACGGTGATTCGCTCAGCGTCGTAATCGTGGGATATTCTTGCACGCCGTCGTGCCGCGACAAGGTGCTCTTGTCCGGCGTCTTCCCGAAGATCTGCAACTTGTTGCGGTCCACGCCCGTTGTCAGATCACCGCCCAGCCGCGTCCAGTCGTCACCGCGGTCTGTCGACTTGAATAAATAATTTCCGCCGTAATAAATCGTATTGTGGTCGTGAATCGAAATCGCCACCGGCGAATTCCACTGGAACCGGTAATGTGGCTCGCTGGCCTTCGCCTCCGGCCGGATCGATCGCTGTTGTCCCGTCCGCAAATCGCGCCGGTCGATATAACCGTCCTGCGACTCCGTATAAACGATCCACGATTCCACCGGATCGACCGCCGCATAAAATCCGTCGCCGCCGTGAATCACCTGCCAGTCGTCATTCACGATGCCATCGCGCGTCGTGGTCTGGCTCGGCCCGCACCAGCTACCGTTGTCCTGCAAACCGCCGCAGATGTGATACGGCTTGTCGTTGTCCAGCCCCACTTCATAAAACTGCCCGATGGCGATGGTGTTGACGAAGTCCCACGACTTCCCCGCGTCGTAGCTCCAGTGAATCCCGCCGTCCGACCCTGCGATCATGCGGCTCGAATCCGTCGGATCGATCCACATGGCGTGAAAATCCCCGTGGATTCCTTTCACACGCTGCGTCGAGAAAGTTTTTGCTCCATCCTCGGAATAAAACATTGGCGCGCCCAACTCCCAGATCCGCAAATCGTTATTGGGATCAATTCGAATCTGGCTGTAGTACGACGGCCGCGGATTCGTGTCGCCCATCTTCCTCCACGTCTCGCCCTTATCTTCGCTGCGGAAAGTTCCGCCCTTCTCGTGTTGCACGACGGCGTAAACAATGTTCGAGTCCTTGCGATAAATGTCCAGCCCGATGCGTCCGGTCTCTCCGCCATTTTCGTACGGCAGTCCCTTCGTCAATTTCTTCCAGTTCGCGCCGCCGTCGGTGGTCTTGTAAATCGCGCTGTCGGGCCCGCCGCCATTAAATCCGTAAGGCGTCCGCCTCCGCTCGTAAGCTGCGGCATACAGGGTATCTGGGCTCTCTGGGTCCATCGCAATGTCGCTCACGCCGGTATCGTTATTAATCTTCAGCACCTGCGACCATGTCTTTCCCCCGTCCGTTGTCTTGTAAACACCCCGATCGGGATTCGCTCCCCACAGCCGGCCCAGCGCCGCAACGTACACCACGTCGGGGTTCTTCGGGTGAATCACGATCCGCCCGATGTGCCGCGTCGCCTCCAGTCCCATCTTTTTCCAGGTTTTCCCGCCATCCAATGATTTGTACGCGCCGTCGCCCCACGACGAGCTCTGCCGATTGTTCGGCTCACCAGTTCCAACCCACACCACCGAAGGATCCGACGGCGCAATCGCAATGTCTCCAATCGTGGACACGGTTTCCTTGTCGAACACCGGCTCCCACGTCGTGCCATTATTCGTCGTCTTCCACACGCCGCCCGATGCCGTTCCCACAAACACGATATCCGGATTGCCCTCCTCCACCGCGAAATCATCAATGCGTCCGCCCATCGTTGCGGGCCCGATCTCGCGAAATTCCAAGTTCTTCAACTTGTCGGTGGTATTTGGCTGGTCGGGCGCTCCCAGAGCCTTCACACTGAACCAGCCGGCTAAAACCGCGCAAGCCAGACTCATCCGAAGAGCATTCCGCATAAGCTTCATCTCCATCCCCCTGTGCGCAAGGCCCGGCATGTTACTCCCGCCTGCTCGCATCACGCATCATTTTGTTTTTGGAAGGGCCAACCCACCCCGTGCAAAGAAAGACGCACCGGCATCCAACCCCGTTACAATCAAAGGAAGCCCCGCCGCACCGCCTGTCCCTGATGCAACTCGCCACCCTCCATTGCCTTCAAATCCCTGCGACCCCATGCTAGGCTATCCCGCTGCTCTCATTGACTGCATGCCCTTCGTGAATCGTCATCCTCATGCGCGGACTCTCGCCGCACCCCGTCGACTTCTTTTTTTGGCGGCGCTTCTCGCCATGCTGGCCGCCCTTTCGCCACGAAGCGCTTCCGCTCAGCAGACTCGTTTGCCCTCTGGCAAAGGCGGCGTTGCCGCCCTTGAGGCGAAAACGCAGAGCCGCAAGGGCGACGTTATATCGGCAGACGGCGATGTGGACATACACTATGGCGACACTCGCCTTCGCGCCGATCACGTCGAATACAACAGCAAGACTTATGAATCTGTCGCCACCGGCCACGTTCTGCTCGACTACAACAACGAACACTTGGAAGCCGATGAAGCTCATTACAACGTCAGCACCGGCCATGGTCTTTTTCACAACGTCCACGGCACCGTAAAAATTGAACGCCGGCCCAATCCCACGGTCCTGATTTCCGACAATCCACTCTATTTTGAAGCTAGGGATGTCGAGCGGTTCGCCGGCGACGTTTATCTCGTTCACAGCGCCTGGATCACCGTCTGCGATCCCCGGCATCCCAAGTGGCAGTTCTACGCTCCTCACGCGCGTATTCGTCTTGATAAGACTGTAGCTCTCGTCAGCGCCAACTTCCGTCTTTTCCGCGTGCCGCTCATCTGGCTTCCCTATGCCACAGCTCCCGCTGGCCGCAAAGTCCGCCAGAGCGGCTTCCTCATCCCCGATATCGGCCAGAGCTCCCGCAAGGGCTTCATCGCCGGCGACGGATTCTATTGGGCCCCCAAGCCCTGGTGGGACGCCACCCTGGGCGCACAGTACTTGAGCCGCCGTGGTGTTCTTGAACGCGGTTCGTTTCGCGCCAAGCCTTTCGAAAACACATCGATTGTGTACACCTACTTTGGCGTGCAAGACCGCGGCCTCTTGAACCCCGACGGCACTCGGAGTCCCCAGGGCGGCCAGGAGCAGCGTCTCGAAATCCAATCCCTGCTTCCCGGCGGCTGGCGGTTTGTCACGGACTACAACCAGCTTTCCTCGCTCACGTTCCGTCTGGCTTTTTCTGACACCTTTGGCGAAGCCACAAACTCCGAAGTTAGAACCGCGGTCTTTCTCACCAAGAATTTCAACGGATTCAGTCTCAATTTCGCTGGTCTCAACGATAAGAGCTTCCTCACGCTCCCGGTCCTCGCGGCTCCCACGACTCCCGCCATCCCGGCGACCAGCGTCACCCTTCGCAATCTGCCAGAAGCGCGGTTCGGCTCCGTCGAACAAGCTCCGTGGCACAGCCTGCCCGTTTATTTCAGCTTCGACTCCTTCGCTGACGTCGTCTACCGCGACGATCCAAATATCCAAACTCCCAATTTCGTCGATCGCTACGAATTCGCGCCGCGCGTGACCATTCCGCTGCACTTCGGCCCGTGGCTCGGCCTAACCAGTTCCGCGGCCTTCCGCACTACCCGTTACGGCGATTCCCTCAATTCTGCCGGTCTTCTAAGCGGCGCGTCCATCACGCGCAACACGGGAGAATTCACTATAGATCTCCGCCCGCCCACACTTGAGCGCTTCTTCGACCGCACGTCCCTGAAAAAAGACAAGGCCCGCCGGCGCTACAAGCACACCATCGAACCTGCCATTACCTACCGGTACGTCACCGGCGTCAACAATTTCGCCGACTTCATCCGCTTCGATTCCGACGCTACCCTCACCGATACCAATGAAGTTCAATACGGCTTCACGCAAAGGCTGTTCCTCAAGGAAGGCGACGATCAGCCACAGGAGCTCGTCTCCTGGAGCATTTTTCAGAAACACTTTTTCGATCCCACCTTTGGAGGCGCCGCTCTTCCCGGGGTGCGCAACGTCTTTCAGGCCCTGAATTCCATCACACCCTTTGCATTTGCTACCGGCCCCGTCCACTGGTCGCCTATCGTCAGCGATTTCAAAATCACACCGGGTGGCCGCTTCGACACCGAACAAATCCTCGAATACGATCCCAACCTCGCGAAAATCAGCACCATCGGCACGCTTTTCAAGGTAAAGCCATACAGCGAATTCTATTTCACCGTGGCTCATTTTCGCCTGCAAGCAAACCCCATCCTGCAGCCGCTCTCCAATCAAGTCCGCACCCTCTTCGGATACGGCAGCTTGAATCGCAAAGGCTTCAACGCTGCCGCCGGAGTCAGCTACGACATTACCAATGGCGTGTTGCAGAATCAGCTTGCGCAGGTCAGCTACAACGGAGGTTGCTGCGGCCTCGCTGTGGAATATCGCCGGATTGCTCTCGGCCAGGTCCGCAACGAGAATCAATTCCGCCTCGCCTTCATCATTGCCAATATCGGCAACTTCGGAAATCTCCGCCGTCAGGAAAAGATTTATTAGTGGTCGGCATTCACTGTTTGAGTGTCATCCTGAGGACATCCGTTGAGGATGTCCGAAGGATCTCAACAGCTGCGGCGCGCAACCTGGGTCTGGAACTAGCTCTCATTCTTTCCTTGCCCTTACGATTCTTCCCCGCTGTTTTCCTGAACTCTCTTCGCCTGTGTTTTAATGTGAATCCGATGAACGACACCGATCTGGCCTTCGCCTCCATAAAAGAAATCGGAAAACTCTTCCGCAAGGGCAAGCTCTCCCCTGTCGAGCTCACCAAACTCATGCTCGCCCGCATCGAGCAGCTCAATCCCAAGCTCAACGCCTACATTACAGTTTCCGCTGATCTCGCCCTAACCAAAGCCAAAAAAGCCGAACGCGAACTATTCTCTCCCCGCGGCCGCAAAAGGCGCCGCGACCGCGGCCCGCTCCACGGCATCCCCATCTCGCTGAAAGACAACATTTATACGGAAGGCATTCGAACCACCGCGGGCTCAAGAATCCTGAGGGATTTCATTCCGGCCCACGACGCCCGAGTCGTTACACAACTTAAAGAGGCCGGTGCGGTGATTCTCGGCAAGACCAACCTGCACGAGTTCGCCTACGGCGTCACTTCCAACAATCCCCACTTCGGCCCAGTCCGCAATCCTTGGGACTTATCTCGAATCCCTGGTGGCTCAAGCGGGGGCTCCGCCGCAGCCGTCGCCGCTGCCCTCTCCTATGGCTCCATCGGCACGGACACCGGCGGCTCCATTCGCATCCCCGCTGCTCTCTGCGGCATCGTCGGCCTAAAACCAACATTCGGCCGCGTTTCTGTGGAAGGAATCCTTCCGCTCTCGCCCCGCCTCGATTGCGTCGGGCCATTGGCTCGCACCGTCGCGGACACCGCGCTGCTGCTCGATCCCATTTTCGAGCGCGGCAAGAACGAAGCGCGTTTGCGAGGCGCAATGCGAACTTCCTTCCGTCGTTTTCGTCTGGGCCTGCCAAAGGATTTTTTCTTCAAGATTGTTTCGCCGGACGTGGAATATGCCTTCGATGAAGCCCTGCGTTTCTTCCGAAAACTGGGAGCAAATCTGAAGCAGGTCTCCATCCCTTTACTTCACGAAACCGAAGACGCCGGAAATCAGATCGCCTGGGCCGAGGCTACTCATTACCACCAGCAAGCCGGGTGGTTTCCTTCTCACGCCGCTGGCTACGGGGAAGATATTCGCACCCGCATCGAACTCGGCGCCAAAGTTTCCGCCACAACCTATCTGAAGGCCTTGGAGCTACGAGAATCTTTCATCGCATGCTTCCATGCGGCGATGGCCGAGGCGAATCTGGACGCCCTAGTCGTTCCAACCACACCCATCGCGGCTCCGGCAATCGGAGAGGAGACGACTCCTGTCTCCGGCACGAATCACCCTACGCGAGCCTTGTTCCTCCGTTTGAATCGCCCCGCCAATCTCGGCGGCCTTCCCGCCATTTCGATTCCCTGCGGCTTCACCCCCGAAGGTTTGCCCGCGGGCCTACAACTGATCGGCGCTGTCACCGACGAGTTACTTCTCCTCCGCATCGCTCACGCGTTCGAGCGCGCCCATCCTCAACTTCGCCGTCCGGAACTCTAGTGCGCTTCCGTCGCCACTGCACCTCGCGTTTTCATTACCCATCTGCCGATTACATACCCCAGCGTCCCCGTCACCATCCCTCCGAACACATCCGCGACATAATGATTTCGAACGTACACTGTCGAAACGCACATGCACGCCACTAGCGGCAGGAATACCCAGAAGAGCCATCGGCGGTGCCGCCACGCCCCCAGGAGCGCCGCAACCGCTCCCGCTACGTGCTGCGAAGGAAATGCCGCTCCGTGTACTCTCCCGAGCTTTTCAATCAAGTTGATCAGCGCGGTGAACGGCCCGCCCGCCAGCTCTCCATGCCACATTCCCGCCATGTTAAACCACGGGCTCTGTACCGGAAACAGCATTGCCACGAAGTAGCCGAGCACATAGCCGATCGCCGAACAGCTCATCACCGACCAGTAGCCCTGCCAATCGTGCCGGTAATAGAGAATCCCGCCGAGCACCAGCAAATAAAGAAAGTAGGTGAAGTAAGCAAACTGCATGAATTCGTTCAGCGCCGGATGCGCGAACTGCTCCAACCACAGTGAAGGATTCACGCCCGTCAGCCAGTGGTCGAAGGCCATCAACTTTGCGTCCTGCCAACCCGGCGAAACCAGGTGCACCAGCTTTCCCATCTCCTCAAAACAAAACAGAAAAAACAGATGCGGATACCAGTGCCGCCAGAAGCGCCAGAACTTCGAAGAAAACGTTTCGCCTCGCCACTCCGCTTGCTCCGCAACTCGCGCTGCCCTGCGGGACAATATCAAAATCATCGCCGCAACCAATGCCTGCACCCCGATCAATCTCAGCGGATGTGCAAGATTCCCCGCGAACATCACGATTAAAGCGCACGAAAACCCCAAATATCCCACCGCCACCCATTCGAACGCCCCGCAAGCAGTCCACGCCGCCGTGAATTCCTGAGCGACCAAGGCCGCGATTCCCAACCGCTCCGCTGGAGGGCTCCACGCGATCACCCCATCGCTACCCAGGCAATTGCGCCGCTGGCCGTCGCTCATATCCATCGCTCCGCATGCCCTAGTTGTGCATTGGATTCTCGCGAGCCCTCTCGCATCACAGAATCGTTCGTTTGCTTTCTTTTCTTCTGTTCCTCTCTTTCTCTGGGGTCTTTGTGCCTCAGCGTTGAGATTCTTTCTTCCCCCCAATGCAGCACCGGCCAGCCTCGATTTTTCGCGAGTCGCGCGAGCCTCCGTGAAGGATTCACCGCCGCAGGATTCCCAACGGCCGCCAGCAGCCATTGGTCATTTGCACTGTCTCCGTAGGCATAGGATTTCGTCAAATCCAGCTTCGCTTCGGCAGCGAAACGCCTCACGGCGTGCGCTTTCGCCTCGCCGAACATCGCCTCGCCCACGACGCGTCCTGTCCACTTGCCTTCGGCTTCCTCTAGCCGCGTCGCGTATATGCCAATCGAAGACGCGATCCCCCTAACCGCCAGCCGCAGGACCAATGCAAGCGCCACCGCTGACGCTAGCGGTTCCAGCGTTCCGCTTACCAGCACAATGGCGTGCTCTTGCCGCGCATGCCATGCCACCTTCTCCACTCCCTCTTCAAAAAAAGCCGGGACAGGCAGTCGTGGATTGTGCTTCGCCCTTCCTGAAGAAAGAGCCGACGCCTGTCCCTCGGCCTGGTGGCCGCTCTTGTGCCCGGGAAAGACCGTATGGTCTGTCCCGCCGCGCTCGTCAAAACTTTGCACTCCCCGCAAGTACAGTTTGTTCCCGTGCAGCACCGTATTGATCCCGCGCGGCAACAACCGCACTGCTTCCCTCAACCACAAGAAATAATTTCTCACCGGAATCGCTCGCCGGTATCGCAACATTCGAATGAACCTCCGCTCCAACGACGGCGGCTCCACGAGCGTCCTATCCAAATCAAAGAACGCGGCGACCTCGCCGTTCTTTTCCTTTACCTCCTTTACTTCGTTAATTTCCTTTACCTCCCTCATCACGCCGCCTCCCGCATCGCGCTTTTTCCACCGCCCCGCGGCCCCATGCTTCCCGCAAAGTATTTCCATCCTTCCACCAGCACTGGCAATCCGCGCACGACACAAAATGCCGCCGTCATCCAAACGAGCGTTTGCGCGCCCGTTCGAATCATCCCGTGTACATCCCCGCTAAGCTCACCCGGTAGCACCACCGGCCCGCGCGTAAGAGCCAGCTCCATTCCCAAATAACAAAAACACAAACATTTCATCGCGGCGTACAATCCCCGGCTCCACCGCGACGCCACCAGCGCCCGTCCCCACCACGTTTCCACCATCGCATTCGAAGCCCAGCCGGAATGTCCCGCTTTCATCGCCAACCCGCGCAAAAAATCCGTCGCCGCCCCGCGCGCAAAAAACAGCACTGGCAGCCACAGCGACACCATCCCCACTACCGCGAAATAAGTGAAGTACACGTTTTCAATCATCCGGTCGCCAAGAATGTCCAATTGCGCGCCCACCGGCGTCGCCATTTTTTTCTTCCGGGCGATATGCCCGTCCAGCGCATCCAGCGCGATCGCCGCCACCGTCAGCGCTACTGCCGCCAGGTTCGCCCATGCGCCTCGCCCAAACAGGCACACGGCCGCAAATCCCACCGCCACCCGCAGAAGCGTCACTTTGTTCGGCGTCCATTGCATCATTCACCTGCCGGATGCCAAGACCGCGCCCTCCTCTCCCCTCGCAACTGTTCTTCCCAATTCCATCTCCGGTAAGTCCTTTGCCCACAGCCCGTTATAAATCGGCCGGTACCACCGGCTCCTTCTCAGCTGCCAGCCGAATCTTCCATCTGTCGCCCGTTCGTTTGTGGCTTGGGTCTTGTCTCTTTTTCATCGGATGCGCGTCTAATGGAGGGTGCTGAAACCAACTGCGGGAATACTTCCAGGAATTACGGGATTATGCGTATTGAAGGTATGATTCAAATATGACCGATGTTTCTCTTGCAGGGGCTTTTCTCGCCGGGCTGGTTTCGTTTCTCTCGCCTTGCGTTTTGCCGCTCGTTCCCGGTTACATTTCCATGCTCTCTGGCATCGGCATGGAACAGCTCCGCGCTGGGGAGCTGCCTCGCTCTGGCCTCTTTGCTTCCGCTCTCGCTTTTGTCGCCGGTTTTTCCGTTGTCTTCATTTCTTTCGGCGCATCCGCCAGCGCCGTCGGTTCCTTCCTACGCCAGAACCGTTCCCTTCTCGCTCCCGTTGCCGGAGCACTCATCCTGCTCTTTGGCCTTCATCTTATCGGCGCGCTCATCAAGCTCAATCTCCGCGCCGGCATCATTCTCGGCGTCCTTCTCGTCGCTCTCGGTGTTGCCGCACTTTTCCGCCACGCGCCGCTTTTCCTCGGTCTTGGCGCTTCTCACTTTTTTTCGCTTTCGCTCATCGGGTTTTTTGGCCCCGCGATGGCGCGCTGGCTCAATCGCGATGTCCATCTTCGCAGCAACGTCGCGCAACCCGGCATCTGGAGCGGCTTCCTGCTCGGATTCGCATTCGCCTTCGGTTGGACGCCCTGCATCGGCCCTATCCTCGCCACCGTGCTCGCACTTGCCGCCGCCAGCGATACCATCGCGCGCGGGGTCCTGCTCCTCGCGGTCTATTCCGCCGGCCTCGCGATCCCGTTTCTCTTGACCGCGCTCGGCATCAGCCAGTTCATGGCCTTTTACAAGAATTTCAGAAAGTATCTGCACGCCGTCGAGCTGTTCAGCGGCGCTTTGCTGTTGTTCGTCGGCGGCCTGGTCTTCGTCAACAAACTGACCTGGCTCTCCGGCAAACTGACGTTTCTAAATCGCTTTTCACTCTAGGGGAGTGCGCCTGACAAATTCAGGCCAACGAATATGAAAAAGGTTCTCTTGATCATCGGCACCGTGCTCGTACTTGTCGGCGCCACCATCTACGCGGACAAGGCCACGCGCGTTAAAGCCAAAGGCGTCGGCAACACGGTCAAGACTGAAAGCATCGCCGGCACTCCCGCCCCCAATGTCACCTTCAAGGGTCTCGATGACAAGGACGTCCCCTTGAGCCAGTACAGAGGCAAAGTCGTGCTTGTCAATTTCTGGGCCACCTGGTGTGAACCCTGCCAGGTCGAGATTCCCTGGTTGATTGAAATGCAGCAGAAGTACGAATCCAGGGGCTTCACCGTTCTTGGCGTCGACGTGGATGACGAAGGCAAAAGCGCCGTCGCCCCCTTCGTGGCCAAGGAACGCTTTAACGTGAACGGTCAGAATCTGCTGATGAATTATCCGATCTTGCTCGGCAATGACGCCGTGGCCGACAAGTTCGGTGGCCTGCTCGGCTATCCCACCAGCTTTCTCATCTCCCAGGATGGCAAGGTCATCAAGAAAATCCAAGGCCTCATCAGCTACGAAGAAATCACCAAAGCCATCGAATCCCAACTCTAAGAGAGTGGGTATACTCTCCCTCCTATGAGCGTGATTGATGAAGTCCTCGCAGCAAACGAAATCTATTCGCGCACGCACGAACTGCGCAAACTCACGCCGCGGCCGGAGCGCAAGCTCGCTGTCCTCACCTGCATGGATACGCGGCTCTCGATTCGCACGCTCGGCCTGAAAACCGGTGACGCGCACATCATCCGTAACGCCGGTGGCATCGTCACGGACGACTCCTTGCGTTCCCTGGTGGTCTCGCATTACTTGCTGGGCACTGAAGAAATCATGGTCATCAACCACACCGATTGCGGCTTGATGCACACCACCGAACAGGATTTGCGTACCAGAATCCAGAATCGCGCCGGAACCGCCGCCATCTCTCCTGCCTTCTTCTATGCTTTCCAGAACATCGAAGAAAACGTCCGCCACCAGCTGCAGAAGCTGCGCACGCACCCTTGGATTCCCAAGGAGGTGGCCATCCGCGGCTTCGTCTATGACGTGACCAGCGGCCGCCTCCGCGAAATCAAGGACACGTAATCCCGTGATTGGGTGGGGTAGGCGCAGGATTTTAGGCAATCGGAGGAAAAGTGGAGAAAGGACCGGCGGAAGTTCCCATCTATACTGGATTGCCAGAAATGTGTATACTTGACGTATATACATCGGGAAAGGATTGAACGTGGCCACAGCGAAAGTGTTCAAGTCTGGGAACAGCCAGGCGGTGCGTTTGCCGAAGCAGTTCCGATTGAAGAGCAAAGAAGTGGAGATTTCCCGGAGAGGCGATGAGATCGTTTTGCGGGAAAAGATCGGAACGATGGGGCGCGCCTTCGACCTACTGGCGGCGCTGCCAGAAGATCTGATACTTCCCGGCCGGGAAAAGGACAAACCGCAGAAGCGTAGAGGGCTGTGATGGAGCCTCGGTTCCTCCTCGACACCAACATCTGCATTTACATCAGGCAGAAAAAGCCGCAGACGGTACTGCGGCGTTTCAACGCTCTCACGCCGGGAGAAGCAGTGCTCTCGGTGATTACATTTGGCGAATTGTTATATGGAGCGGAGAAGAGCGCGCACCGCACGACGGTTCTCCTGCAATTGCAGGAGCTTGCGCGATGGCTGCCAGTACTGGCGTTGCCGGAGGCGGCGGCAGCGGCTTATGGAGCAATTCGTGCAGAGCTGGAACGCAGAGGCCAGATGATCGGAAATAACGATCTGTGGATTGCGGCACATGCAAGAGCAGCGGAATTGACGGTTGTCACCGATAACGAGCGGGAGTTCCGCAGCGTGCGCGGCCTGAAGCTCGAAAATTGGGCGGTTTAGAGGGCGTCACGCTCAGCAAGATGGCGCAGTGGGGCTTTCTGGGAGGGAAGGTGGCAGTGGAATACGCAAGCCGTTTGTGGACGAGATTCCTTCTGGACGCACTACCCACGAATCGCTGTCTTCATGTACGCTAAATACATGCTGGATGAAAAAGACTTTCAACGGAAAGCAGACGCGGCCTTCGAGGACCTTAAGAAACGCCTTCTCACGCTGGGCGACGAGCATGGCTTCGACGTCGAAGGCGAATCGGGAAAGCTCGAAGTGATCTTCGAGGAGCCGGAAGAGGCCAAATTCGTGGTTTCACCGAACACACCGGTGCGGGAAATCTGGATCTCCGCGCTTTCCACCAGCTTTAAGCTCGGCTGGAACGTGGCTCGAAACGCATTCGTGCATGAAAAGACCGGCGAAGACCTTCACGCGGTGATGAGCCGCGTCGTCTCCCAACAGATCGGTGAGCAGGTGACGCTGTGAAATCCGCTGCTGCGATTTCCTGCGCGGTCATTCTCGCGCTGGGCGTGACGATCCAGCCCTCGGCAAGTTCGCAGGTTCCCTCCGGCCGCGACGTGGTGAAGCCGGAAATCTACGCTTCGCTCGACCCCGCGGGGCGCGGCAGCGCTTTCCAGATCGCCGTGGTGATGAAGATTCGCCCGGGGTTCCACGTTAACGCGCGGGAAAAATCCGAAGAATACCTGATTGCCACCGACCTGAAGGCCGAACTGCCCGCCGGATTCAACAACGGCGAAGTGGTTTATCCCAAAGGCAAACTCGAACACTTCACGTTTTCCAAGAAACCGTTGAACGTCTACCAGGACACCGTCGTTCTTCTCATGCCCATCACCACGCTGGCGAGCGCCGCGCTCGGCGAACAGCACATTCTGTTGAAGCTGCGCTACCAGGCCTGCAGCACGGAGATTTGTCTGCCTCCGGTCACGATCCCCCTAGAAGCCACGATTAACGTCGCCGCCTCAGCCGCTGCATCCAAGCCCGCCCATGCGGAGATTTTTGCCAACAAATAAATCGCACAGGGAATTGTCATCCTGAGGCCGCAGCGTTTTTTTCCGGGGCCGAAGGTTCTCAATGGTGAGCTTTCTGCGATCGCATTGAAGTTGAGATCCTCCACATCCCATCGGAATCAGGGCGCTCAGAATGACAGTTCCCTAGATTATTCAGCGGCTTGCTGGGCTTTGCCGAAAGTGGCGACCGCGACACGCAAGCGGCGGACGACGCGATGCTGGCCGAGCACGACCATGGTGTCAAAGAGCGGCGGGGCCACAGCCTGGCCGACGATGGCGACGCGCGTGGCGTTGATCAGCAGGCCGGCTTTGACGCCAGCGGCTTCGGCCACGGCCCGCGAGGCGTGGTTGCAGGCGTCGTGATTCCATTCCGGAAGTTTGTCCAGCACATCGGCAAGTCTTGCGAGCAACTCCGGAACTTTCGTATCTTTCCAGAATTTTTCCTTGGCTGCGGGATCGCGCGTGAAATCGTCGCTGAAAAACGCGCGCGACCAGGTAGAAAAATCCGGCAGCAGGCGGACTCGCGAACGGAGAAGATCCACGGTTTTTGAAAACCACGCGTGATCCCGTCCATCGGGATCGGGAGCGGCACCCGCCCCCCACTCCGGTTTCCAGAGGCCACTGCGCTTCAATTCCGTTTCAACTTCGGACAGCAACTCCTCGATGGGGAGCTTTTGCAGATACTGTGTGTTGAACCACTCCAGCTTCGGGCGATCGAAAACGGCGTTGGTGCGGCTTACGCCTTCGAGCGAGAATTTCTGGATCAGGTCCTGCGTTCGAATGAATTCTTCGTCGCCCCCGGGTGACCAGCCGAGCAGGGCCAGGAAATTGCGGAACGCTTCGGCGAGGAATCCTTCCGTGCGGTACATATTCACGTCGGTGGCGCCATGGCGTTTCGAAAGGCGGGACTTGTCCGCACCAAGAATCAGCGGAACGTGGGCGAAAATGGGCGGCTCCGCGCCCAGTGCGCGATAAAGCAGCACTTGCTTTGGCGTGTTCGAAATGTGATCGGCGCCGCGAATCACGTGGGTGATGCGCATGTCCATGTCGTCGACAACGACGCCGAGCTGATACATGGACTGGCCGAATTCCTCGTCGCCTTTGCCGGAGCGCAGAAGAACGAAGTCTTCGATTTCGTCGTTCGAGAACTCGCGCTCGCCGAAAACGGCGTCAAAGAATTTTGTCGTGCCGCCGAGAGGAACCTTGAAGCGTATGGCGGGCTTCACCCCGGGCGTTGAGGGCTTCCCGTCGCGGCAGGAGCAACGCGTGATGCGGCGCGGCCCGGCGCCTTTAGGCTCTTCGTCCTGGGCGGGTTCGGCGTAGTCGCCGCCGGCATATTTTTCCGCGGGGCAGTAGCAGAGGAAGGCGGCGCCATTCGAAAGACATTTTTTCGCGGCGTTGCGATACAATTCGGTTCGCTGCGATTGGTAGAACGGGCCCTCGTTCCAGTCCACACCCAGCCATTGCAAACCGTCCAGGATGCCCTGGACGAGCTCGGGCTTGTTGCGCTCGGCGTCGGTATCCTCGATGCGGAGAATCATGACGCCGCCCTGGCCGCGGGCAAACAGCCAATTGAAGAGAGCGGTGCGAGCGCCTCCGACGTGCAAATAACCGGTGGGAGACGGGGCAAATCGCACGCGCACGGGTGCTGCCTTTTTGATGATTTCAGTCATGGTCTATGTCGTCAGCGCTGGAAGCGGCTTTTTAACGAGATTCAAACGTTCAGTGTACCGAAAGCGTTTCTGGCCGTCCAACAATGGGCCAAGCTCGGGGGAGAAGAGTAGCGCGGTATCCTCTCTTTCCGTTAATTGGTTACCCCGAAGATGCTGTCTCTTTGGCAACCAGTACTGCGGTACACTTGCTTCCTGAAAATCCCATCATCCATAATCGCAAGTACTTTGTTTTCCGTATCGGCGCGACCTCCCAGCGTCGCCGCACGATTGTGCTTTCGTGTGGTCGAGGTAGTTGCGCTTATTCAGCAGTACACGATGAACGCCGGGCCAGTGTCTTGAGCGCAGACCGTCTGCAATGCGGACGGAGAATCGAATGTGGTCTTGATTCATCAGAGTTTCATTTCGCTGTCGCTGCTGATCGCCACCACTCTGGTGGCGGGCTTTTTCGCCTACATTTACAGCATAAAGCGCCAGACCTACCTGCTCTTCTGGACCGCGGGATGGACAGTCTTCGGACTTAACTATTTGGGTCCGACGCTCGGGCAATGGATACGGGAAACACCGTACGAAAACGCGCTGAATCATTTGCTCTACGGACTCTCAGGAATGCTTTTTTTCTTGGGAGCGCAACTGTATTCGCGCCAGAATCCCTGGAAGATTCCGGCTGGGGTCGCAGGGGCCGTGCTTGGGATTTGGGCGGTGATCAACGGCGTCGCTCCATCCACTGTATCTGTTGTAATTCCCGCTTCGCTTCTCTACGTCGGAGTTGCGGTGGTGTTCTGGCAGGAGAGCCGGCGGCAAGAGACGCTGGCCGACCGGTTGTTGGGCATTTCTTTTGCGTCGTGGGGCGTGCTATGGCTCTCGATGCATTATCTGCAGGCCGCGCCGGAACTTCAGGGCGAGGGGATGAGAGTCGTGGCGGCGGCGCCTTGCGCGTTCGTGGCAATGTTGATGGTAATGGCGCTGTACGAGGAGGAGAAGAGGCGCGTCGAGCGCAACATGCTGGCGCTTTCGAATTTGAACCTGGCGACGTCCAGCCTGGTGGGGGGCGAAATTCAGAGGATGCTCTCGCAAGCGCTAGACCGCGTGTTGGGCGTGGTGCGGCTGCCCGCCGGAGCTCTGTTCCTGCATCACGGGGACACGCAGGGACCGACATCGGTGGTTGCGGTGGGACTGAGCGATGAGTTCTGCCGCTCGACGCAGAATGAAGGTCTGGACGATTATTTGGTTGGACTGGTCGCGCGGCTCGGGGGCCTGCTGGGATTCCGCGACTTGCGAGATGATTCACTTTCCGCTCTGGAGAAAGAACAATCCATCCGGCGTTTTCGCGAACTAGCGCTGGCGCAAGGGTTACGCAGCGTCGTGGCGATCAGCCTGCAAGCCAAGGAGCAGGCCTTCGGTGTGCTCTTGCTTGGCACGCCGGACAGCCGGCGGTTCACACCGGCGGAATTGCGGTTACTGCTGGCCCTCGGTCACCAGATCGGGATGGCGGTGGAAAACAGCTACCTGATTCAGCAGACTTCGCGGCGGTCGGAAGAATTGCACGTGCTGAACGAAATCGGGCGCGCGCTCAGTTCTACGCTCCACAAAGAAGACTTGATGCGCAAGGTGTGGGAAGAGCTGCGGCGGCTCTTCGACGTGGAGAATTTTTATATCGCGGAACTCGACGCCTTGCGGGACGAACTACACTTCGATGTGGAGATGGTTGACGGCACGCGAGTGCCGAAGCGCGCTCGGCCGATGGGCAACCACATCACGGAATACATCATTCGAACGCGGCAACCCGTGCTCATCCGTGAAAATTACGTGGCGGAAGTGAAGAAACTGGGCGTCGACCCGCTGCGCGACAAGGGTTGTTTCTGCGGCGTGCCCCTGGTGGCTTACGATCATGCCATCGGCGCGATGGCCGTTTATTCCGATCATGAGCGGGCCTTCGACGAAGGACACCTGGAGCTGCTGCGCGTGCTGGCCAGCGAGGCAAGTATCGCCATCGAAAACGCCCGTCTGTTTCACGAAGAACGCACAAAGGCGCGGCATTTGTCGCTGCTCAACACGATTTCGCGCAACGCGATCGCCACACTGAATCCGGACGAAATGCTGGCGAAAATCGCGGAGCAACTGGAGGCTGGACTCACCTACGACCACATCGGCATCGGAGTGCTGGACTACGCCACGCGTGAAATCGTGGTTCAGGCGGAAGCGGGCCGGAGGCGCGGCACGCTGGGCCAGCGCATTCCTCTGGGCGCGGGACTGATCGGGCATGTGGCGCGCAACGGACATAGAGCCATCTATCGCGCCGCTTCGGCAGCCGATAACGCGTTGAAGCCCCTCTTGGCTGATTCCGCCGTAGCTATCGCCTTGCCTGTATTTTATGCCGAACAACTCCACGGCATTCTGTACATCGAGTCCGCCTCGCTCGGCGACTTTTCCGAAGAAGAAATCTTGCTGCTGCGCACGTTGGCAGACCTGATCGCGGGGGCGCTGCACAACGCCCTGTCTTTCCAGAAAGCTCAGGAACAAGCGATCACCGACGGTTTGACGGGAGTGAAGACGCACCGGTTCTTCATGGAAGCGCTTTCCGCCGAATGGAAGCGTTCGACGCGTGCCGGCAGAGCTTTTGCACTGGTTCTGATGGACCTCGACAGATTCAAATTCGTGAACGATTTTTATGGACACCTCGAGGGCGACCTCGTCCTCAAGCGAGTGGGGCACATCCTGGAAACGAATTGCCGCCGCTCTGACGTGGTGGCGCGGTATGGCGGGGACGAATTCGTGATCCTGATGCCGGAAACTAACATGGAACACGCGAGGCAACTGGCGAGCAAACTTCGCGGGTGGGTTTCGGCGGATCCGCTGCTTCGCGAGAAGAACATTAGCGCGAGCTTCGGTATAGCTTGCTACCCGCTGCACGGCTCTTCCCCGCAGGAACTTATCCAGGTGGCCGACGCTTCTATGTACCTTTCGAAGCATCAGGGCGGCAACGCGGTATCCACTGCTGATCACTTCGATCCAAACGAAGCGAAGAAGTGGAAGCGCGACGTCCTGGAAGCGTATCTGGGCGTCACGCTGAAACGGCTCTTCTCCACAGGTCCGGAGGCCTTTGAAGAAATTTACCAGCGGCTGACGCAGTTCACGGAATCACTGGCGGCCACCGAGCCTAACAATGGAAAACTGGCTGCGACTCCGGCACAAGGACCGCAGGCGCTGCCGCAGACGGTGCTGGATACGGTGACCTCGCTGGCGTTTGCAATCGACGCCAAAGATCACTACACGCAGGGCCACTCGCAGAAAGTTTCCGCATACTCCGCAGTGATCGCGGAAGCCATGGGCATGACCGACGCGGAAGTGGAAGAGATCCGGCTTGGCGCCGTGCTTCACGACATCGGAAAGGTAGGCATCCCCGAGAGCATTCTCAACAAGAACGGTCCGCTAAACCCGGACGAATGGGAAACGATGAAGTCGCATGTACAGTTTGGAGCGAAAATCCTCGACCCCCTGACTCCACTGGCGCGGATCCGGGAAATGGTGCTGCACCACCACGAGTTCTTCGATGGCTCCGGGTATCCCGAGGCGATGGCTGGGGAACAAATTCCGCTGGGCGCGCGCATCATCGCCATTGCTGACGCCTACGACACGATCACCAGCGACCGCACGTATAAGAAAGCGCGCAACGCAACTGACGCGCTCGCCGAATTGGAACGTTGCGCTAACGCACAATTCGACGGGTCCATCGTAGAAGTTTTCGTACGCGCCATGCGTTCCATGCCCAACCCGATTATCGAAGTTGCCGCCACGACAGGTCCGCGCAATTTGTAGCCCGCTCTCTTACAAACCCGCCAAATTGCGGAAAGCTGCCATCCTGAAAACCCACCTAATCGTTGCTCTGCGAGCTTCTTTGCGCGCTTCGAACTCCATTCGCGTTTGTACCGATACCGCGAAACGACGGTCCTGTCTATCTGGCTATCCTTTGGTTTGCTGTCCCGTCAAAGAGTACAAACAAAGGGGTTTGGCCTGCTCTCGCAGACCTGAATCAGCAAAATACGCGCAGGGAGGATCGAATGAGAAGACTTGATCTCGCTACCGGACTTCTGATCGTTGTATTTGCGGCCGCGCCTCTCCTGGCGCGAACCAACTCTGAAGCTGCGTTTGACAGACTGCGGTCGCTTGCCGGCGAATGGGAAGGAAAAGACGAGCACGGCATGCCGGCGAAAACGAGCTTTCAAGTGCTCGCTTCGAAAACCGCAGTGATGGAAACGCTCTCGCCCTCTGGAATGGACGAGATGATTACGCTGTACAGCATGGACGACGACGGCATCGCCCTGGTGCATTATTGCCCGACCAACAATCAGCCGCGCATGCGCGTCGTACCGTCATCGGCTGACGTCAAAGAACTCAGCTTCGACTATCAAGGTGCGGGTAACCTGAAATCCCCTTCGGCCGGGCATCAGCATCACCTGGTCATCCGCTTTGAAGACAACAATCACATCACGGAAACGTGGACCTGGCGCGAAGAAGGCAAGGACATACCCATGGTTTTTCACTTCACGCGCAAGAAGAAGTAGCTCCCGCCTTCTCGTTCCTTCCAATCCGACGTAGAATCGCGCCACGAAGGTGAGGCTGCCATGCGTCTGGTTTCTCTTCTTGCGTTGCTTGCCGTTTTCTTGAATCCTCCTTCAACTCCCCCCTTTGGCCCACAAAAAGGTGTCCCCCAAAGAGCCGACTCAAAGACCGCCCCCGACCAGCCCACGGACCAACCCGACATCAGCAGGTCCGGAACCGATTTTATGAACGTTTGCGCGAGCGTAGGGGCGGGGCTCGCCCCGCCCGCGTCTTCGGAAGCGGGCAGCAATCCGGGCCACAGCAGTAACGACGCTGCCTGTCTGGGCTGGGCGGAGGGCTTTCGCGATGGCTTCACCGTGCATGACGAGCTGCTCGGCGTGCCGCAAAAGGACAGGATGGTATGCATCCCTCGTGGAGTAACCGCTATGCAGACCATTCGCGTCATCAAGAAATACATCGCGGACAATCCTGCAAAAGCGCATCGCCTCACTCGTTACAATGCCTCCGTCGCCTTGGCCCGTGCGTTCCCCTGCAAAGCGGGAAAGTAGCTTATCAATGCCATGGCCTCTTTTTTGCCCGTCATTCGGAGCCGAGCAGGCTGACTTTTTCTTCCCGCCTCGCTCCTGCGATCGAAGATTCCGGCCCTGCCGGAAGCAGGGCACTCGCCACTGCTCTTCAGGCGGGTGGCGCGGACGCGGGCGGGGTGCCGTACCCTTCGGTTTTAAGGGTGCGGGTTTTGGTCTTCCTTCACTCACGTACGTGATGGAATCCCTCACCGCGCGTCGAGGTCGACGTCCTTGATCGGCAGGTCCCAGTGGGCGTCGAGAATTTCGAAGCGGCGCTCTGGGAAGTGACCGACTAGGGGTTTTGGACCAGTCGTCTGCTACTCGGAAACTGGAACCCAGCCGATAACGTCCGTCCATTTCCCCGCCGGCGCTGATATCGCTTAGCTCAAGAAAAAACGTTAGAATCTCGCTCCGAGCGATAGCGGCTCCTGAAATTCTTATTAAATCCATTCGCCCTGCGTGCGCGTACACAGGGAGAGAGCCGCGGAGTGGCCCACGACCTCCAGACACCCAGAATCCGAGGCTACCGATGCCGCTTTGATCCGCCGTATGGCGGATGGGGACGAAACGGCGCTCGGGACCTTGTACGACCGCTATTCGAGTCTGGTGTTTTCGGTGGCGAAGCGCATTCTTGGAGACCCAGGCGCCGCGGAGGAAGTTCTTCAGGACATTTTTTACGGGGCATGGCGAGGCGCCTCCAGGTTCGATTCAAGCCGGGGCAGCATGGCCGGTTGGCTTCTGGTCGCTGCGCGAAATCGCGCCATCGACCGCCTGCGCCGCGGGAAAGGTCGCGCGACAGATTCGATTAAGGAGGACATGGTCGCTTTAGCCGTTAATTTGGAAAGGAAAGCCGCACAAGATGTAATGCTCTCAAAAGTCAGGAAAGCCATCACGGACTTGCCGGAGGCCCAGCGCTCCGCCTGCGAAATGGCTTATTTTGAGGGTTTGACACACACCGAAATTGCCGAACGAACAGGAGAGCCACTCGGCACGGTAAAAACCCGATTACGTGCTGCACTTGGATCATTGAAGAAGGTGTTTGAGCCGTGAGCCAACATCCACAATTCGACGAAGATTTCGACCTTCTCGCTCTGGGCGCGCTCGAGAGCCACGAGAAACAGGCGCTTGAGTCGCACTTGGCCGGGTGTTCTGAATGCGCCCGCAAGGCACAGGAGGCCCGGGAACGCATTGCCATCCTGGCGTTGGCTGCGCCGACGGAAGCCGCACCTGCCGGAGCCCGAGAACGTTTGTTGCGCCGGGCACGCGGTGACGCAGCGAAGCCGCAGCAAGCTTTCGCTGCCGGCTTGCGGCCTTGGCTGATCCCTGTCACCGCATTCGCCACGATGATTCTGGTTGTCATTGGCGGACTTCTGGCGTTTGAAAATCGGCGCTTGCGCCAGAACCTGAGGGAGTCGCAGAGCGCTTTTGCGCTCTTGCAGAGCAGGGCTGCGCGGGACCGCGCTGTCGTAGAGCTGTTGACCGCTCCCGATACGCTAAGGGTTGCGCTAGCCTCTGGGACGCCCCGTGCGCTACCCGAGGGCAAAGCCTTTTATCATGCGCAGAAGGGTTTGCTTTTTTATGCCGCCAATCTTCCGGTTCTGCCGGCGAACCAAACGTATCAGTTGTGGCTGGTGCCCGCGAAGGGCAATCCCATCAGTGTCGGAACCTTCGAAGTGGATACTCACGGCAACGGTCAGGTACTGTTGCCAAGCCTCCCCGCCGGCGTTCCAGCCGCTGCCTTTGCAGTCACCATCGAGCCATCTGGAGGGGTACCACAACCCACTGGGCCCAAAATTTTGATCGGAGCCGTGTCCTAAGATATCGTCCTCCCAAACGCGACCCTCTCAAGAATCTCTTGTATCGAGCAATCCGAAAACTTGCCCCTTGCGTACTCCGTTGCAGACCAAGCGGTAAGGTGGGGGTCCAAGAAACTTAAGGAGGCGAAAGCCATGAAGAAACAGGATGTGGAACTCGCTCGGGCAGCTTCTGAGCGCTCAGCTCTTTCTGATAGGCGCTCATTTCTGAAGAAAACTTCGGTGATCACGGGTGCTTCGCTGTTTGGCTTCACTGGGATTCTCGACGCAGCAGCGGGCCAGCAGGACAACAGACAGGGATTAGGTTTGTCCAGCGAAGATCTTGAGATTCTGGTCGCTGCTGAAATTGCGGAAGCGCTGGCCGTAACCACCTACACGAACATCATCAAGGCAGCGCCCTTCTTCGCCAACCTCGCGTCTGATGACCAAGGCTATTTGCAGGCGGCTCGCCAGGAGGAAATGTCGCACTATTTGCTTGAGCAGTCCGTTTCAGGCGCGCCATCTCCGTTTACCTCATTTTTCTACCCCCCAAAGATGTTTGCAGATGCCCAGACCACTTTGAATGTTTTGGTTACCCTGGAAGATACATTTATCGCCGCCTATCTTGTCGGCGTGCGGCGTTTCAGTTCTCCCGATCTGAGAGTCACAGCAGCGCGTATCATGGGGATTGAAAGCGACCATCGAACATTGGCGCGAGTCGTAGGACCCGGAGTTGCTGCAACAGACGGCGGGCCAATTGAGAAAATAACTGGCTTCCAGGGTGTTGCTGAAAGCGTTGATCCACCCAATAACAACGGATTCGAAAGAACTTTGTGCTTGACCGAAATCGGGCAAGCCGTTCAGGCTCTGACGCCTTTCGCGGATGTGAACGCCGCTCAGGCTGCGGGGTTCGATACCTCGAAACCGTTTGCCTTCGAGCCTTTCTCGCCGACTCTACCCTCTCCGCTCGGTGAGTTCATCTCCTTGAAGGGATGTTGACGACTGGCTGTGGCGTTGCGCTTTGACTCTCGAAAACTGAAATCGGAACTTTTTTAGTTCCTCTCGACTTGTCTCGGCTGCCAAATATTCCGCAAACCGGAAACTGACCGGCTACCGGGGGGTGGCGTGTGGAGTTTTATGCAACCAGCTAACCCCCCGGAACAGGTTCTTCACCGCGCGTCGAGGTCCACATCCTTGATCGGCAGATCCCAGTGCGCATCGAGAATTTCGAAGCGGCGCTGCTCTTCTTTCTTGTCCGCCTGGAGCTACCAGCACAGCTGCGCAGATTTTCTGTCACTGTTTCAGGTAACGAAGCGCAACACATCCCGATTTAAGAGTCTTTGACTCAACAAGTTTCAATTGCAATCTCTCCGGCAGGCTAACACCTTCCAACAACCGTCTCCCTTCTCCTGCAACGATTGGCTGAACGACAAAGCGATACTCATCAACGAGACCAAGCTTTATAAGTTGGGAAGGAACATCCACGCCACCGACCAAAATATTTTTGCCTTGCCCTTGTTTCAATTTAAGTATTTCGTCGCGAAGATTCGTGCGAACAATTCTCGTATTTTTATCTTCAGCGCCGTCTAATGATCGTGAAAAAACAATTTTGTTGATGGAGTCAAATGTTCGAGCGAATTCGTTCTCTGCTTTTGTCTGAGACTGGCTCTTTGCGATATCAGGCCAATAAGGAACCATCAATTGATAGGTTTTCCGCCCAAAAACCTGCACGTCAACATCTCGCAGGAGCTGCGTATAGTGGTCAAGTAGTTCTTCATCGGCAATCCCTTTGGTGTGATCGCAGCAGCCATCCAGGGTGATGTTGATTGCGAAGATTACATTTCTCATTTGATCGTCCTTACTTCCTTTTACATACCAGTGCTTATGAGAGTTCGTCTTGCACAAGAAACTGAGTGTGCTGGAACAAATTCCTCACCGGGCGTCGAGGTCCACGTCCTTGATGGGCAAATCCCAATGCGCGTCGAGAATCTCGAAGCGCCGCTGCTCTTCCTTCTTGTACGTTTCCTGGTCGGGATAAAGCTGCTTGATGATCGCCGAGCTGTCGAAATTGTCGTTGGCGATGGCCGCGTTCTTGAAGACGATGGTGACGCGATAATCCCACCGCCCGTCTTCCGTGGTGTGATAGCGAGGGACGGCCATGGTGACCTTCAACATGCGGCCCAGCTCGATCTCCTTCTTGAGAACGGGATAGTGGTTTTTCTTGAAGAGCGTCAGAAACTCTTCCGCGTGCCCCCATTTCGCCTTGTAGTAGTACTCGATGACGAAGGGCTGCTCTTTCCCCTCCGCCGCTACGCTTTGCTCCGCCTTCACGCCCAGGGCCGCGGCGCAAAGCAGCCCCGCCGCCACGAATGCCATGGTCACGAACCGGCGATTCCACAAAGAAGTCTGAACGCGCATTTTTCTTTTCCTCCCTCCGCATTGACCAAACTCAGCCAAGTAGTGTAAGTCATAATGTCACTCTTGCGGCTTCGGAATGCGTCTAAGGGTAGTGGGTCAGTTTGAAATTTTTTTAGTCGCGACAATAAGAGGTCAAAATTCAAACTGACGCACTACCCGTCTAAGATAACCGTAGAATTCAGGACCCAGGAAGAATTGTCTTCCTGCCAGGATATGAACTCACTCGCCCTCCGGAAACCATCCTCGAAGAGGTTTCCAGATCATGTAGGAGCGAACGGAACCGTCAGCCTGTACTTCCACGAACCGCCGGCCGCGCTTTTGATAGTGCGCGCCGCACTGGCAGCAATTACAAAACTGACCCCCGAAGCGCGCGAATTTATAATCGCGGCGCAAATGGCACTTGCCGGCCCGGCAGGCCGGCAGCCGCGGCCAGCCCGAATAAAGAATCCCCGAGAAAAAGTCTAGAACGGCCGCTACGCAGTACAGGCCGCCCCACGTCCCAAAAAATCCAGCAATAAACCCGCCAACACCGCCAAGCCAACTGTAGCGATGGTATCCCCACAGGGCCACATTGGCGCCAACGAATGCAAAGAGCACGAAGAACAAAAGTTCAATCAGTGTCATCGGGGAATCTGAGCAAATTCTAATACGGTTCACTTCCAGGACCGCCAAGCAAACCCTGGCCTGTTACAATGCGTCCTTGCGCCATCCCACAATCATGAAGGACCTGACCAGCCCGGCATGGATCAAAGCGAAGGGACTTCTTTTCCTTTTCCTGGGATTGCTCTGCGCGGCTCTGTTGTTCCTCGAACGCCCGACACTTCGGGTGGCGGTCCTGCTGATCCTTGCAGTCTGGTCCTTCTGCCGCTTCTACTACTTCGCGTTCTATGTTCTCGAACGCTACGTGGACCAGGCTTATCGTTTCTCCGGCCTTTTCTCGTTCGCGCGCCACCTGCTTCGCAACCCGCGCCACAAGCCTTGAACACCGGTTCACCTGTTATCCTTGCAACGGAGGCTCCATGCAGACTGCATCGGTAAAGTGGATTGGCGAACAGAAATTTGTGGCTATCAGCCCGTCGGGGCATGCGCTGACTTTCGATTCCGACCGCGAGTCCAACAAGGCTCCTGGGCCGATGGAATTCCTGCTCATGGCTCTCGGCGCTTGCACCGCCACGGACGTCGTCAGCATCCTGGAAAAGAAGCGCCAGAGACTCGAATCGCTCGAAGTCATCTGCTCGGGCGACCGCGCGGCGAAGCCTCCCACGGTATGGACTAAACTGGAACTTGTTTACCGGCTCCGCGGACAACTGGATGAAAGCGCGGTGAAGCATGCCATCCAGCTCAGCGAGGACAAGTACTGTTCGGTGGCCGCGATGCTCAAGAAGACCGCCACGCTCGCCTGGCGCTACGAAATTCTTCCTCCGCGCCCATAAGACGCCACACCCGCAAGCGCACGGAACAACGCCGCCAGTCCTCATTCTTCTGCAAAGTCACTTCCTTTGCTGAGTATTGAAACGCGGGTGGTAGGTCAGTTTGAATTTTCTTGATCGTGACAATAGAGGTCAAAATTCAAACTGACCACTACCGAAACGCGGCGCGCTGCGCCTTGTAACATCACCACGCTATCGCATAAAATCCAAGATTGCTTTGTTCCCAGAAGGAATCTGTTCCCTTAGGAATTCGCAAGGAGTGACATGTCCCACCGCATCGCGGCAAAAATTACGGGTGTAGCCGGGTTTGTTCCGCCGAGGGTGATGACCAACGCGGATCTTGAGAAAATCGTCGCGACTAACGACGAATGGATTCGCACGCGCACGGGCATCCGCGAACGGCACGTTGTGGAAAAGGGCATGGCCTCCTCGCACCTGGCGACGGAAGCGGCGAAGGCGTTGCTGGAGCAAACAAAAACCGACCCCGCTGAAATCGAAATGATTATCGTGGCCAGCGTTACGCCGGACATGTTTTTCCCCGCGACGGCTTGCCTGGTGCAGTGCCGGATCGGCGCGAGGAAAGCCTGGGGCTTTGACCTGTCGGCGGCGTGCTCGGGATTTGCGTATGCGCTGACTGTGGGCGCGCAGTTCGTTGGCGCGGGAACCCACAAAAAAGTAATGGTGATTGGCAGTGACACGATGACGACGATTCTGGATTACAAAGATCGCTCGACATGTGTTTTGTTTGGGGACGGGGCAGGAGCAGTTTTAGTGGAACCTGGGGATTCGAATGAGGGGATTCTTGATTTTGAGCATGACATCGATGGCTCGGGCGGAAATTTTCTATACATGCCCGGGGGCGGCTCGCTGCATCCGGCCAGCCCGGAAACGGTGGAGAAACGCATGCACTATGTGCACCAAGAAGGGTCGCAGGTGTTCAAGTATGCCGTCCGGCGGATGGCGGATATGTCAGCGAGTCTTCTTGAAAAAAATGGCTTTACAAAAGATGACCTGGCCCTGCTAGTTCCCCACCAGGCCAATTTGCGCATCATTCGCGCGACACAAGAGCGGCTGGGCTTGGACGACTCGAAGGTGATGGTGAATATCGATCGTTATGGGAATACGACCGCGGGAACGATCCCTCTGGGCCTGCGCGACGCAGTGGAGCAACGGCGGCTAAAGAAGGGCGACCTCGTCTTGATCGTTACCGTTGGCGCTGGCTACACCACCGGCGGTGTGCTGCTGCGCTGGGCATATTGAGGGGCTCGTGATTGGTACTGAAGTGCCTGCGCCGCGCCAATGACTCAGGCACGAAAAACGCACCTGACCTACCTTTCGGAACCTAGCC
Source organism: Candidatus Acidiferrum sp. (assembly GCA_035704085.1). Lineage (GTDB taxonomy): Bacteria > Acidobacteriota > Terriglobia > Acidiferrales > UBA7541 > Acidiferrum. The sequence continues at coordinate 21,765 of DASSXG010000111.1, read as the reverse complement.
TGCAGAGAATGCAGCCCACTTGGAGTAAGACAGCCAATAACAGGCTCGAACGGCAACGGATTCTGGGAAGTTCGCCGCGGCTGAATTAGCAGGAACGAAAGGAGGCAACCAGCTCGAGGTTGGCTTGGAGGCGGCGATCCACCTGGACAGCGGCGTAGCGGGCGCAAATGAGGCCTTCACGCTCACTCCAGGCGGCGATAGCAGGGATCTTTGCGCCAACCAATGTGTCAAGCCCCTCTACGATACGGAAGTAAAGGCGAACCAGGCCCAGGCCGGGACGATTGGGGAAAAGGTCGGGAGTCAAATCATGAAGTCCGGCAAGCGTTTCGAAATGCCGGGACGTGAGGCGTCCATCCTCAATCCGCGCGGCCGCTAAAACGCGGTCGGAGACAGGTTGCGCTGCAACCCCTGCCAACACGGCTCGCCAGTAATACAAGGCGAACTGCGTCAGGGCCACGATAGAGATCGCAAATAGCATGGCGCTTAACATCCCTCAGCCTCTAAGGAATTGTGGCAGCCAGGAAAGTAGATACCAATAGCTCTAAAGTACCAAATTGCTAGACCGATTAGCGTAACGTATTCGAAACAGGCAGGTTACGATTTGAATGAGCTAGCCGGCAGATGTTGCTTGCCAGGCCAAGAAATCTGGCCTATCCTCCTCTTTTTCAATAATTTACATGAGTACAAGAATTTGAACCTGCGTCGGACTTACCGAGGGGTGACCATGGGCGCCAGTGGACGAAACTTGTTGGGTGCAGGCGGGATAGGGGTGCTGCTGATTTCTTTCGCGGTTGGGCAGAGGAACGTGTCTGGAAAACCGGCCGAGGGGCATGAGGCGGACCGGGCGGCGATCCAGGAAGTCTTGAAAGCGCAGCAGGCGGCGTGGAACCGGGGCGACGTAGACGCTTTTCTAGCCGGATACTGGCACTCGCCGGAACTGACGTTTTCGGGAAGCGGCGGCGTGTCCCGCGGCTGGGACGGTGTGCTAGGGCGCTACAAGAAGAATTATCCCGACCGGGCCGCGATGGGACAATTGGATTTTTCGGACTTGGAGTTTCGTTTCTTGGGCTCGGATGCTGCGCTCGTGTTAGGCAAGTGGCACTTGAAACGGGAGAAAGACGACGTCGGCGGAGTGTTCACGCTGGTGTGGCAGCGTTTTCCGGAACAATGGAAGATCATTCACGACCACACAAGCGTGGTGGTTACTGCTTCAAAGGAATAACCGCCAGCGTGCTGGATGCCTTGGCCACCATCACACGCCCCTCTTTCTGCTCGGTCATTACCGCTGCTTCGACAAATATCAGATTTCGTCCCGACCGCAGCACTTCAGCACGGCAGAAGAGCACTGAACCCGAAGCAGGACGGAGAAAGGAAGTCTTGTTCTCCACCGTGATCACATCCTTGTCCACGGGCACCGTTGAAGCGGCGGCACCGCCGCAAGTGTGATCTGCAAGGGTCATGACCACTCCAGCGTGAGCGAATCCATGCTGCTGCTGAAGGGCAGGTGATAAGTTGACTTGCGCCTCGCACCAGCCCTTCCCAAAAGACGTTAATTCAACTCCCAGTGAACGAACGAATTCCGCATGCTGGAAGATTCGCTCTACCCGGACGCGATTCCCATCGATCACCGACGCGCCTCCTCCCAAATCCTTTTCCATCCAGAGCTGTTCCGCTCTTGCGCATTGATTATCTCATCGCCCTTCTTACAAACGCGAATCGCTTCAGGAGGTAAGGCTAGAGAATCTCGAGGATCTCTTCGTAACGCTTGAAGGGCGGAATGAGGTAGGCGCCAGCGAGTTCGGTGCGGGCCCAGGCAAGCATTTCGCGGGCAACCTCGAAGCCGCGGTCGCGGGCGCTAGTTCCGGCGGTTTCCATGGATTTCAGCAGCGGGTCGGGAATGACGATGCCAGGTACTTCGTTGTTGAGACGCAGCGCTTGTTTGTAGCTGTTCAGCGGCCACACACCAATCAACACGGGAATGGCCGGCTTGCCGCCGAGTTTCTTTAGGAACGTGTGCCAGTGGGAAGGATCGAAGAGCGGCTGGGTCATGGCGTAGTGCGCGCCGGCTTCGATTTTGGCATGGAAGCGCTCGATCTCGTTGTCAAGATCGTCAGCGACGGGATTGAGCGCGACGCCGATGGCAAAATTCGTCGCCCCGCCTAGAGTTTTTCCGGCCCAGTCCGTGCCTTGATTCAAGCGATTCAAAACTTTGACGAGGCCGACGGAATCCACTTCGTAAACGCCGCTGGTTTCCGGGTAATCGCCGACCGACGGCGGGTCGCCGGTGATGGCGAGGATGTTGCGCACGCCGCCAACCGTCCACGCGCCGAGCAGCGCGGCTTGCAAGCCGATGATGTTTTGATCGCGCGACGTCAGATGCGGAACGGTTTCGATGCCGCGGGCTTCCAGTGCGCCGGCGACGATGAGGGCGTCCATGCCAACCCGGGCCATCGCGCCGCTATTGATATCGATGGCGTCCACTTTTTTCGACGCCATCACTTTGTCCACTTGCTCGAAAATACGGTCGAGGGAGAGCCCTTTGGGCGGGTCGATCTCCACACAGACCGTGAATTTCTTGGCTTTCAGATTTTTCCAGAACTTACTCTCCGGATCGCGATGAGTTACCGGCGCGGGCTTTGCCACGGCCTCGACCGAATGCGCAATGGCGTGCATTTTTGAAGGCCGGAACGACTTGACAGCTTCTGCCATCGCGTGAATGTGCGCCGGCGTGGTGCCGCAGCATCCGCCCAGGATACGAACGCCGAGTGCAGCGGCTTCCCGCGCGAAAAGCGCGAAATATTCCGGCGACGATCGCGGATAGACAATTCGATCGCCTTCGCGCTTGGGAAAACCGGCGTTTGGCATGCCGCTGACGCGAATGTCATCGACGGCGGCAAGCTCCTGGAGAATCGGCAGAAGCGCTTGCGGGCCGAGCGTGCAGTTCGCGCCGATGACCTGGACGTTTTTGTTTTTGAGCTGGGCAGCGGCATTGGAAGGGCGAACATCGCCGTGCGTGGTGCCCTCTTCGGAATAAGTGAGCTGTGCAACGATCGGCAAGCCGGAGAACGAACGAATCGCATCAATGGCCAGTAGCAATTCCTCGATATAGGAAAACGTCTCGAGGATGTAGAAGTCCACGCCGCGCTCTTCGAGGGCCAGAGCCTGTTCATGAAAAATGTCCAGGATTTCTTCGTCTTCGGGATGGCGTGACTGCACGCCGAGACCCAGCGGGCCGATGGAGCCGGCAATCAAAACTTCGCGCGCAGCGGATTCGCGAGCTTCGCGGGCGATTTTGACGCCGCGGCTGTTGAGGCGCTGAACTTCTTCCGCGAGGCCCAGCGGAGCGAGCTTGAAGCGATTGGCTCCGAAGGTATTCGTTTCGATGATTTGCGCGCCGGCTTCAATGTAGGCCTGGTGCACGCGGAAGACGGCTTCCGGCTCGGTCGAGTTCAGCTCATCGAAGCAGCGCTGCGTGCCGACGGCTTCGTGCAGCATCGAACCCATCGCGCCATCGGCGATGAGAATCGAATCTTTCAGCCGTTCATTGAAGTCAAAAATCTTCATTCAGCAACCTGCTCTCAGTAATTCGCAGTGCGGCATCAACAGATCACAATCTTTCCAGGTGTCAGGACTGCGAGGCCATATCCCGGCCAATCCAGCAGAGAAGACAAGATGGCTCCCAAGAATGCGTAAGGCCAAATCCAACGACGCGGCATTTCCGTCTTGCGCGCAAACCAATAGATGACCAGGGCCCATATAAGGATTCTTGCGATGACCAGACTTGCATAGAAGGCGAAAAAGGAATTGTAGTCAGCAAGTCTGATGGAAAGAGCTGATGTGCCAAATCCGATCAGGAACGTCAAGGGCGCACCCAAGACCAGACCGACTGCAGTCCGCATGCCGGCAATCTTCGCCGCGCCAGCCGTGATCACAGGCTGCAACAGCTTGAGACCCTTCACAGCGAAAAAATAGCCGGTGAACTTGATGCCCACGAATACGGCCACACCCGCGGGCCCGGGAATTATTGCACCCATCGCCGCTTCACCTTAGCGTTTCTGTTCCATGAGCGAAGCAACGGTGCTCATTAGATCGTACTTGGTGAGGATCTCGAAGTGCGAATTGCCCATGTCGACAAAGACCGCCGGATTTTCGTGGCTGAGAATGTGCGTGACGCGCTCGACGGGCGCGGTCTTTGGCACCTGTGGCAATGGTTTGCTCATCACTTCGCGAACGACAAGCTTGCGCAGATCTTTTCCCTGCAAGGCGAGATTGAGGATTTGATCTTCGTAGATGGTGCCGATGGGAAGATTTTCCTCGAAAACGGGAATCTGCGAAATGTCCTGTTCCTGCATGGTTTTCAACGCGTGGAAGACGGTCTGATGCGGGCGGGCGATGACCAATTCGCGGACTTTACCCAGGGCGTGTTTGGCCTTGACGACTTCCGCGGCAGTGAGGGCGGTAGCGGCGTCCACGTAGCCGCGCTCGCGCATCCATTCATCGTTGTAGACCTTGCTGAGATAGCGCATGCCCGTGTCCGGCAGCAAGGCAACGACAAAATCGTTCGGCCCGAGATCTTTCGCGAGGCGAAGGGCGCCGGAGATGCAGCCGCCACCGGAGCCGCCGGTGAACAGTCCCTCCAGCTTCGCGAGGCGGCGCGCAATCACGAAACATTCTTCGTCATTCACTTGAATGATGTCGTCGAGGATTTTCAGGTTCATGGTGGTGGGGAAAAAATCTTCGCCGATACCCTCGACGACGTATGTTTTTGCCTTGATGGTTTGCCCGGTCTTGACAAAATCGTAGTACAGCGAGCCGTAGGGATCGACCCCGATAATTTTGACACCGGGATTTTTTTCCTTGAGATATTTTCCGACCCCGCTGACGGTGCCGCCGGTACCGATGCCGCAAACGAAGTGCGTGATTCTTCCCTCGCTGTCCTCCCAGATTTCCGGGCCGGTGGTGAGATAGTGAGCCTCGGGATTCATGGGATTGTCGTACTGATTGGGGTAGTAGGAATTGGGAATTTCGCGGGCGAGCTTTTTTGCGACGGAATAATAGCTGCGCGGATCTTCTGGCTCGACGGCGGTGGGGCAAACGATAACTTCGGCGCCGAGGCCTTTCAGCAAATCGACTTTCTCCTTGGACTGTTTGTCGGTGGTGGTGAAAACGCATTTGTAACCGCGCACCGCAGCAACGAGGGCGAGACCCATGCCAGTGTTGCCAGACGTGCCTTCAATGATGGTGCCGCCTGGCTTCAACAAGCCTTTTTTTTCGGCTTCATCAATCATGGTGAGACCGATGCGGTCCTTCACCGAGCCGCCCGGGTTCATGAATTCGGCCTTGACGTAAATCGGCGGCTTGAGGCCCTTGTTGATGCGGTTCAGGCGAATCAGCGGCGTGTGTCCGACCGCTTCCAAAATATTGTTACATTTCATTTCTTCGTCTCGGGCAGAGCGATGCACCGACGGCGCATCCGGCCTGTGCCATAATTCTTCCAGTCTAGCATGCTGCCTTGCAGTGACGTAACGAGGCGGAGCCAAGGAGATACGCTTGACGCGGCAAAACATTTCGAGCGGCGCGCCGTGGGAGCCGATCGTGGGCTACTCGCGCGCGGTAAAAATCGGAAACGTCATCACGGTTTCGGGAACGACGGCGACTGGACCGGACGGAAAAATCGTGGGAGCCGGTGACGCACGCGAACAAACGGTGCAAACCATCAAGAATATCGAGGCCGCGCTGATCAAGGCTGGCGCGAGCCTGAAGGATGTGGTGCGCACACGCATCTATGTAACGAACATCGCGGAATGGGAGAAAGTGGGCCGCGCACACGGAGAATTCTTCGGAGAGATCCGGCCGGCGACCAGCATGGTGGAAGTGAGCAAATTGATTTCTCCGGAGATGCTGGTGGAGATTGAGGCAGACGCGATCGTGGAATGAGGTAAAGAAAGTAGAGGAGGTAAAGGAAGCTTGTGACAAGTTTCAACCTCGTTGCCCATTCAGTTGAGATCCTTCGCTTCCCTCAGGATGACACATCGCTAAAAGCCGGCGGCCAATCTGCCAGTGCTTAGAGATGCAGCAAGTCGGAAGCAGAGAACTTATGACGCAAGCGCTGTACGATTCTTTTATTGCGGATTATTACGACGAGTCGCCAATCGTCAAGGGGCGGATGCAGGATGTAGCGTTCTATCGCGATGCCGCCCGCGAGTACGGCGACCCCATCCTCGAATTGGGCTGCGGTACCGGGCGAATTACCATGGCGCTTGCGGAAGCAGGCAAGCGGATTACGGGCCTGGATCTCTCTGAACGCATGCTGGAGCGCGCGGTGCAAAAACGCGCGGCGCTCCGCGTGGAAGCGCGCGAGCGGTTGCACCTGATCCAGGGCGACATGACGAAATTCGACCTGGGTGAAAAATTTCGATTGATCATTATTCCTTTCCGGCCTTTGCAACATTTGCTGGAAGTGAGACAGCACATCGCCTGCCTAGAATGTGTTAGAAAGCATCTCAGGCCGGGCGGGCGGCTGATCCTGGATGTGTTCCAGACGGATGCGGAGCGCATACACGACCCCATTCACATGCGGGAATCGCTGGTGACGGAGTATAAGACGTCCGACGGCCGCCAGGTGCGCATCAGCGAGCGGCTAGCCGCGTTTCACCGCGCAGAGCAGCGAAACGACGTGGAGATGATTTTTTCCGTCGAGCATCCGGGCGGCCGGAAAGAAAGGCTGGTGTTCGCGTGGCCGCTACGATATTTCTTTCGCTACGAGGTGGAGCATCTGCTGGCGCGATGCGGATTTCGAGTGAAAGCACAGTATGGCAATTTTGATCGAACACCGATCCGAGACGATTCGCCAGAAATGATTTTCGTCGCGGAATCCAAGGGCTAGTTCAAAACCGCGGTTTTGTGGCCGTATGTTTTCGCCCACCCTCCGGCCTACCATCTCGCGCGGATGCGGTATTTCAGCACGGAAGTGCCGTCCTTGGCTACAGGGACGTTGAACTGCGCGGCAAAGGCGGCCGTTTTCGTGTACTTGTAGGTGGAAGAAAGCATTTCCCAATCGCCGCCGATGGGCTCGTTGACTTGGACGACGACAGCCCCGTCTTTGTGGTTGCGCAGGGTAATTTCAAATTCCATTTCCCAAACGTTGGTTGCGATGCTCTTGTAGTCGGTTTGTTTGTGCTCGGCGACGACATCGAAAGCGTTGCCGATGTGGATGCTGACGTCTTCGTCTTTAGGGGTGTGGTCGATACGGTCTTCCCCGGCGAAGAGAATCCCTCCCTTGGAATCCTTCTGGTAGACGCGCACGTTCCCCGCGGGAAGCGGGATGCCGAGACCGTTTTTCTCTTCATTCCGGAATTTGTAATAGACCAGGACGGGATCTTTGAACGGCGCGCCGGGAGCCTGTCGATTGTGGTAGTAGAAGCTCTGTCCGTTTACGACGAAAATCTTATTCACTGGAACGCCGGACCCTTGCAACAAACTGATCTGCTTGGTCTCTTTGTCTTCGACGGAGGTCTTGCGACCGAGCGAGTAAAGGTGATATTCGCTGAAAGCTTCCTGTTGGAATTGCTGAGCGGCTTTACTCATAGGTATTGCTCGGTTCGCGAGGGCTTCCATGGGAGCGGGCGGCTGGACGCGATTCAGTTCGCCGGCGACAAGCTGGAGGCGCGCGTTGTGGAAGGCGGTGCCGCTGTTGTTGACGACGGTGACCCAGCCATCGAGGTCGGCCGATTTATCATCGCGCGTGACAGTCAGAACGTAGTCGGCGTTCCAGGAAAGATTGTTCGCGAGGTAGGAAGCTTCGATCTGCTGCTTTTTCGGGCCTGAATTTTCAAGCGACATCAAGAGTGTGGGGCGCTCGTAGAGATTCGCGGGAACTTCTGGAAAGCGGTAGCTTTCGGCGAACATTCCAGTGACGATGTCATTGCCAATCTTCCAGACCGGGCCGTTGTTGTCGGAAAGCAAAGTGGCCTTTATCTCTTCGCGCTTGGTGGTGTTGTTGTCCTGGTACGAACGTACTAGGGTGACTTCCTTGCCGACGTATTTGTGGAGGAGCTTGGCGGGCTCGAGGAGATCGTATTCGTAGTTTTGTTCGATGACGCCAAGCTTTTCCGGATCGGTGAGCGAGCGGAAATGAACGGTGGCGGGGTTCACGGTGGCGGCGATGTCCATGAACTTGAGGCGGAAAGTGCCGCCGGGAAGCGAGAGATTGCGCACATCGCGGACGAGAGCGATGTTGGAGTTGTAGACCGTGACGTTCAGATCGGTTTGATCGTTCAGACTGGTGGATTGATCGCCGGCCGTGGCGCGGGCCGCGTCTTTCTCCTGGACGGGATCGTTCCCCCTGGCATGTGTCGCGGGGTAAAGGAATGTGGCACCCGCAGTGAAAACCGCTATCGAAGGGATCATCCAGAGCAGTTGTGTCCTTAGTTTCTTCCCGGGAAGTTTCATCAGTTTCACCTCAATCAAAATTGGCCTTCTTATTTAGAACGAAGGAGGCGGGATTTCTTGCATGGAGCAATCCGGTTGGAAACGCTCTGAATCAAGGATTGGCAAAGGGCTGCCATGTCAAGCCACCATCGCTGGTCGTAAACGTCTTTGTGTTCTTGGCGTTCCAGATTGTCGCGTGGAGCGCATCGCTGGCGCGAATTCCGGCCAGATCCTCAGGAATCGGAGAGGCCACGATTTTCCAGTGTTGGCCACCATCCGTCGTCAAGAGAATTGCGCCCACGCGCCCAACGACCCAGCAGACTCTGTCCGAGAGAGCAGAACCTGTCAGCAGATCAACAAGTACGCCGCTGGCCTGCCGTGACCAGGATGCGCCGCCGTCTTTGGAAAATTCCAGAAGGCCTCTTCGGCCGGCGCGCCAGATGACATTCGAACCTGGCGCAGGAATTAAGTGTGGATTGGAGACGGCGACGAGTTCCGTGGAAGCAACTGCATTGAAGCCCGCTACGCCACCGGAGACGGCTTCCTTTGTCTGATCCGGCGGTGCAGCTGCCCCGCGTGGTGGAGCAGGGGCGGGCTGCGAAGGAGGAGCAGGCGCGGCTTCACGATAGGTAAGCGTGGGAGATGAGGACGGGGATTTCGCTTTCTTTGCTTGGTCGACCTGGCTGAGGGGGCTGGGGCCGGGGACTTTCGGCGCAATCAACTGATTCTGCGTCTGGATGTTGGCGGCCTGGTTCTGCAGTTCCGCTTTTTCCTGAGCCGCACCGACAGCCCCAGTCTTCGCGTAGAGATCCCCGGGCTTCTCCTCGTGGAGCAATTCCGCGGGGGCGTTGAGGGTTTCGTCTTTTCTCTTGCCAATCCCTTTTTCGGCGTCGCGCTTGGCAGGCGCGACCCCGGGTCCGAAATCGGCAGTCAGACGTTGCTCAGGCGCAGGTGATTCGGCTCGAGCCCTTGAAGAAACACGGTCATTAAGCACGGATTGAGGTTTGGGACTACTGGCAAGGATGCGCGGCGAAACCTGGTCGGCCTGGGCAGAGGGACGCGGTGCAGGAGCCTGCTCGTTCTTGGCGATCTTTATGTCGGCGGCGTTTGGAAGGAGAGGACGCTGATTTTCGTGCCAGGCGATCCAAACGAGCAAGCCTGCAGCAACGGCGCCCGCGGGAACGAGCCATTGCCAGCGAGCGCCTCTCAAGAGCCGGGCCCGCCGTGATTTCGCCGGCAGCGTTGCTCCCGCGCTGCGAATTTCGTCCGGGGCCCGGAGCCCGAGAGAGGATTCGAGTCGCCGCGCTGCCAACACAGGATCGGATTCCGTTGCAGCAAGAACTTCGTTTTTCCCTGCAGCCTGCAACAGAATGTCGTCCGTGGCTTCGAGCTGCGCGAGTATCATCTGGCAATTCCCACAGCCGACGATATGTTCCTTCCAAGAATTCATCTCTTCCGGAAGCAGCGAGCGTTCGTGATAAGCCGCCAGTGCTTCCGAATCAGGGCACGCACCGGCTTGCGAAGCAGTTCCCGCGGCTAAATTCGCGGCTTCCTTCGAAGCTGCGGCGGAGCGCAAATGACGTGCCAGCGCTTTGTCAAAATTCCCTTCGCGTCCCTCAGACGCCATAGTCTCCTCCATGCTTAGAACGAAGCTCTGCTGCTTTCTTGCACCTCGCGTTCATGTCGGCTGCTTTCCGCTCAGCGGCCCCTTTGACTTGGAGTGAGGCAGCAGTTTTTCCAAATCGATGGGAGCATCCTCAGCGCAGTATTCAAAACAGAGATTGATTTCCGCGTCGCTCAGTCCGGGCTGTGCCGCGGAGCCGTTTGCGGCTGCAAATCCGCGGCGCAGGATTTCTTCAACCTGGGAACGTAAATCGCGCCGAACGCGGTCCAAATGCCGGGAAACGCTGGATTCATGCTCACCGAACAGCCTCCCGATCTCTGCGAGTGTTTTTTCTTCGTTGTAGTAGAGGCGAAGCCTCTCCTTCTCCGGAGTCGCAAGCTGTTCCAGCGCCGCTTGCAGAGCGCGGGTAAATAGCGCCAGATAACGCTCACGATATGGATCGGTGAGCTGGACCGGCGGAGCTGCCACGGTCCTCGGTTGCCCATCGGAGGAGTCATCTTCGCCAAGCTCCTCAAAGCGGCGGCCGGCACGGATGGCATCGATGTGCCGCTGCGCGAGAACGGCGCGGAGCCAGGTCTTCAGAGAACTGCGCCCGTGAAAATAACGAAAGAGCGAACGCTCCGTACCTTTGGCGCCGGTGAGGCCGTAAAGATCGGAGAAAAGGGAATCCGCCAGATCGCAAGCTTCCGGCGAACCCGCGCTGCAACGGACAATTGCGGCAGCAGCAGAGCGCAAGTAGGGACGGTAGCAAGCAAAGAAATGCTCCCAGGCCGCCTCGCATCCTTCCGCGCAGGCACAAGCCAAAGCCAGGTCTTCGAGATGCAGCGCGGCAAGATACTCCTCCAGTTTTTGCGGTGTGAGGGCAACGCCTGTCAACTTCCTCTTTGCACTGTGCTCACTCTTTGCACTGTGCTCAAGCGCGCCGGCGAAGCGATCGCGCGCAAGTCTCCAGCGGCCCGCGTTCGACAGCGCATAGAGCGATTCGACGAGTGTGGCGGATGCCGCGAAAGGGTGCGCGACGCCGGGGCCCGTGTCTTGCCAAGAAGTATTGCCTTCACGGGGCCGGTCTGGTACGTCTTCTTTCATCCTCTACTCAGATGCTTCCTGGTCGCTGGACAACCAACACAAGGACTACTCCGTGCATCCTAGAGCATAAGCCCGTCTGAGGAAAAGAGGGCGCAAAACCCGCGCCAAATGGTCCAGGATTGGAGTATCCTATGCAGGTGTTGCGCGCCCAGACTCGCAACTGAAACCGCCTCGCCGGGTTAGGAAAGGGTGCGCTAGAGTGCGCTCGCGGGAGCATTAGCGACTTCGCGACGCTAGTACGAAAGTCCTATTCGGACTCCCTCAGCCTCGTCGGTACTCTGGTACCGCCGGAGCGCATTTCCTATTCTGCTAGCGAACTTGGGAACGCTAGGAATGCCTAGCTATCCCATTTTCACTCGACGGAATTCCACGAGGCGGCACGCGGATGACAACGATGCTTGCTGATCCACCACGTAAGACGACGATGGGCGTCGGTTTCGAGGCGAACCGCGGCCGTGCAGGCGATCCACAAGCTTGGAAACGGGCTATAGGGACCAGACCAGTTTCAGCACGGCTGGCGTTGCTTCCTGATTCCAAATCCCGCTGGGATCGCATCGGAGTAAGCGCCGCCGGACAACTGCTCATCCTGGCTTTCCTGCTCCTAGTGCCCCTCCTCTATCCGGAACGGATGAAGACCGCGCTGAACCTTCGGCCTACGGAACTAATGCAGCCGGTGACGTTAATCCCGGTCGCCCCGGAGCCACCGCCACCGCCGCCCCCCAAGGTGAAACCAAAAGCGCCGGTGGTGAAGCCGGAAGCTCCAGAACCGGTGAAACTGAACCCGAGACAGACACATGTCTTTTTGACGGCAAAGGCCGAGCCACCCAAGGCGAAGACGATTGATGCAAAACCCGTGGAGCTAAACCCGGTCTTTGTGGCGTCCAAGGTGGATTTGCCGAGCAACCAGCCTAAACGACCGAAAGAAGATGTGAAGGTCGGCAATCTTGGGTCAGGCAGCGCCGCGCCCCCAACGGTAGTTGCCCCGCTTAACAAAGTACAGACCGGCGGATTTGGCGATCCCAATGGAATTCCGGGGAAAGGGGACCCGAACAAAGCGACAAACGTCAATCGCCTCGGCTCACCTGCTCTGCCCGGTGGACCGGGCTACGGAAATGGCACCGGCGGCGCCAACGGAATTCGCGGGACTGTGGCGAGCACGGGTTTTGGCAACGGCACCGCAATTCCGCCAACTAGCGGAGGCAAGCGCGGCACCGTGCAAACCAGCGGCTTTGCCGACCAGACAGTTGCCGCCGAAGCTCCCAAGAAGAAAGCAGCGCCCACCGAGGGCACCCCGTCGTCTGTCGAAATCCTGGAAAAACCGCGGCCGGAATATACTGCGGAAGGACGCAGAATGAAAATAGAAGGCGACGTCGTTATCGACGTGGTGTTTTTGGCCAACGGGAACGTTCAGGTGAACCGCGTCATCAGTGGATTGGGCCACGGGCTCGATGAAGCAGCAAGTCGTGCAGCACAGCAGATTAAGTTCAAACCAGCAAAACGCGACGGCCAGCCGGTGGATTTTCCGGCTCGCGTGCGGATTGAATTCCGTTTGGCCTACTGAGGGAGAGAGAAATGCGTAAGCTAGCGACAACTATTTCTATTCTGATTTTGAGCGGACTGGCGACTGCTGCCGCCGCTGCGTCGCCGCGGCCCGCCGACCAGCCGCGGACGATGGACGACGTCATTGATCGCCTTATCACCAATGAAAACCGCGCCACCCAGCAAATCAGGCAGTATTCGCCGCTGGTCGAGACCTATATCCAAAACCTAAAGCCCGATAAGGAACTGGGCTATGCTCCCGCCGGCGACAAATACTTCCTCGGGCGCGCTGACTTTTCGAAGGGCGTTTCCCTTGTTTCGTTGACGGACTCCAATTCCAAGGGGAAGAAAATCTTCGGCTCCATCGGCAATTTCTTTTCGTTCGCCCTGCAGTTCGTGCCGGACGGTTTCCTGCAGATGATCTTCCTTGACACCAACGGATTTGACAAACAGCACTATAGGTTCGACTACGTACGCCGCGAATTCCTCGGCGAAGTGCGCTGCCTAGTGTTTGATGTGACGCCCCAGGACAAAGCCGGCAAAGGCCGCTTCCTTGGCCGCATCTGGGTCGAAGATCAGGATTACAACATTGTCCGGTTTAACGGCGCGTACAACGGCAGCGGGCACTCCAGCTGGTGGTTCCACTTTGACAGTTGGCGTTCGAACGTGCAGCCGGGCATGTGGATGCCTGCCTTCGTGTACAGCGAAGAAAAGGACATGCACTACAACCTCACAAAAAAGCTCGACTTCAAGGCGCAGACCCGCTTGTGGGGCTACAACCTGGGGCACGCCAGCCAGGAACAGGAATTGAGCAAGATCCTGGTCGAGACGCCGGTGACAGACGACACGAAGACAGCGAACGACCTGACGCCTATCCAGGCGCAGCGCTCGTGGGACCATCAGGCGGAAGATAACGTCATCGACCGCCTCGAGCGCATCGGACTAATCGCCCCGAAGGGCGAAGTTGACAAGATTCTCGAGACGGTGGTCAACAACCTCGAGGTCACTAACAACATTGATGTTGAGCCCGAGGTCCGCTGCCGCGTGATGATGACCTCGACGCTCGAATCCTATACCGTGGGGCACACCATCGTGCTGAGCCGCGGGCTAATCGATGTGCTGCCCGATGAAGCCAGCCTGGGTACGATTATTGCCCATGAGCTCGGCCACGTGATTCTCGGCCACCGCCTGGATTCCAGCTATGCCTTCTTCGATCAGTTGCTCATTGACGACAAGGAGACTTTCCGCCATTTCGGATTCGCCCGCACTCCGGACGAAGAGAAAGCGGCCAACGCGAAAGCGCTCGAGTTACTGAACAACTCGCCTTACAAGAATCAGCTTGGCAATGCCGGACTTTTCCTGGCGGCCCTCGAAAAACGCCAGAAGGAAATTCCGAACCTCATCAGCGCGCACCTGGGGGATCGCGTTCCTGTGATTGCCGACCTGAAGTCCTCGATGCCCGTGGATCAGAAGCAGAACCCGCAGATGGTCGCAGCGCTGCCGATCGGCGGGCGCGTCAAACTCGATGCCTGGAACGACAAGCTGGAGCTCATCAAGAGCAAGCCGGTGGGCACGGTGGCGGAACGCGAGAAGATGCCGTTCGAAGTCACACCGTTTATGCCGTACCTGACGCGCTACGGAGCCGATGCTTCGAAGCCCATCGCGGCAAGCGCGGCCGCGCCGACGGATCCGAAGACCGCTCAGTCGGCCCCGGGCAAGCCGTAGTCCCTACGCCAATTTCAAACTCTTCGGCCCGGTGAAGATCCTTTCTCCGGGCCGTTTTGTTGTCCATCGCGATTTGTTTCTTAACCAACTGAGCTCAGTGAGCCGAGGAAATCTCCCGCATCAATTTGTAATTGAATTCGATGCCGTCGTAGAAATCCTGAACGCCTACGCGCTCGTCTTTGCCGTGGGCGCGGCTATCGTTCATTTCAAAGAACATGCAGGAAATCCCGTAAGTCGGGATACCGGCAATGCGGGTGTATTTGCCGTCGGTGGCGCCCGTGGACATGGTCGCAACCAGTGGAACGCCCGGCCAGGTCGCGTTCAAGATCTTCTCCATAGCCTTGGTAACCTCAGGCAGCAGCAGTGAAGGGGGCACAGCGACCACAGGCGTTGTTTTTCCATCCGAAGAAGGTTGCTGAACCACGCTGATCTTCACTTTCGGATCGTTTGCAACGCGCTCGAGGGTCTTGCGCACTTGTTCCGGATCTTCGCCGGGAAAGATCCGGCAATTGACGTTGGCGCGCGCAGTTTGCGGAAGCGCATTTGGCGCGTGACCGCCGGAGAGCATTGTCGCGACACAAGTGGTGTGCAGGAGCGAATTGTAGTAGGGCACCGCAGAGAGGCGCTGCACCGCAGCAAGGTCCGGAGGTTGCCGGGCTGCCGCTTTCAAGTCGGCGGAAGCTTGTCCGGAGGTCATCGCGGCGTTGCGTTCGAAATAGTTGCGCGTAATCTCATTGATGTTCACGGGGAAGCTGAACGATTGCAAGCGAGCCAGAGCGCCCGCGAGATGATAGATCGCATTATCCGGCGTAGGAATCGAGCTATGGCCGCCTGGATTGAGCGATTCGAATTGAAAATCGACGTAAACTTTTTCGCTGGCTTGAATGCCTGCGAGCAACCGCTTGCCTTTATCTCTTTCGAATTCGCCACCGTCCAGATTGATGCAGTATTCGGCATCCATCCAGTCGCGGTGTTCCTTCAAGAGCCAATCGACTCCGTTCGATGAGCCGCCTTCCTCATCCGCAGTCAGGGCGATAATCAGATCGCGATCCGGCACGTAGCCCTCTTTTTTCAGCCGAATGAAATTCGTGACCAGGATGGCGTCACCTTCCTTCATGTCTTCGGTTCCGCGGCCGTAGAAATACCCATCTTTCTCGATGAATTCGAAGGGATCGGTGGTCCAGTCCTGCCGGAGGGCTTCCACTACGTCGAGATGTCCGATGAAAAGCACCGGCTTGCGTTTCCCGGTTCCGTGAAGCCGGACGACCAGATTTTTCTTACGCTCGTTCGGCCCGGCAACATGCATGTCGCTTTCAGCGAACCCTGCGTCAAGAAGGCGCTTGGCCATCGCTTCCGCGGCGGCGGTCACGTTGCCGACGGAGTCGGTGGTGTTAATCTCGATGAGCTGCTTGAAAATGTCGCGTGCAAGCTGGTTCCTCGCGTCCTGTCCCTGGGCCCTAGCGCCCGAACTACAAATGATCATCAAACAAACTGCCAGAACCCAGCCAATCCTTCTTTGCATTTGCTCTCCTCGAAATAAAAGATCACGAAAAAGGCACTGAACCTTCGGGCGAAGCCGGTTGTCTTGTGAGCGCGTGACGCAAGCAGCGCGACAGATAGGACGCGCACCAGAACAAGAGAATCATACCGAGCCCGCGGTCCAGCAGAAGAAAGGCGACGAAAGCAGCGAACACCGCCAAGCCCGTTCGGTCTGGGTTCATGAACGGCGATTGCAGGCGGGTGTTGACAAAACGGGCCAGCTCGCGCGGCCATTTGAATACCCAGTAGAGGCCGTAGAACGGGATCAGATGGAACCACGCCGCCCGCAGAGGCTTGATGGGGTATCCTCCGGCGCTCTGGTGCCACAGAATGACATGAAACTCATAAACGCACACGAGCCAATAAATCAGACTGATGAAATTCGCCAGGAACAAGTACAGAGGAGGGACGAGCAGCGGCTCTTTGACTAACTCCGGGTGAAGTATGACGGCGATTATCTCCGTGACGAGGGTCGCAACGCCCAGCAGATATCCGACCCAGATTCGCGGAAATGGAGGCATCGCCCCCTGGCGCAACTGCGGTTCGCCTGATTCCCCGCCCGACCAATCCATTCCGCCCTCAGTGATTCTGGCTTGGGAGCGTAACGGCCCGGGCGCTAGTGCGTCAAACCATTTACGGAAGGCGCGTTGGGTTGTGTCAGCGGGTTGCTTCGCCAAGCTCAACATGCATAAACTGGCAGAGTTTCTGGAGCGGAGGAAGAAATGACCTCGAGAATAAACCGCGCGGCGCAGATTGCGCTGGGCGCGGGAATATTTGTGGCCGGTATTGCGGCCGGTTCGTTGCATGGGCGCAATGCCGCAGTGCAGAACCGCTTTGGCCAGCCGAAGACGGTGCTTCACGTGGTCGTGTACAAATTCAGGGACAATGTCTCAAACTACGACCGGGAAAAGGCCATCAATGGCATCAAGGACATGGCCGGAAAGATTCCCGGCATCAAGAATGTGTGGCTGAAAACAGGGCGCAACCAGATCAAGGATTTCAGCGGCGTTTACGCCATTGAATTTACCAGCGAGGAAGCGGCCGCGGATTACGCCGAAAGTCCCGTTCACGAGGCATGGTCCAAGATGTGGCAGGAGCAGCGCGAAAACAGCTTGTCGTTCCAGGTTTCAAATCCATAGGCACGCTATCCGCTAATCTTCACGCGTGATTCCGTACCTCCTCCGAAACATACGATCCGCGGCGCGATCGGTCAGCAGCCGCTTGGCCCATTTCGCAAACATCGCCAGTGGCGTTACGCCGTAACGCGCCTTGGGGTGGGGCGCTTCGATGGCCTCAAGCATGATGCGGGCGCAATCCTCCGGTGTGGTCTTCGACGCCGCGCGAGTGCTTTTCGCGTTTCCCCAGTAGATGGCATAGATCTTGGCATAAGGTCCATTCTTGATTTTCTCCAGATACGGTTGCGCCAGCTCGATGGCCGTCGGCTGGATGTTCGTCACAATGTAGCCCGGCTGAATCAGAACGGTGTCAATACCGAAGGGATACAGCTCATATCGCAGCGCGTTAGCCACCGCTTCAATGGCATGTTTCGAGGCGCTGTAAGCGCCTTGCGTCGGCGGCGTCACAAAGCCCGAGACCGAGCTCATCATCAAAATGCGCCCTTTCCGGCGTTCGCGCATATGCGGAAGGACGGCCTGTGTAACGCGAATCACGCCGAAGAAGTTGGTTTCAAATTGGCGGTGCCAGTCTTCCAGGCGCAAATCCTCGACTGCGCCGCCGTAGACGAGACCGGCATTGTTGATTAGCACGTCTATCGCGCCCGCCTGCTGCAAGACATGCGACACGGCTCTCTCCACAGAAGCATCATCGCAAACGTCCATTTCCAGAGTTTCCAACGGCAATTTCCTTTCCCGCGCCAGGGCTTCGAGCTGCGCGCGTTTCTCCGCCGAACGACCCGTCGCAAATACGCGATAGCCGCGTTCGGCGAGCAGCAACGCCGCAGCCTTTCCCAGGCCATCGGTCGCGCCCGTGATCAGAACCGTCTGCGTTCCGCGCTCGGCTTTCATTTCGCCTCCTTCGGAGGAAAGTATCGTATCGCGAAACAGGCCGTCCCTGACGGTGTCTGCGCCACATTTTGGGTACACAGAGCGCAGGTATTGCGTTACCTGCCGAAAAGGATTGCTAGACTATTTGCATCTCCTACGTTTCAATTACAGCGCCCAGGTGAGCGTGTATGGCGGCCGAAGAGAATCTTCCTAACTCCCAACCAGAAAAAAAATGGCGGCTCGGCTTCTGGAGCCTGATCGCCACCCAATTCCAGGGTGCCTTCAATGAAAACGGCCTGAAATTCCTGGTCATTTACCTCATTCTTGCGATGGAGAAAGATAAAGCACAGCGCGATCAGCTTGAGTTGCTGGTAGGAGTGCTGTTTGCCACTCCTTTCATTCTGTTCTCGCTGACAGGAGGCTTTCTCGCGGACCGGTTGAGCAAGCGCACCGTGACCATTTGGACGAAGGTCTTTGAAGTCGGAGTCATGCTCTTCGCCACCGCAGTCCTGGTGGGGCCCAATCTTTACCTGGCACTTGCAGCGATTTTTCTTGTTTGCACTCAGGGAGCACTATTTGGCCCCTCCAAATACGGCTTGCTTCCGGAGTTGTTGCCGCAGGACAAGCTCTCCTGGGGCAACGGCGTGCTCGAGCTGGGAACTTTTCTCGCCATCATTGCCGGCAGCGTCAGTGGCTCTTTTCTCGCGGAGGCGTTCAACGGAAGCGAAGTGTACTCGGGCGCTCTGCTGCTCGGTCTTACGGTCGTCGGTTTGCTTTGTAGCCTTGGAATCAGCCGGGTACCAGCCGCGGACCCCTTGAAAAGGTTTCACCCGGCCTCGCTGATTGATGTCTGGTCACCGATGAAATTGATTCGTGGGGATCGCGTGCTGTGGCTGGCCGTTATTGGCAACACCTACTTCTTCTTCGTAGCCGGATTGCTGCAATTCAATATTTTCATTTACGGCCAGGATGTTTTGCATATCCGTTCCACCCAGGGCGGATTTCTTCAGGCTGCCGTGGCGATCGGGATTGGACTGGGCAGCTTTGCGGCGGGATATCTCTCCGCAGGAAAGATCGAATACGGACTGATCCCCCTCGGCTCGTTAGGCATGACCGCCCTGGGGCTTTGCCTGGCCGTCCCTGACCTGACTTTCCGAACCGTGTTGCTGCTCCTGGCGGGATTGGGTTTCTCTGGCGGGTTTTTCATCGTGCCGATCAGCGCCTTGATTCAGCATCGTCCGGAGGAAGACAAGAAGGGCAGCGTCATCGGCGCGGCAAACTGGCTTTCGTTTGTAGGGATCGGCGCTGCCTCCGCGTTCTATTATGTGGCAACGCATTTTCTCCGCTTAAGCCCTGGCGGAATATTTTTCTGGTCAGCGTTTGCAACGCTCGGGGCCACGGCATACATAGTCTGGCTGTTGCCCGATTCGCTCCTGCGACTGATGCTTTGGACTGCCACGCACACACTGTATCGCCTGGACGTGTCTGGGCGCGAGAACGTGCCGGCGCGAGGCGGAGCCCTGCTGACCCCCAATCACGTCTCGATGGCCGACGCGGTGCTGCTCATCGCCTCCATCGACCGCCCAATCCGCTTCCTGATGTTCCGTGGCTCGTACGAGCATCCGCTTGTAAAGCCCTTCGCCAAGATCCTTGGTGTGATTCCCATCGCGTCAGATCAAGGGCCGCGAGAGATGATTCATTCCCTCCGTCTGGCGACAGACGCCCTGAAAAATGGCGAAATCGTCTGCATTTTCCCGGAGGGGCAGATGACGCGCATCGGCCAAATGCTGCCCTTCCGCCGCGGCATGGAGCGGATTATCAAGGGCGTGGATGTTCCCATCATCCCCGTGAATCTGGACGGCGTTTGGGGATCGATTTTCAGCTTTGCAGGCGGGCGTTTCCTTTGGAAGTTTCCCCGGCGCATTCCCTATCCGGTGCGAGTCACTTTTGGGCAACCCCTGCCTCCCACCGCTTCCGCCCAGGAAGTGCGGCAAGCGGTGCAGGATCTGGGTGCGGAAGCTTTCGCGCGCCGCAAGAAGCGCATGCACACCTTGCCGCAATCCTTCTTCTACACCGCACGGCGGCATCCCTTTCGGTTTGCCATAGGCGACGGGCAAAGGCCCAAGCTGAATTATTTTTCAGCGCTGGTTGGAGCGTTGGTCCTGGCGCGGCGATTGCGAAAACTCTGGCGCGGCCAGGAAATGGTCGGCATCCTGCTGCCGCCATCGGTTCCCGGCGCTTTGGTGAATTTCGCCGCCATGATGCTGGGCAAAGTACCGGTGAATCTGAACTATACCGTTTCGAATGAAACGCTGGTTTCCTGCGCGCAACAGTGCGATTTGAAAACGATCGTCACAGCGCGTGTTTTTCTCGAAAAGGTCAAGGTCCAGCCCCCCGGCGAAGTGTTTTTCATCGAGGATATAGCGCAGAAAGCCGGATTCGGGGAGCGAGCCCTGGCCGCACTAGCCGCCGGTCTCTTGCCAGCTAAACTGCTCATGCGTTTTGCCGGCGCCGAGCGTCGATTGTCCCTCGATGACGTCGCTACGATTATTTTCTCCAGCGGCTCGACGGGCGACCCCAAGGGCGTCATCCTTACGCATTACAACATCGCCTCCAACGTTCAACAGCTCAGCCAAGTCTTCATGCTACATGGGGACGATCGCATCATGGGCATCCTGCCATTTTTCCATTCGTTCGGTTTCACGGGGACTCTCTGCCTCCCGGCCGCCACCGGTATCGGCGTCGTCTTCCATCCGAACCCGCTGGATTCGCGGGTCATCGGTGCCCTCGTAAGCAAGTATGCGGTCACCATGCTTCTCGCGACGCCCACATTTCTGAATGCCTACGCGCGGCGCTGTACGCCGGAAGAGTTCGGCAGTTTGCGATTCGTGATGGCGGGCGCTGAAAAGCTGCCCGATCGCATTTCCCAAGCGTTCGAAGACCAATTCGGCATCCGCCCGCATGAAGGCTATGGCTGCACGGAATGCTCACCCGCGGTCACGGTGAACACCATTGATTTCCGCGCAGCGTCGTTCCGCCAGGTAGGAGCGAAGCGCGGCAGCATTGGCCATCCGCTTCCCGGAATGACCGTGAAAATTGTAGACCCCGAAACATTGCAGCCCCTACCCGTCGATCAGGCAGGCTTGCTGCTCGTTCGCGGTCCGAACGTCATGCAGGGATATCTCAATAAGCCGGAGAAAACCGCCGAGGTTCTCCGCGACGGTTGGTACAACACCGGTGACATTGCCAAATTGGATGAGGACGGTTTCCTTCGTGTCACCGATCGCCTGAGCCGCTTCAGCAAGATTGGCGGCGAGATGGTGCCGCACATCAAAATCGAGGACATCCTGCAGGAACTGGCCGACGTCACGGAACAGACCTTTGTTGTCACCGCCGTGCCCGATGAGAAGAAAGGAGAGCGCCTCGTCGTGCTGCACACGCTGGATGAGTCTCGGTTGGAAGAATGCCTCGAGAAACTCGGAAAGAGCGACCTGCCCGCGCTGTGGCGTCCGCGGAAAGATCAGTTCCTGCGCATCGAGAATCTTCCTTATCTCGGCACCGGAAAACTCGATCTGCGCAAAGCGCGCGGACTGGCGCTGGAGATGACGCAACGCACGCTCCACGAATAGCTAACTGTTGCGTGTCGATGAAGAGCGCTTGATGACACACGCTGAAAACTCCGGCCATCGCCGCGGCCTGCTTCTGCGGCTTCTTGTGGCCGGAATTGTTCTCGCGCTGTGGTTCTGGACGCAGTCGCTGATCGGCGGGCGAACCACTCCGGCATCCGGTATCGCCGACGCGCTCCACAACCTGACGGCG
>DASSXG010000018.1:0-93832 GCA_035704085.1 Candidatus Acidiferrum sp. | reverse complement strand
TTCATCATTTTTTGGAATTGCGGGAGGTCGAGCGATTGCGCGCCGTCGCTGATGGCCTTTTCCGGCGCGGGATGCACTTCCACGATCAAGCCGTCCGCGCCAATCGCCACGGCCGCGCGTGAAAGGGCTGGCACCAGGCTGCGCTTCCCTGTCGCGTGGCTCGGATCCAGAATCACCGGCAGGTGTGTCAATTCATTCAGCGCTGGAATTGCTGCGATGTCGCACGTATTCCGAGTCACGGTCTCGAACGTGCGAATTCCCCGCTCGCATAGAATCACATCCGGATTTCCGTGCGCCGTGACGTATTCCGCTGACATGAGCAATTCTTTCACCGTGCTGCTCAACCCGCGCTTCAACAGTACCGGCCGGCCGCATTTTCCCAGCTCTTTCAGCAGCATGAAGTTCTGCATGTTCCGCGCGCCCACTTGCATCACGTCAGCATATTTCGCCACTAAATCCACGTCGCGGTCGGTCATCACTTCCGTGATAATCGCCAGCCCCGTCGCCTGTTTCGCCTTTTGCAGCAGCTTCAATCCTTCCTCTTCCATTCCCTGAAAATCGTACGGCGAAGTTCGCGGCTTGAACGCGCCGCCGCGCAGCATTTTCGCGCCCGCCTTCGCCACGCCTTCCGCGGCCTGCATGATCTGCTTTTCCGATTCCACTGAGCATGGCCCCGCCATCACCACGAATTCATCGCCGCCGATGGAAGTTCCGTTCACTTTGATCTGCGTTTTTTCCTTCCGAAACTCTTTGCTCACGAACTTGTACGGTGCCGAAATTCGAACGACATTCTCCACCTGCGGCATGGCTTCGATCGATTCCATGCACGCCGTCACGTCGCCCACGCCGACCACGCCGATCACTACGCGCTCTTCCCCTTCGATGGAGTGCACCTTGTAGCCGAAGTGCTCCACTTGTTTTCGAACCTCGTCGATCTCTTGCCGCGTCGCATGTAGTTTCATGGAGATGATCATCTTTCCGGCCCTCTCAATTCATTTTCGTCCCTAAATTTTCGTTCGCTAAGATTTGTCCCAAACTTTTTGCGCTCGAAGATCTCTTTCTTCAAAAACCGGCCCCCCTAAAACAAAAAACCCACTCGGCTGGCGAGTGGGTCGAATCTTTTTGCTGCTGAATTCGCTTAGAGAAACGCCCCCCGCCGCCTGGATGGATTCCAAGTAAATCGATACCAGCAATACCAGTTGGCGAGCTGCGCGTTCATGAGGAGCACAGTGTAGCTCGTGTCCTTCCCGGATTCAACTATTCTTTTTTCCGCCAGACCGTGACGCGGCTCCGCGCCAATTTCAATAAAACACCAACGCAATGCGATATTGTGCGAAGCCCGCGGCCTCGCTTGTGCGGCACGCTCCCACCGCCACGTTGTGGAACTGCTCGCTGCGAATCTTCTTCTCGATTTCGGGAGAAAATGCGCTGAGGTCTGTCGAGCCGAATCGCACCACCGACCAGCCTCGTACGCCGGGCATTCCCGCATTGGAGTCACAGGATTTCCGTGCTTCTTCCGCCGCTCCGCTCACGCGCCAACCCTTGGCGGTGAGCAACGAAATGATTTGTTTTTCCTGCTGCTCCTGGCTGAGATTCGCAAAAGCCTGCGAAAAATCTTCGACAGCAAACAGCCCGTTGTTTCCGCGCACCACCGCGATTCCCACAGCGGTGACTCGCCGATTGAGGATGTTTTTACGGTGCCCGGGCGAGTTCATCCACCCGTCATGAATGGTGTGCGGGTTGGGACCGACGGCGATGTTCTCGGCGATGAAACTGAAGCGCGCGCCGGCTGCGACGAGACGTTCCGCAAGGTTGGGCTCGCTGGGGAGTTGGTGCTCGAGGTTATTTTGATTGAGCATGAGCAGGGCATGCTGGCGAGCGGCTTTGAAGAGCGCGTCATCCCACTTGAGCGCGGAGAGACTCTGTGCAGCGCGCTCGTGGTTGAGGGACTCGAAGAGCTCACGCTCGGAGTCGTTCATACGGAACGGCAACGATTGCGCGCCAGCGAAAGGGGAAGAGAAAAAAAGAAAAAACGCCAGGAGCTGGAAGCTGGAAATTCTTCGCGCTGTGAAAAATAAAAGTCCAGCGGCAAGAAAATTTAGAATTCTCCCGGCGGAACGAAGAAATCTAAAATTTTCCGCGCACACAAAAAATCAGCCGCGGACGCGGACGGCGCTGAAGCTGAGAATGACGTGGCCGCCGGCGGTAGGACGGCCGAAGCTCAGCATGGGACTGAAGCGCGAGAAAAGCAGCAACTGATCAAGCTGGTGGCGCATCTCCTGGCTGTTTGGCCCGGAGAGAATCTGGTAATCGGTCATGAGGCCATGCGCGTCCACGGTGACGTCCACGAGAAGGCCGTGGGGCAAGGAGAGCTCGAGATCGTTCTTTTCCGGCGCCCAGGATTGCGGATACTCCGAAAGAGAAAGGAGCTCGGCGGGGCGCATGAGATTCAAGGCCACGTCGTTCTGGACGGCGCGGACGGTGATGCCCGGAACGATCATCTGGAAGACGAGCACGAAAACGAGAATCGCGGAGACGAATCCGCCGGTCGCCGGAACGGTCAGCGGGCGGAAAACGTTGTCGAGCAAAATCTCAGCACGATCCTTTATGCGCCGAACGCGGCTAGGCCAGTCCTGCGAATGCTGCGACTGGGCGGCAGCTACCTTGATGCGGATGGCGAGATCGGCGGGAGGATCGTTCTTCCGGACGCGGGAAAGAAGCACGGACAATTTGCGGAACTTCTCCAGCTCCGCGCGGCAAATATTGCAAACTTCCAAATGCTCGCTAATCTGGACGCGCTCTTCGACGCGCGCCGCGCCAGTCATAGCATCATCAAGATAACCCGCCAGTTTGGTTCGTACCGTTGTGCACTTCATGGGAGACCCTCGTCCGTGGAACTTGCCCGCGGGGACGTACTTTGCGATGAACCTGTGATGCGCCGAGAAGCAAACGACGCATCGGTGAAAGGCGACGGTTGCGGCTCGGAGATTGCGCCGTGCGAAGTTGTACGTGTGTTTTCCAATTTTGGGTGCTTCGTTTCCGACGACTTTGTTTCAGACAAAAGCGGCTCGAGAATTTCTTTCAGCGCGCGGCGCCCGCGGAGAATGCGCGACTTCACTGTGCCAACGCTGCATTCGAGAACCTCGGAAACTTCCTCGTAGCTGAGTCCTTCGAGGTCGCGCAAAATCACGGCGCTGCGAAACACATCAGGAACCTGTTGAAGCGCGCCCTGAACGGTGATTTGAATTTCGCGAGAGGCGAGCTGCTCGAAGGGAGTGGCTCCGAGATCTTCGATCTCGATGCGGGACTGTCCCTCTACTGGCTCGGCATCCATCGAAACATTTTTCTGCAGATGGCGCTTGAACCAGCGCTTGTGATTTAACGCTTCGCGAATGGCGATGCGGTAGAGCCAAGTTTTCAAAGAGCTGCCGTGGCGGAAACTGCGGATGCCGCGAAAGGCTTTCAAGAAAACTTCCTGGGCGCCGTCGGCGGCGTCCGAAGTGTCGCCAAGCATGCCGAGGATGAGGTTATAGACCGGCGCATGATAGTGGGTGACGAGCCAGTCGAATGCCGATTCCGAGCCGGCTTGCAGCTCGTGGACGAGATCGGCTTCATCGCGGCCCCATGACAGGGCACTAGCCCAATCGGACACTGCCGGCCTTTCCGACCCGATCTTCAGCATCCGGCAAGGATGCTTGGAAGAAGTTCCTGGCATGCTGATTAGATGCCGGAATTTGGGTCACCCCACGAGACCAAGTGCGACCGTTACCCGATCGACTCGGATCGATCCATCGTAATAACACTACCGTTAGAACGATGGACCCAGGCACGACTTTCAGTTGCACTCGGGGACGGCGTCGAGCACTTGCCGGACCCGATGTCCGCTCACTCCTCTTAGACACCAGAAGGGGCGGACTTGTTTCCTGGCCTTTGGCCAATACTGTCGTCATTGTGGCACTGGGAGGCTGTGGCCGCAATGGGACGTGGGGGAAGTGGCGAATGGCGAGTGGTGAGTGGCGAGCGAGAGAATAGAGATAAGGTGAAGAGGAGTTCCAGAATGGGAAGAAATGGTATACACCCCCCTGTTTTTCGTAAGAGTGCCAAACAAAGGACTTACGGTATACGGAACTTGGAAGAGTGCGCAAGCTCTTGAAAACAAAGGGTGCAGAAAGTGGCGAGTGGCGAGTGATGAGTGGCGAGTAAGAATCGGAGATAAAACAGGGGGTATACCACTGGGCAGTTTGTATTGAATTGAAAACACAGGGGTTGCGAATTGGGCATTTGTAAGTGGTTCTAATCCAATGGGATGCGGGGCCCGTTGCATGCTCAGTGGAAGGTAGCTTACTCCGAGGATGCGAGCGGTGCTGGTCGTGGGGCGCGATATTCATGTAGATAGTATACCATGTAGGCATAGTTTGTCCAGAAAGTTCTTTGGAAAAGTGGGCGAGGCCTGAATGTACAATCGTTGAAGGTTCGGAGCGCAAGAAGCCCGTCCTCGGGATAACGGGGACCGCGAAAATCCCCACGCGCAAAAACGGCGCATGGGGCACCCGCGCACTTTACTCCTGTCCAAAGACGGCCTCGGAGGCCGATTTGCCCTCCCTAGCCAGGAGGTAGCCGATAATCCCTGCCAGTTGCGCGATCAAGAACAAGGCACTTGCCACGGTGAGGATGGTCCACTGGCGGGTGACGTTTATGTAGACCAGGTAGAGCCCTACGCCAAGGAGTGCCGCATTCAGGAGCGCAAGAGCGTAAAGGAGTATGGCCTGCGAACTCCTCCAGTCAAAATATGGAGGTTGAGTCGGGTTGGTGAACATTCGAGACTTATTTTCGAATCCGAGGGGTTTTTGTGCTAGGAAATGCTGCCGGTGCTCGTTCACGTATCGGGTGACGACTACGAAGTACACTCTGTTCCGGACCATCAAAGCCAGAAGACACAAACCAAACAGTAGCCCGATCACTAGCAGTGAGACAGCAGGTGACCTAAAGTCGGATCCTTTGTCAGTTCCGTACTTATAGAGGGTAAGTGCAGCGCCAACGATCGTGGCGTAACCCGTGAATGCGAACTTACAAATATCAACAATCTGTCCATCGTAGTACTGCATCTGTTGGAAACATTGGTTAAAATCGCGGTCCAGGAAATTAGCGCCTTCCTTTTGCTCGTCGGTGAGGACTCCGTCGTCGCTCATGCGGCGGTTTCTCCTTCCGTTGTCCCGCTTTCTTGCCTTTGCAGCGTCTGACGCGTGAAGAATAGCACTTCTCATCGGTGCGGAGGGCATGGGGAGCCCTCGGCTCCGCTCACTTCGGCAGGCTCAGTGCAAGCGGGACAAGTAGGGACTTAGGATTGGGATTGGGATTGGGATTGGGATTGGGATTGCGGAGAAGTCAAAAGCCGCCCCTTTGCAAAAACCGCAAAGATTGCGGCGCCCCCTCTAGGTCCGCAAAGGGTCACCCACCCGCCGTACTTTCTCTTTATGGTTTCAATTCCACGAGAATTTCGTCTACGTCGCCTAATTGTTCGCCGGAGTGGGTGACTGGTGGAAGGATCTGCGCTTCATCGTTCTTCGTTTCCACATCTCGTGTGGTCCCGTCAGCCAAGGTATACCTCGATTTCCCTCCCTTGATAAAGTACACAACGAACGGAGGATGGGAGTGCATCCCGACTTTGTCGCCTTTCTTGAGGATGCAATGAATAACGCGAACCTTGGCATCCTCCTTCAAAAGTTTGCAATGCTCAGGTGCAACTGACGCGACGTCTGGGGCCTGGGCATACGAGACTGCCACCGCGCTTGCTGCCAACAGCAGAACCACTCTTTTCATGCTAATTTCCTCCTTCTTCCACAGAAGCCTCCGCCCTCTGGGCGGCTCGGACTTAAGTTGCCCGCCAAAATAGCATTTCTGGGCGACCAACTGAAGTGAAAGCCGACAATGCAATAACTTCCGGATGATGTCATAACGACGCCGGCCTCGCGACGGTCTGATTAGACTGTTTGGTGTCACCCTACCCTCACTTCGTGAGGGATGACGGTGAGGGAGGAAGGCCGGCGAGACGACGGCGCTACGAAATGCGGGCGGGGCAAGCCCCGCCCCTAGAGGCACAAATCGGAGACGGAAGAAGAACGGAAGCAAGCTTCGGCGAAGAGAAAGCGGCAGCAGGGCTGCCGCACTCCACGGCGGCTACTTGTCTTTGGTGCCCTTGGAGAATTTGGGGTGGTCGAGGGTACCGTCGATGCGGAACGGGAACATGATTTTGCCGTCCTTGACGGTGGCTCCCTCGAAGCGGGCAAAGGTGGGCGGCGCTAGAGGAGGAGCCGCCTCAGGAGGCCGCCTCTGCCTTTCTTCCGCGAACTACTCGTTCGATTGCTGGGTGGCGAGACGCTGGCGGTCTTCGAAGAAACGCGCGGTGATGGCTCCAAAAACGAAGCCACCCACATGCGCCAAGTAGGCGACGCCGCCGGTTTGTACGTGTGCCACAGCGCCGGCGTTAAACAACTGGATGACGAACCAAAGGCCAATCAGAAGCACGGCAGGGATGAACGTAACGCGTATGAAGATAAGGATGATCAAAAGTCCGCGAATCTTGTCTCGGGGGTAGGTAACGATAAAGGCGCCCATCACCGCGGCAATGGCACCGCTGGCGCCCAGAGTCGGCACATGAGAGCCGGGGTTACCAGCCACCTGCGCGAGCATCGCCACCAAGCCCCCCAGGAGATAAAACGACAGATAGCGCAGAGGGTTCATGGCGTCTTCGATTTCCGGGCCAAATGCCCACAGGAAGAGCATGTTGCCGATGATGTGAGACCAACTCCCATGCATGAACATCGCGCTGAGAATGGTGATCCAGTGATGGCCTGCGACGAGGTCCGCCGGGACAGCTGACCATTGCTGTACAAAGGCCTGGCCGCCCAGCAACTCTCGGAGGAAAACAAAGCTGTTGGCGATGATGATGAGCAAGGTCATCACCGGGAAGCGCGTTGGGCGCCTTGACGCGTCGGATAAAGGGATAAAGGTTCCCACTCCGGCTGCCCCCGTTCAGCGGCTCCGCCAACTTAGCGGAGATTGCGCATGCAATGCAAGCGCTAAGAGCACGGGTCTAAAGATCCGCCACTACAATGGAGAAGATGCCGGGCTAAAGTCCGCCGGTACCTTATCCCTTGGAGAATTCGGGATGCTCGATCGTGCCGTCGATGCGGAAGGGAAACATGATTTTTCCGTCCTTCACGGTGGCTCCCTCGAGGCGGGCGAAGGGGATTATGTTAGGCTTGCCACCCAGAAAAAGAACGGGTCTCCACGGCCGGAACCGGGACGCAAAAAGCGCGAAAGGCCCGCCACTACAAAACAGAAGGCAGGAACGATGGCGGAAAACAAAACTAAGCCTACCAAATTAAGCGTGGCGACCTTTATTGGAGCCCTCACGGACCAGACCAAGCGCGAAGACGCCAAAGCGCTAGTGAAGTTGATGCAAAGCGCGACTGCCGAGAAGCCGAAGATGTGGGGGCCATCCATCATAGGCTTCGGCAGTTATCACTATAAGTACGACAGCGGCCGCGAGGGCGATATGCCAATTATCGGTTTTTCGCCGCGCAAAGCCGCGACTGTTCTGTATGGCGTGGGCGGGTTCGGCGGCTCTGAGGCACTGCGCGCCAAGCTCGGCAAGCACACGGCTGGCAAGGGCTGTCTGTACATCAAGAAACTCGCCGAGGTCGATCAACAAGTGTTAGAGACGCTGATCCTAAAATCCGTCGGCGCCAAGCGAGCTCAGTATCCGAGCTAAAACCCGCACCCTTCGTTCGTTCGGCCAAGGAGAAAAGCAGATGACGGGACACAATTCCCGATTGTTTCCTGCAATTGACTGTACGATTGGTCCTGCGATTTGTGTGACCGCGATTGGCATTGTGTTGTGCTGGATGGGGCTCGGAGGAGCGCAAATGCAGCAGCAAAAGACGGCGGGGCGGATGTTCAACACCGCGAAGCAGAAACTGCGCGAAGGCAAGCCGCTGGTGGGCGCAACGGTTTTCTCTCCGGACCCGAACATCTACTGCGCGATGGCCAACGCCGGATACGATTATCTGTGGATTGAGATGCAGCACAGTCCCCTGACCTACGAGGACGTGGCCAAAATGATTTGGGCCTGCCGAGGGGCTTCGACGATGCCGTTTGTTCGCGTGCCGGACGCGACGGAGGGCGATATCCAGAAAGCGACGGACATCGGCGCGGTGGGAATCATCGTACCGACGGTGGACACGGTCGAGAAGGCGCAAGCAGCGGTGAAGTGGTCCAAGTATCCGCCGGAAGGCCGGCGCAGCCAAGGCAACGGGCAGTACGGGGCGCTGTGGGGAAACGACTACCGGCAAATCGCCAATGACAACATGGTGGTGGTGATTATGATTGAGACGCCCGTCGGCGTGGAAAACGCGGAAAAGATTGCCTCCGTGCCGGGAATTGACGTGATCTTTGCGGCGAGCACGGACCTGGGGAATTTTTCCGGGCATCGGCAGGGTGAGAAGGAGTATGAAGCGCTGGTGACGCGAATCCACGACGTGACGCTACAGCACGGGATCCGGTTAGGCGGGCCACTGGCCTGGAAGGGCCGACCGGGATTCACGTTTTTTCAGGGGCCCGGCGAGACGGAGCTGATCCGAGCAGGAGCGCGCGTGAACCTCTCGGGCAATCCTGAGACAAGGCCCGCGGCCGCACCGGTCGAGGGCGAGAAGCCGCCAGAGCGCCGGTAAGAACTATGTTCCGGCGAGGTATACTCGCGCTGAGGGTAGTGGATCCGTTTGAATTTTGACCAGCACTCGCTGCGACTCCACACAGCGTTTCCCACCGTAGTGTGCGTGGTGGCTCGCAACTGGCCATCTCTGGTAAGTTGATTAAGGAGAGCTGTGGCCGGCGCATTGGAGGACGCCGAGGTAGGCGCTCCATGGACCGACGGCGTCGCGGTATTGATGAGCCATGACCCGGGAGATTTGATGGAGATGAGTTAAGTCATGAACGGCCCAGGTGGTGAGCAGCTCCGACAGAGTAACCGCTCCGAGGGCAGGGTGCCGTCCACGCCGCGCGAGGTCCGCTGGCCGTAGATTCAACGCGTCCAGTTCGGAAAGATTTTCCGACCGCAAGCGGGAAAATTCATCGAGTAACTGGGCGAGCGACTTGCCTCGACTCGCTCGTACCTGCTCCCAACGATCAAATGGCTCAAACGCCTTGCTTTCACCGAATTGCAATACCATTCTTACCCGCGGCATCCAATCCGTGCGTTCGCCGTGAATCAGATGACCGAGGACATCGAAGGCGCTCCAAGTGTTTTCACCTTCATTGCGCAACGTCCACGATTCCGGAAGATCGCGAAGAAGCGCGTTGAGAGCGGCAGGGGTACGAGCAAGCAGCGACGTTGTTTGTTGCAAGGTTTGTGGCAAGGCCTGTTCCATCATGCACCTCGATTCAGATCGGGATCGCCGCGGTGCTCTCAGGCCAGCTCCCGAGAAGCAGAGCGATCGATGGAGAGCGCTCCGGAGCCCCGGATCATGATGGCGAGGCAGATGGCAATGGCAAGAATGTGATACTCGAAGCCCTCGCCTTTCTGGCTCCCGTCCCAGTTTGCGAACAGGCCGAAATGGCGGTGAACCAAAGCAACCGCGACGACCATATTGCAGAAGATTCCGAAGGCGGCGACGCGTCCGAGGAAGCCTAGAATCAAGCCAATGCCTCCGAGGAATTCGGCAGCGATTGCCAAAGCCGCCAGTGGCGCGGGGATGTGCATCTGCTGGGTGAAGAAGCCGAGAGTGGCGCGGAAGCCAAAGCCGCCGAACCAGCCGAGTGCTTTTTGCGCGCCGTGCGCGAAGAAGACAGCACCCAGAACGAGCCGAAGAAGTGTCACTACGAAATCGTCAGTGGTTTTCATGAGCTTCTGAATCATGTGCGACTCCCCCTCTTGTTGATTTTGATGATGGCTGGCTTCCGATATGGCTGGGCAATGGAACGGGGAACCTGTGGGGCGAAGTGTTCTTGAGTTCTGCCCCCGCTGACCGCTAACCGAAAACAAAAAGAGAATACCACTTCTGGACAGAAACGCAGCGCGGCGGACGAAAATTGGGCGCGCTAGGAGATTGGAGGGCGCCCTGGTGTGACTGGCTTCGTGGGCGGGGCAGCTTTCACGGTGAAATCCGCGGTGCGGATGACGGTGCCTTCGGTGAGCAGGTCTATGGCGGTCACTTCGATGGTATAGCGGCCGGCAGCGAGGAAAGATGCTGGAATAAGACGTTCGATGGTGAGCTGCTCGCCGCTTTGATGAAGATGATCGGGCGTTTCCACGGCGCGCCAAATCTCCTGCTGGTCTTTCATGATGCGGTAAGCTACCGACACGCTGGTCTTATGCGAGGATTCGTCAAGTTTCAGATTGTAGAGCTGGAGGAAGACGCGGAGATTGTCTGTGCTTGAAAATTCCTGGCTGAGGCGCGGGCGGACTTTGTAGGAATTGAGAACGAACTGGCCGGCGCCGATTTGCTGGCGGGACACCGGCTCAATTTGGTCGGCGAGGAT
The DNA here is from genome assembly GCA_035704085.1 of Candidatus Acidiferrum sp. Taxonomy (GTDB): domain Bacteria; phylum Acidobacteriota; class Terriglobia; order Acidiferrales; family UBA7541; genus Acidiferrum. Next base: position 83,293 of record DASSXG010000018.1, on the reverse strand, counting down.
TAGCGAGCTGGCATCAAGCTTGTCGTCGGCAAAGTGCGGGACGCGAAGAGCGGTTTCAATGACGCCCAGGTTTCCGCTCTGCGTGTCCTTGATGACAAGGTCGAGGCGATACAGGCCGGAACGCAGCGGCACGGACTTTTGGTAGATGGAAGCGAGTTCGAGAGAGGATTGAAACAGGGATTCGGGGACGTCACGGGAGATGACATCCTCGAAAGTTTGAACGACCACGCCGCCAGGCGTGGAGATCCGGCCGTAAAGATCCAGAACCGCAGAGTGCACGCCTTGTTTGCCCTGAAAGCTGAGTTCGCGGTTTGGTACCTGAACAGTGATGGGAACAATGACGGTGTTGCTGGTGGCGCGGAGGAAATCCATCCGACAATCGAGATGAAGCTGACCGTGAACGATTCGGGTGGCCACCAGTTCCGCAAGAGCTTTGAAGTGTTCTGGAGGACGCTGGACGCGGAAGTAGCGGTCCAGGGCCTCGAATTCGTTCGCGCTCGCGGACATTCCTCCAAGAGGCATCGGGCACGTGGTTCCGTTACTGTTGGTAAAGCGATCCGCTTTGGTCGAGCGGCCCATGAGCTCACCCAGACTTGCGCCGGCTCCCGGGACGTGGGAAAGAGCGTCTTTTTCACAAGGGTCCCGCGTGATGTGGTATTCACCGGAACCGGTGGGGTCAACGAATTCGATCTCAACGTTTTCGCCGATGGCTTCCAGATGGCGGTAGCGCCAGAGCTCCCATGGATAGGTGGATGTGGTACTGCCGCCCTGCTCCATAGGCCGATCATAGGTACCGCCAGTGGGATGGGATTCGATTTCGTCGGGCGGGCCCCAGAGGATGTAGATGTGGCCGCGATCAGTCTTCCGGCCAGGAATGCCAGAAGCGAAGTGCTCGTCTGCGTAGGCAAGACGGCGGTAGTGCTCTTCTTTGAAAGTATTGACGGGTGACTCAGGGTCGGGGTTGCGGTTCTGCCAGAATATTTCCTTGAACTGATCGCGTTCTTCCTCTGTGCCTAGTTCCTGAAAGGCGCGGCGCTCGGCATCGGTAATGATGTCTGGGACTACCTCTCCCAGCCAATCTCCAGACTGCCGGTTCAATTCCTGATATGCCTTCTTACCGCGTTTCTTGATTTCCCTCTGACTCAGAGGCTTGGCGGAGTTGTCTTGGGGAGCAGGCTGCTCTTGCGCGATGGCACGGCAAGGCCCGCACAGGCACGTTGAGATTAGAAGTGGCAAGAAGTGGCAAATCCAAAGTCGCATGAAGCACCCCACGGACGAACAGAGCTGAGGGATACGAAACACTCGCATCGCATCACTTCTCCCTTATCGTGAAACCGGAAGAAGGTTCGTTACCCAGTCTGAACCGGGAAGCACCACAGGGGTTGCCTGACATGCGCACAGGACCTCAGATCCAAGGAAAAGGAAAACTGGATGGGCGAGGAGCGAGCTATCACTCGCTTGCTATAGGCCCTGGTAGTAAAGTGTCGTGCGTTCGAGCGGTACAGGATTGAGGTGTGTTGAGGAGGGAGGATCATGGCAGACAATGTCATGGATCAGATCAAACATCTGGTTGTGGTGATGATGGAGAACCGCTCGTTCGATCATCTACTGGGATTTCTGTACGCGCGCGAAAAAAATACACTGCCGCTCCGTCTTTTGGGGCGCCGGGACCCTACACTTCCGGAATATGACGGGTTGAGTGAAGCAAATCCCACCAGCGATTTCTGGAATCCATCCAACGCAGACTACTTCACCGGGAAGGAACCAGTGAAAGTCTTCGCCACGCAGGGGACGAAGGGCCCGAATCCGTTCCTCGCGCCGGACCACGATCCGCACGAGGAATTCGCGAACATCACGTATCAGATTATGGGACCGCCCGGATGGACCGGAGAAAAGATGCGGGGATTTCTGGTCGACTATCAGACAACAGATCCCAGACATCCACAGAACGCCAATCAGCTGATGGAATGCTACAGCCCCGAACAGCTCAGCGTGATCAGCCAACTGGCCCGGAATTATGCGGTCAGCGATCGATGGTTCTGCTCGACGCCAAACCAGACGCTGCCAAACCGAGCCTTCGTACACGCGGGGACTTCCATGGGGAGGGTGAACAACGAGCCTGAGCCGCTTTATGACGCAGAGACGATATTCGAAGTGTTAGCGGACACCGGGCACAGTTGGAGGGTTTACAACGATACGATGCTGATGTCGCTGGCGCGATTGCAGTTCCCCCAACTGTGGAATGGACTCCTGCAGTTGCATTTCCGGGGGATGGGCGAATTCGAGGAAGACGCGGCAGCGGGAACCTTGCCCGATTATTCCTTCTTGGAGCCGAGTTTCCAGATTGCGCCCAACGATGGGCATCCGCCGCACGACATGTGCCTGGGAGAGCAGTTCCTGCTGCGGATATGGAAAACTGTGAGCAGCGGCAAGAACTGGAATGGCACGCTACTGTTGATTACCTTTGACGAGCACGGCGGTTGTTACGACCACGTTGAGCCACCGCCCGCGGAGCCACCGGGCGATGCCATTTATCCAGGCGATCCCAGCAAACCGGAGGAGGGAGAGTTTCACTTTAATCGGTACGGAGTGCGCGTGCCGGCGCTGCTCATTTCACCGTATATCGAGCCAGGGACAGTTTTTCGTTCGCCCACCGACGTGCCTTACGATCACACTTCGATTCTAGCTACGATCCGCGATTGGTTGCATATCCCGCCGGAAAAAATGCTTACCAGCAAGCGCATTCTGAAAGCGCCCACGTTCGCAAATGTTTTGACGCGGGCGACCCCGCGCGAAGATGTGCCGACGATCAAAACTGCCTGTGTCCCGCAGAGAGCCGGAATTCCCCTGCCAATCGGCTTGAACGACTTGCAGAAAGTAATGATCACCGCTCACCGGAAACGCTATGTGCACGGGCTTGTAAGGAACTGGCCGAGATTGAAGGGGTTTGGGACTCCACCCCCAAGGGCCAAGAGACGGTAGCGTGGCCGGCTGAGCGGGGAGGCATGGCGTCGGACGTTCCAAGTTGGTTACAACTGGTTGGGGAGAGTTTCGGCACCTTGATGAAACGTCGTACTATTGTGGCAAAAGGTAACCAACCGGAGGCTGCCATCGCATACCAAGAGAGACGCCGGAGCCCCAGATACTCGTTCATCGCGAGCGCTGAGCTGATCGAACAGAAAGCCGACGTGCGAATTGCAACGCGTGTGAGCGAACTGAGCCAGCACGGGTGTTACCTGGACATGATGAATCCCTTCCCCACGGGGACGCTGGTGCTGGTGAAAATCTCGGCAGGGGATGCCTACTTCGAGGCCAAGGCGAAGATCGTCTATTCACAGCCGAATATGGGAGCGGGAGTGGGCTTCCTGGAGATCGGGCCGGATTCTCAAGCTGTGTTAGGGCGGTGGCTGGATGAAGCGGAGACGGAACGGAAGAAGCAAGCAGATTAGCCCGGCGATGGGCCTTGATGAGGACGGTCCGTTTGCGGTGCATTTCAAGAAATACTCAGTAACGGTTAATTCCGACAAAACCTAAAGCCAACTTGGGCTCGTTAGAAAATACGGACAAGGGGGAATGTGTGTCTGCATGGAAGAGGAACGCGCCGCAAGCGGGTTCAAATTGCACTGCGCTTCAGCTCGGACATGAGGTAGTCGCAGGAACGAACACAGAGAGCCATGATGGTGAGGGTGGGATTCTGGCAGGGATTCGACGTGAAGCCGGAAGCATCCATGACGAAGAGATTCTTGATGTCGTGGGCCTGCTGGAACTGGTTGAGGACGGATTTTTTCGGGTCCGAGCCCATACGGGCGATGCCGGCTTCGTGGAGCGCCCAGCGCGGCGCGGAGGCGTGGGCGTATGTGCGGATGTTTTTTGCGCCGGCGGCTTCCAGCATTTCACCAGCGGAGTCGCCCATGTCCTGGATCATGGCGCGCTCGTTTTCACCGTCGGACATGTGGATTTTGAGGACGGGGATTCCGTAAATGTCTTTGACGCTAGGATCGAGTTCGACGAAATTGTCCCAGCGCGGAAGAACTTCGCCAAAGCCGGTGACTTCAATACTCGTGCGCGGCTCGAGAAGAGCTTTCTTGTAGGCCAGGCCGAAACCGGATGCGTCCCAGTTGAACTCGGTGGAGGACTCGCCTTCATAGCCGAAACCGCGCAGGAATTTTTTATACGGCGGGGCGTTCGGGAGATTGCGGAAACGCGCGATGTAGATGCCCCACGGTTTGTGCGGGCCGCCTCCTTCGACGGAGGACTTCGCGCCGAAGGAAGGAAATTCACCGCTGCCGCCGCCGCTGCGAACGTGGGCGGTGAGGTAGTGACCGAGGACGCCGCTGGAGTTGGCAAGGCCGTTCGAATGCTGGGGTGTTGCTGAATTAAGGAGAATGCGCACAGACTCCTGAGATTGCGCGCAGAGAACGACCACGCGTGCGAAAACTTCGCGGGCCTGGCGGGTGTTGCGGTCGATATAGAGAACGCCGCGGGCGCGATTGCGGTCGGGGTCCATAAGGACTTTGTACGCCATGGCGTTCGAAATCAGCTTGCAATTGCCGGTGGCGAGCGCATCGGCGACGGTGGTGAAAGCAGAGTTGAAATAGGAGTGGGTCATGCAGCCGCGTTCGCACGGGCCACAGAAGTGGCAAGGGCCGCGGCCGTTGAGGGGCTTGGTTAGATTCGCACTGCGCGTGGGCATGACGGTGCGGCCAAGTTTTTCTCGAACGCGATTGCGGAAGAGAGTTTCCTGGCAGGTGAGCGGAACGGGCGGCTGGAATTGACCGTCGGGAAGATGCTCGAGGCCTTCGGCGCTCCCGGTGATGCCGACGTATTTTTCGACGAGATCGTAGTACGGTTCGATGTCTTTGTAGCTGAGCGGCCAGTCTTCTCCGTAGCCATCGTGCGAGGCGGCCTTGAAATCCCAATCGCTGAAACGCAGGCTGACGCGGCCCCAGACGTTGGTGCGGCCGCCAGTGATGCGCAGGCGGCCCATCCAGTCAAAGGGTTTTTCCGCGGCAGTCGTGTACGGCTCTTCGAGGTCGTTCACAAACCAGTCGGCGGTATATTCGTTGCAAACGTCGAACTTGGATTGGATGGGGCGGGTCTTGCGCACGATTTCTTTGGCGAGGTTGCGGTATTTGAGTTTGAACGCGGGCTTATGTTCGGAGAAGTTCTTGTCGGATTGCGGGCGGCCCGCCTCGAGGAGGGCGACTTTCAGTCCGGCCTCCGCAAGGCGTTTGCAGGCCCAGCCGCCGGAGGCGCCGGAGCCGACCACGATGAGGTCGTAGTCTCGCTTTGTTTCTTCCGCCATGAGGAGTAATTCGAAAATGGATGCTAACAAGCGGAGTGCAACCGGTCAATCGAGGAATAGAAAACGAATTTTGCAGTTGTTGTGAACGATCAATCCTGAGTGATAACATCGCGGCGGAAAGTTGGGCAGGGGAATCTTTGTTATGGCTAAAGATTCTAATTTGGGGCTGATTCGAATAGGAGCCGCGGCCAAGGAACGCCTGACGCGACGGGAGATGGTGGGACGGCTGCTTGCGGGTGCTGGAGCGGGGGCGTCTTGGCCGCTGGTGGTGGCATCGCATCCGATTCACGAGTGTCTGGCGAATGCCGAGATTTTCGAAGAGGCGGAAAAGCTCGGGGCGGCGAACTGGAAGCCAGTTTTCTTGAATCCGCAACAGAATGAGACACTGAGCGCGCTTTCAGAAAGCATTGTGCCGGGGTCGGCAAAGGCACAGGTGAATCGCTTCTTAGACCTGCTGCTGAGCGTGGATAAACCGGAGCGCCAGCAAGAGTTCGTCGAATCTTTAGCGGCATTCGAATCGGAATCGCAGAAACGATTCGGCAAACAGCTCCCTTCCCTCGATGCCAGCCAGAAAGACATGCTGCTTACGGACGCGTCGGCGCAATCCTTGGAAGCGAAATCTTCGGAAGCCAGCGCGGGAGAAAAGCACTCCGCGCTTGGAGGCCATTTCGAAAACTTGAAAGGCTGGATCAGCGGGGCGTATTACTCGTCGGAAGTGGGGGTGCGGGAGCTGGGATGGACGGGCGACTACGTCTTTGAAAGTTTTCCCGGTTGCACGCATCCTGATGAGCACGGCTGAGAGTTACTTGCCGTTTGAAACTTTGAAAGGAAATTCATGACGACATTTCCAAGCCGCAGAGAATTTCTTCGTGCCGCGACCCTGACCGGAGCGGGCCTGGCGCTATCGAGCCGGCTGGTGGACGCAAAAGAAAAGTCCATTCTGATCTTCACCAAATCTTCCGGGTGGGAGCACGACGTCGTGAAACGAGTCAACGGAAAGCCGAGTCTGGTGGACGACAAGATCAATGAGCTGGGGAATAGGCACGGATTCAGGGTGGGCGTGACCAAAGACGGGCGCATCTTCGACTCGAAGGATTTTCACGGCTACACCGCGGTGTTGTTTTTCACGACCGGTGACCTTACGACGCTGGGGACGGACGGCAAGCCGCCCATGTCCGCGAAAGGCAAAGAGGCCCTGTTAGATGCGGTGCGAAAGGGCATGGGTTTTGTGGGAGTGCACGCGGCGAGCGACACGTTTCATACGCAGCCCGACCCGCCAGACCGCTCGAATCGCTACATCGCACACGGGGAGAACGAGGATCCCTATCTGAAGATGCTGGGTGGGGAGTTCATCGTGCACGGGAGCGAGCCGCGATTGCAGGACGCAAACCTAATCGTGAACGACCCGGAGTTTCCAGGGCTAGAGAGCGTGAAGTCGCCGGTCAACTTCAATGAAGAGTGGTATTCGATCAAGGATTTCGTGCCAGACTTACACGTGATTCTCACATTGGATACCAAGGATATGAAGGGCGAATGTTACCAGCGCGCGCCGTATCCCGTGACGTGGGCGCGAATGCATGGGAACGGGCGCGTTTTCTATACAGCGATGGGCGACCGGCCGGAGAATTGGAAGAACGAATTTTTCTTGAAGCTACTCGGCGGAGGGATTCGCTGGGCGATTGGGGATGCGAGCGCGACGCTGGATGCCAACTTGAAACAAGCCGCGCCGGGTTACGCTGAAATTCCTCCAAAGCAACCACCTGGAAAGTAATTTCCTTCCATTGAATTTCCTGGCACCGCAGACAAATCGAGAAGTGACGGCAGATGGTCACATAGGAATCGGCTGGTTAAGCTTCGGCTTGACGTACCAGCAAGGCGAATAGCCGGCGTGTGGAAAGAGGGAGTGGACACAAGTAACGGTTTGCTCGGGGTTCTGCTGATCGATCTCGTAGCTGGTCTTGCCGCCTTTTTCTGGGATGGCGAGAACGCGCAAAGACTTGAGAGATTCCAATGGGTCGCCGGGTTTCGGATGGATCATGCGAACGCGAAACCAGAGACAATCACTGCAATAGACTGCGACCAACACGAGAAGGGCAACGAATAAGGCCCGTTTTGCGAGGATAGGTAACGGGATCACGCTCATTTTGGTGGAGCCGATGGGATTCGAACCCACGACCTCCTCGATGCCATCGAGGCGCGCTCCCAACTGCGCCACGGCCCCACCGGGGAAAGAACGGCCAATTCATTTTACATGAGGGAAAAGGCCGCGTCTATGACGTGGAAGTGCCTTTTTTTCGCGTTGGGTCCTTCTTTACGGTGTGGATTCGTGCGCCTTTCTGTAAAATGGCTGCCCTATGGCAAAACTCACATTTCTTGGCGCGGCGGGAAGCGTTACTGGTTCAAAGTACTTGGTGGAAGCGGCGGGTAAGCGGCTGCTCGTCGATTGCGGGATATTTCAAGGCTCGCAAGAGCTTCAGGACCGCAATTACAAACCTTTGCTGATCGATCCGAAAACGATTGACTACCTCGTGCTTACGCATGCGCACCTCGATCACACCGGCTGGCTACCGGTACTGGTGAAGTCGGGCTATCGAGGGCCGATCTTCGCCAATCCGGCAACGATTGACCTGACTACGATTTTGCTGAAGGATTCCGCGCATTTGCAGGAAGAAGACACCCTGCACGCGAAAATCCACAAAGACAGCCGCCACGCGAACCCGGAGCCGCTTTACACGGCGGAAGATGTGGAACCCGCCTTGAAATTGATCAAGAGCATGCCACGCAGCGGCGGCTTCGACATCAGCCCGGAATTTCATGTCGCCTCGTTTGACGCGGGTCACATCCTTGGCTCTTCGAGCCTGCAGCTCACCATCACCGAGGGCGGCAAGAAAACCGTTGTGGTGTTCTCCGGCGATATCGGACGCTACAGCGAACCGATTTTAAAAGACCCGATAACCCCGCCGTCGAAAGCCGACGTCCTGATTTGCGAATCCACCTACGGAGATCGAGAGCATCCGGACGGTGACGCAGCCGAGTTGCTGGCGGGAATCGTGAACCGCGTTGTGAAGCGCGGTGGCTCGATTGTGATTCCCTCGTTTGCGATAGGGAGGACGCAGACCTTCATGTACTACCTGCGGCAGCTCGAGGATCAGCAGCGCATTCCGCGCTTGCCGGTCTACGTGGATAGCCCGATGGCGCTGGACGCGACGGATTTATATCTGAAATACAAAGAGGACCACAACCTGGAGTATGTGCGCCAAGAAGGCAGCGATGGAAAAGGCGACCCTCTGAATGTGCACGAATTCCACCTCACGCGGTCGGTCGAGGAGTCCAAGGCCATCAACGACGTCAAGACTCCCTGCATCATTATTTCGGCAAGCGGAATGGTGAGCGGGGGCCGCGTGTTGCACCACTTGGCAAAGCGCCTGCCAGATGCGCGCAATGCGGTGATCCTCGCGGGGTTCCAGGCCGAAGGAACTAGAGGGCGGGCGCTGCAAGGTGGGGTGAAGTCACTGAAACTCTACGGGCAGGACGTGCCGGTCGGCGCGGAAATCGTGGAGATGGGGCAGTTCTCGGCGCATGCCGGAAAAAGCGAACTGTTGCGCTGGCTAAGCGCGCTGCCCGCGCCCCCGAAGCAGACCTACTTAACCCACGGCGAACCCAGCGCGGCGCAAGCCCTGCAGAGCGCCGTCCAGGCAAAGTTTCAATGGAAAGCAGCGGTGGCCCGGTATCTGGACACTGTGGCGGTTGGGAACTAGCAAACAAGAGGGTCGCAAAGATATTTTCATGCAATCAGGAAACTATTCGGAGGCTAACCTCGTCTATACAAGCAAGACCACTCGCGGGGTAGGGGGCTAACCACCACAGGGCAACCGACCGTCAGTCTCCTACCCCTAAATAGCCTGAAGCGGTTGAAACCACACAATTTAGATAGGATTTAGATCGTTAGCGGTGACTCGAGTGCAGCCCGCCGACGAACGTGCTGCACATGTCGAAGATTTCTTCTCCTTTTGTCAAACAGCGGAGAGCGCCTTACGTTTTGTAGGAGTTTCCCGGGACATTGGGGGGACTTCCTGGAGTTGCATCCCGGCAACAAAAATTGGCATTGGCGTCACCCTTCCCCAACGGTTGAGATCCCAGCGAGCGCGAACGAATTTGACTTCCGGCCGGAGCGAAAGGTCGAGGACGAGTTTTGTCGTCCCGCGGTAGAACTGCTGGGGCAGTTTGAGGAGGGGCTTTTTGGTCCAGTTTTCGCCATCGGCGGAACCCCAGATCGAAACATCGAGGGATTCCTGTTCAATCTGATCGGACACCGTAAGGCAGCAAAGAAAGGTGCGCGACGCGCTCCCGGAAATGTCGAAGGCCGCACCGTCCCCGCTTGTTTCCATGCGTGAATCCGGCGGAATGAGATCGAGTGGTGTCGCCATAGTGGTTTCTCGCGCCGCATTCTAGCACAGAGACCGCAAGCATTCAGAGCAGTTCCAGGAGTTGCTCGACAGTAAGGCCCGCCTCGTGAAGAAGGGTGCGAAGAGTCCCTAGTCGAAGAGTCTTGTGATTGGGAACGCTAACGCGAGCAAAAGGAGCGTCACGCCGGAGAATGATATGGCTCCCGCGCTGCCTTTGAACAACAAAACCAATTCTCTGAAGAGCTTTGATGAAATCTTGACCGGAAAGATCGGAAGGCAGCTTGGTCATCGAAGGGCGGTAGTCACTTCGACGTATTCCCTTCCATCCTCGGCCGGAATAGGCTCACCTGCGGCTTTGACGTCTTCGATGTAGAGTTCGATCGCTTCCTCGATATTCTTGAGGGCTTCTTCGCGCGTATCACCTTGAGAGACGCACCCAGGAAGCGCGGGGACGGAAACCACGTAGCCACCGTCACTCTCTCGCTGCAGTATGACTGTGTACTTCATAATGGTTTGGCCATGGAAAATCCTCGATTCACTCCATCCTACGCCTGTCTATAACGGCAGTAAAGAACGCAGGTTCGAAATTTTGAGATCGGTAGGGATAGCATCTTGCTGGCAGGGCGGAAGCTGAGCCCGCTCACGGAGAGGGCTCCGGTGGCTGAGGCAAATCGGGAATGCTGGCGATCCGTGCGGGATCGATGTCGTGGATCGCGACGGCCCCGCGGTGTTCTACTCCCGTTTCCTGAATGTCGAGCGGCACTTTCTGATCGTAGTCAAAGGCGTGCGTGCTCGCGGATTCCTGTGCGTAAACTGTGAGGCCGCTCAGAATGAGTAAGGCTCCCCAAAGTAGTCGTCCCATGGCGTTCCTTTCCCTGCCCTAGGCGTGGAGTTTCGAGAGACGTTCCTCTGCGGCGGAGAGGGTCTCTTCCTTTTTGCAGAAGGTGAAGCGGACTTGTGAGGCGCCGTCGCGGGCGTCGTTGTAGAAACTGGAACCGGGAACACAGGCGACGCCGATTTTTTCAACGAGATATTTGGCGAAGCGAACGTCTTTTGTGTCAGCCGGGAAATGGCCTGGATCGGGATCGGCAAACCGAAAAATATCCGTCATGATGTAGTACGCGCCGCGCGGCTTGAACACGGTGAAGCCTGCGCTTGCAAGAATCTTCACCAGGCGTTCGCGCTTCGCGGCGTAATTCTCGGCCAATTTGTTGTAATAGCTCTGCGGAAAGTGCAGAGCGTGCGCGCCAGCCTGTTGCAACGGAGCAGCCGCGCCCACAGTCAGGAAATCGTGCACCTTGCGAATCGGCTGCGTGGGTTCCGGGGGAGCCAGCACCCACCCCACACGCCACCCCGTCACGCTGTATGTTTTCGAGAGGCCGTTGATGACGATGGTGCGCTCACGCATGCCGTCAATGCGCGCCATGGAGATGTGCTCGGCACCGTCGTACAGAATGTGTTCATAAATCTCGTCGGTGATGCAGTAGGCGTTCCATCGAATGCACAGGTCGCGGATGAATTCCAGCTCGGCGCGCGTGAAGACTTTGCCGGTGGGATTGTTGGGCGTATTGAGGATGATCGCTTTTGTGTGCGGGCCGAACGCCGTGGTTAGTTCCCTTTCGTCGAAGGACCAGTCGGGAGTGCGAAGTTTGACGAAGCGCGGTGTTGCGCCGCTCAGAATCGCGTCGGGGCCATAGTTTTCGTAAAACGGCTCGAAGACAACTGTTTCGTCCCCGGGGTTGATGATGGCCATCATGGCGGACATCATCGCTTCGGTAGAACCACAGCAAATGGTGATCTCCCGCTCCGGGTCGTACTTCATTCCCTGCGTGCGCTCGAATTTTTCAACAATGGCGTCGCGCAGCGGCTTCGCGCCCCAGGTGATGGCGTACTGGTTGATGTCGTCAGAGATGGCCTTGCGAGCGGCTTCTTTGATTTCTTCCGGCGCGGCGAAATCGGGAAATCCCTGCGAGAGATTCACCGCACCATGCTTCAAAGCCAAGCGTGTCATCTCGCGAATGACGGACTCGGTGAATTGTTCCGCCTTGGCAGAAAGCATCCGGCGCGAAATTTGGGCCATCTTGGAGTCGGAGGCCGTCATGTCACCTTCTCAGATTATTGGAATCGCCGTATCTGGAGCGCAGCATCCCGACGGAATGGGACAGCTACTGCGTTCCTAGAGAGAAAACTTCTCGGCAGACGAGCCCTTGGTCAACGGCTCTGAGTTACGGCCGTTACTGTGGGTGACGCATTACCGGGACCATAAATCATCCGGTAGACAGCGGTATTGCGCAAGACGATTTGTACGTAATCGCGGGTTTCCGTGAAGGGAATAGATTCGACGACTTCGGGAATCTCTTCGTAATTGCGCTCGGCTTTCCACGCAGCGATGCGGTCTTCGCCCGCGTTGTAAGCGGCGGCGGCGTACTCAGGAGCGCCTGTCTGGCGCACCAGATTCGCGATGTAGACCATGCCAAGCTCAATGTTGAACTCGGGATCGAATAGCTTGTTCTTCGTGTAACGGACTTTGATCTGCCTGGCCAGAAGCTTCCCGGTTTTCGGCAATACCTGCATCAGTCCGATGGCGTTCTTGGGCGAGACGGCATCGGCCTGAAAGGTCGATTCTTGGCGAATCAAGCCAGCAGCAAACATGGGATCAAAATCGTTCTTGGCGGCTTCGCGGCGCAGCGCCGACTCGTAGGGAAGCGGAAACAGCGCTTTCCAGCCGGGGAGCGAAACCTCCGTGAACTTGCGAGAATCAACGCTGGGCAAGATGAGCCTGGCGTAAGCCATGCCTGCCCCGAAGTGGCCTTGATCGAAGGCAGCTTGCGCGGCTTCCAACAGGAACCGCGGAGACGAAGTCGCGAAGTACGCATTCTTCAGCTCCTGCTCGGCGGAAGAATCAAAGGCAATGCTGCGGAGCGCCTGAGCGCGCGCCCAGCGATCTTCGGCGGCCACTGGAATAGGCTCGTCGAGCGGCCGAAGCGCCGGCGCCGGCGGAATTTTGTCGAGAAACTCCGCGGGGTTCTCCTCGCCCGGACCCAGCTTCGCAAGGCGCGCCGCAGCGGCATTGCCGAAGTAGGTTTCTGGGAAGCGATCCACAGCCTTGTTGTAAAAGCTGCGAGCACGCGCGAGATTTCCTTCGCGCTCGGCGTTGCGGGCAAGCCAGTAGAGCGCATCCACGGCGTTAGCGGAGACAGGATATTTCAATAAGAATGCTGTTAGCCGGTCATCGGCGTCGGGCTGACGGTTCAGGAACGCTACCCAGGCGATGCGCCATTCACAGTTGTAGGCATTTCTCCCGCCAGGAAAAGAATCAAGGACGCGCTGGTAGGCTATTACCGCTTTCTCTCGTTCGAGCTCTACCCAATGGTAATTCCCTGCCGCCATCAGGCCTTCTTCGTTCCATTTGCTCACAGGATAGTTCAGCGCCAGAGTGTTAAGCGCGTTGAACATCTCCGATTCTTTTTTTGCGTTGCGGTATGCTTGCGACAATGCATAAAGCCGCTCGGCATCCACGTCCAGGTCCGGTGTCTTCAGCGAAGCGATCAGCGATGGCGATCCCTTCAACTGCACGCGGCACTGGGCCGCGCGCAGCTGCGCGCGCTGCCGCGCGGGATTCTCAGGATCTTTCAGCATAGTGAGCAGCTTTTCAAATTCCGCACGCGCTTCCCGCCATTTGTGCGCTTCATAAAAAAGTTGGGCGCGCTGTTCCTGCATCTCCACGCCGGGATAGGAATATTCCTTGCCCAGCGCATGCATGAGCTGCGACAAAGCCGAGCCCGCGGGCTTGGCTTCATCGGTTAACGGAAACTTATAAAAGATAACTTGATAGTCTTTCGCGGCGCGCGCGAGCTGATGTGCGGCCTGATAGGCGCGCGCGCGCTCAAGGAGAAGCGTAGACTTCGTCGTGGTCGGGGAATAGGCGACCAGCGCGTCAATGGCTTCCTGCGGATGACCAATTTGAACGGCATTCTGCGCGAAGGCTTCCAGAAGCGGCTCGCGCATCGCGGTAGTCGGATAGTCCTGCTGGATCGTTTGCAAGATCTTGTAGGCCTCGGAGTGACGCCCCAGCCCACCCTGCGCCTGCGCGGTCCAATACAACGCATACTCGCGGAGGAGCGTGTCATTCTGCGCCTTGATCAGCCAGCCCAAGGCCTGTGCGGCATGGTTCTTGGAGTAGTCTTCGTAACCGAGCGCCAAGGCAGCGCGGGCACCCAAAACGTTCGTCGTGTTCTTGGCCGCAAAGGCGGAAAGCTTCTGGTACGCCCCCGGCGATCCGGTATGCACATCGCGGGCGAGCCCAGCAAGTTCCCTTTGCGCCGCTTCGTCTTCGGGCGTGTCGGCGGCGACTTCTGGCGTGGATACTTCTGGCTTGCATCCTACCCGGCAAGGCGGGGCTTTGGGCTTCTTCGCCTTGCGCTTGGAAGACTGTGCCGCGGCGTCGAGCGCGCCGCCGAAACCGAGCACGAATACAAGTATCAAGGAAAGGACGGAGCGCGCCATAGCAAGACACAATTCTACGGCATTTTCTCGTGCACCACAAAAGCGAGCGGCGGGCACGCGATTAACGATGACGCGCGGGCGTGGCGTAAGGATAGTCGCCGAGAGCATGGGCGTCGCCATCGGCGAGGATTTCCACCATCCAGCGATAAAAGTAATCCACCGGGTGGTCCATGATGGGTTTGAAACGGCGGTCGTATTCTCGATGAGCTTTTTCAATGTCGTCTTTCAATCGGATGCAGATGTCTTTTTTCTCGCGGCCAACCCGAACCTGCTCTGGCCGGAGCATTTTGATGTCCTGCATCGAAACTTTAGCAACGCGGTTCGCGCGACGGTGCAATTCTTGTTCTTCGGGGGAGAGGCGGTTGACGTCAAATTCGCCCTCGAACTCCGGTTCGGTAGCCAGGGCCGCGGCGGTCGGCTCCATTGCCGGAAGGAGTTCGAGTTCCGGAGGCAGCTGAAGCTCGGGCTCATCGGGCTCTTCGACAGCTTCTTCTGCATTCGCTTGAGATGCCATGGGCACGGGATGCGAAGGCTCCGGGCGCCGAGGGGCGCTCGGCGGCTGGCCTGTGGCCTTGCCGACCAGATTGGTCACCTGCGCTTCAAAGGGCGAGCGCGGCCCAGTCTGCAAAGAAACCGAGACGAATCTCGATAATACTTCGAGCGAAGCTGCCAGGGAAGCCGCCGAAGTTTGCGCGCGTAACAGGGGTGGCAGGGCATTCGCTGGCTTATTGCTGGAACAAGCGGAAACCACATCGCTCACGGCGTGGTGCAACTCTTCTGAAGTACGCTGGATGCGCTCCAGACTATCCCGAAGAGCGCGGACGACGACTTGTTCGTTGACGTTAGGTTCTTGTCCCATACGAGTTTTAGGGGGTTTTCGCACGAAATCCCCCGTCTTGCCATTTTGGGAGCTAGGTGCTGGCCAGTCAACGGCCTAGCCGTACTGTTGTGCCCAATTGTTGCTTGTCGGGGCGGCAAGGCCACCCTAAGGAACCCGAATGTTTGCCAGGTTGGCAATCCTTTGTGCACCTATAGTGGGTGCTTCCCCCACACGCATCAAGCCCCACGCGCAAGACGGATAATTAGCACTCACCGGTCACGAATTACGCGTCGCCATTATGAGCCAAGGAGCTGGCGGGCATACGCGGGCGCTTTGCCTTCATCTTCGTGCTTGCAATAGACGTATACTTCTATGTCCCTGGCAAGCCAGGCGTCGAAGCGTTTCCTCCAGGTCTTCAGTTGTTTCGCGGTGTAATCTTCGAGTCGCAAGCGGACATACGTGAAAGCCGCGGTGATGATGTCCGGCGGCGTTTGCTTTTCGGTTTCGGAAAGGCAAAGCGCAGTTTCGTGTTTGCGCAGCACCGCGTACGTCTCTTCCGTGTACCATGATGCGTGGCGCACTTCGAAGGCAAACCGGAAAGCTGGCGGACGAAGCGCGAGAAAACCCTCGAGCAGCGGACGGTCGAACTTGAACGTGGGTGGAAGCTGTACCAAGACCGGGCCGAGGTGATCCCCGTCGTTGAGGACGCTGGCAACTTCGAGGAAACGCTTTAGGGTGCTTTCGCAATTGCGCAGCCTTTGAATATGAGTGATTTTCTGATTGGCTTTCAGGGCGAAGCGAAAGCCTTCGGGCACGCTCTTGGCCCAGTTAAGCAACACCGTCTCACTCGGCATACGATAGAAACTGTGGTTAATCTCGACAGTCGAGAACTGCTTGGAGTAGAAGCTGAGCATCTCGCGATCTGGAAGCTTCTCGGGGTAGAAGCTGCCTTTCCACTGTTTGTAGGAATAGCCGGAAGTGCCGACGTAAAGCTTGCCTGCGCGAGAAATAGCAGTCTCCATAATACTCAAATTTAATCACACGCACGGCTGGCGCGGAAGGCCAAGAATGACCGGAATCAACTGGAGGTTTTCGCCTTCGGAGCAACGCGGCTGCTGAGGGCCTCAATGGCGTCTTCCAGGCGTTGGCGACTCTTCCAGAAATCGGACCAGAGATTGCCTTTATCTTTCAGACGGTCGAAGACAGTCATCATGTTCAGCGTTTCGGGCCGAAGGCCGGCCTTCAATTCGCGCGCAAGAATGGGAGCGGAAACCGGCGCTTTTGGGAAAGCCCGAACCGAATAGGGAGACGCCAGAGGCCGGCCATGTGCGTTTTGCTGCACATCAATGAGCACACGGCCCGCCGGCCGCTTCGCCACAGTTCTTTCGTGCGTGATGAGGTTCGGGTGTTCGCTCGTTACCGTGCGCGAGATAATTTCGCCAAACGTCCGCAATTGCGCGTAGGTGTAGACCGGCTCAACAGGAACGTATAGATGCATTCCAGTCGCGCCCGATGTTTTCAGAAAACTCACCAGCCGCAGCTCCTTCAACTTTTCCTCCAGAGCTCGGGCTACCGCAACAACCACGGAAAACTCGGTGCCATCCGAAGGATCCAGGTCGAAGAAGAAATAGTCGGGATGATCGATGTCGTCGATGCGGTTGGACCAGGGATTATGGTCGATGCAACCGAGGCTCGTTAGAAACAGAAGAGACGCGAGATCGTTGGCGGTCGCGTAGTGAATTTCTTTGCCCTTCCCTTCAGAATCGATGGGCACGGTCTTGAACCAATCGGGCAAGCCTTCGCGCAAATCCTTCTGAAAAAAAGCCTGGCCCCTGATGCCATCCGGATAACGCCGCAAAACCAGGGCTCGTTCGCGAAGAAATGGCAGAATCAGATCGGCCACCCGGTAGTAGTAGGCCAGGAGATTTCTTTTCGTGTATCCGGATTCCGGAAAATAGACCTTGTTCAGATTGCTGAAGCGCAACCGTTTCCCGTCCAGCTCGATCGTGACGCTTTCGGCGCGGCCCTTGAAAAGTTCGGCTTCAATCTGAGCTTTCGCGCTAAGCACTTTTCCGACAATTTGCGGAGAATGAACCACCGCGGGAGTTTCCGTAACGGAAGCGACTTCGTTTTCCCATTGCAAATCCTCGGGATTCGCGTCTTCTCGAATGGCCAGAAAAACCGGATGGCGCAACGCATATTCATCGGTCCAGCCGCTGAACTTCACTCGCGCGACGATTGAGGGAGAAACCCACGAGGGTTTTTCGTTGGTTTCAGGCACGGTATCAAACGGGCAGACGGGAGTCGCGAGTTCCTTCAGTTTGTTGCTTATTTCTTGGGATTTCTTTGCGTCAAATCCGCTCCCCACATGTCCGATGAAGCGCAACTTCTTGCCTTCATACAAGCCCAGGAGCAACGACCCAAAAGGGATTGCATTCGTGCGCGCAGCGGTCCAGCCTCCGATTACGGCATCCACGGTCTTGGTGATTTTCAGCTTGAGCCAACTGGTGCTTCGTCCGGATGTGTAATAACTGTCGGCCCGTTTCGCCACGATCCCTTCCAGCCCGCTCTGCTCCGCAAGCGCGAACAGCTCCGCACCCCGCTCCACTTGGTGGTCGGCATAACGAAACCGTTCCGAATTTTGCAGCAATTTACTTAACAGTTGCTTGCGCTCCAGCAGAGGGACGTGGCGGAGGTCATAGCCATCGCAATAAAGCAGGTCAAAAACAAAGTAGGTCGCCGGGACGCGCGAAACGAGGTTCGCGCCCGGCGCCCGCACGTGCATGCGCTCCTGCAAAAGCTCGAAGTCGCTGAGGCCCTGCGCGTTCAGGGCGACGATTTCGCCATCAACGAGCGCGGCACGGCAAGCAAGCGCCTGTGGCAATCCCGCTAGGTCGGGATACCTTCGGGTGATGTCTTCCGCAGAACGGGCGCGGAGCGTGAACGTGCCGTCTTTCACCCATGCTAGCGCGCGTACGCCGTCCCACTTGATCTCGAAAACCCAGTTCGGATCGGAGAACGGCCGCTCGCTGAGCGTCGCCAGCATTGGCTCCACGCGTGACGGCATCACTCCCCTTTTCGCGCTGTCCAGTTCTTCCGGCCGCAGCGGACTTGGCGCGCGCTTCGGCGGCTGCTCCTCGGCGATTTCCCCGATCGTGCGGCCTGTTAGAACGGAACCGTCGTGCTCGTCAACATTCCACTTAGCATCCTCGGCGGCGTCCTTGTGCTTGATCATCAGCCACTCGTTGCCTTTTTCGCTGTGCTTGAGCTTCACCAACACGAAACTCCCGCGCAATTTCTCGCCGTTGAGTTTGAATTTGATTTCTCCCTTTGCCAGTTGCTTCAATGCGTCGCCGTTTCCTTCGAGAAGAAAGGTACCGCGGTCCCACACCATCACCGTGCCCGCGCCATAATTACCCTCGGGGATCTTGCCTTCGAAATTGGCGTATGCGAGAGGGTGGTCTTCGGTTTGAACAGCGAGGCGTTTGTCGGTCGTGCTTAGCGAAGGACCTTTGGGCACGGCCCACGATTTCAAGGCGCCGTCGATTGCCAAGCGAAAATCGTAGTGTAGGCGCCGAGCTGAATGCTTCTGCACCACAAATGTGTCGCCATGCTGCGGCACAACCTCAGTCTGGCCCTCCAAAATGGGCAATTTCGGCATCGGCAAACGCAAACGCTTGCCCTGTTTAGCGGCTGGTTGCGGCTGCGCCGTTTCCTCGGCGCCACCCGACGGCTCCGGAGTCCGGTCAAACTTTCGCTTTCGCCTATACTCTTCGAGCTTGGCCACGGACGGATTCTATCGCAGGCTCCCTCCCGAACGTCCCAGGTGTTTAAAATTCGGCATCTAAGGTGATGATTCTCTTGCATCTCCCCGAACCGGCGAATAAGCTTAAAGACTCGTTCGATCTCCCGATTGCCCAGCGAAGGAGCGTCAAAATGGCCACGACTGTCTGGAAGGGCCACCTTACCTTTGGATTGATATCTATCCCGGTGCGGATGACTGCCGCGGCACGCAGTGAGCGGATTAGCTTCAACCAGCTCCACAATAAGTGTCACTCCCGGCTGAAGCAGCCCCTGTTTTGTCCGGTCTGCAATCGCAATGTCGAACGGTCCGAGATCGTGAAAGGCTACGAACACGAGAAAGATCAGTACGTGCTCTTTAGTGAAGAGGAACTTGACAAAATCGAGCCTCCCTCCGCGAAAGTCATGGAGATCCTCGAGTTCGTCAAACTCGACGAGATGGACCCGCTTTATTTCGACTCTTCCTACTACCTCTCGCCGGAAGAGGGCGGCGTGAAGGCTTACGAACTGCTCATGGAGGCCATGAAAGAATCCGGCTACGGCGCCATCGCCAAGCTCACCATGCACCAGCGCGAGCACATCGTGATTGTTCGCCCAGGCACGAAGGGCCTGACCCTTCACACCATGTTCTACTCGAACGAAATTCGCGCCGCAGAGGCTGTTCCAACCAACAAAGTGGAGTTGAAAGATCAGGAGAAGAAGCTGGCGCAACAGCTCATTCAAAGCCTCGCAGCGCCGTTCGATCCGCAAAAGTATCAGGACGAGTATCAGCAAAACGTGCGCGCATTGATTGCCGCGAAGCTGAAAGGCCAGGAGGTCACCGAAGTCGTTCAACCGCACATGGCTCCGGTAATCGACTTGATGGAAGCGCTGAAGAAAAGCCTGGCCGAAAAGCAGGCTGCGCCTGCTGCGCCGACGGCTGCGGGCGCAGGCAAGAAGCCTCCCACTCGTGCCTTGGAGGCCGTTCCGCCTGCTGAGAAAAAAATCGCAAGAAAGAAAGTCGGATAATTACGCATGGGTGCAAAGGACAGATATAGTCCGGCGCAGGTTCAGCGCATTTTGGGTGTCACCGAGAAACAACTGGACTATTGGGAACGCTTGCGCCTGGTTTCCGCGCAAAAAGAAAAAGGAAACCGCTTTTACGACTTCGGCGACCTGGTCAGCCTGCGCACGGTAAAGCAACTGGTCGAAAAAGGTGTGCCTGCGAACCGGCTGCAGCGTGCGCTCGCGGCGCTGCATCAGGGAATTTCCCTGGCCCGCTCGCCGTTGTCGGAGCTGCATGTTGCTTCCGACGGGAAGGATCTTTTCGTTGAACGTAATGGCGCGCGGCTCGAGCCGCTCTCAGGCCAGTTCCTGTTGAATTTTGAAACTCGCGAATTGGATGAGACGGTGAGCGTCATGGCCGGCCGCGGCGCCGACGAGTGGCTGGCCGTCGCGTTGCGCTGCGAAGCGGAAGGAAGAACCAGGGCCGAAGCGATTGACGCCTATAATCGTGCGCTCTCCGCCGATCCACAAAACCCCGAAGCCCTGCTGAATTGCGGGACCCTCTACTACGAGGACGGAAATCTCGAAACGGCCGCGCAATACTTTCGACGCGCCCTCGCCCTGGACGCTGATAATGCGCTCGCACACTTTAATCTCGGAAGTGTGTTGGAGGAATCGGGTAAATTCGATGCAGCGCGCCAACATCTCCGGCAAGCGGTGTGCCTGCGTCCCGACTATTCCGACGCGCACTATAACCTGGCGCTCATCTGCGAGAAAATGAGCGCCCACTCCGAAGCACAGCAACACTGGGAGGCCTACGTCAAGCTCGACCCCGCGAGTCCCTGGTGCACCTACGCCCGCGAGCGTATCGCCTCCTTCAAAAAGGCTATGTCCGCCACCGGCGCTTAAGGGGCAATCTACAACCGTACCCATCGCGACGCCCAGCGGGCCGGCGCATTCTCTAATCCTCTCAGGAGATGCTAAGATAGTATCTTACCCAGGGGGCGACACGGTTTCGACGGAAGCTGTCGCGGCCCGAAGGCATGCCGGGACCCACCTGCCCGTAACTTGGTGGAAACTAGAACTGCCAACAACAACTTGGCACTTGCTGCTTAATTAATTAAGCGCACGCTTCCCCGGGCTTTGCTCACGGGCCCGGCAAGAGGCGTCGCACAGTGAGCTGGCCCGCGCCTTTCGGTCCGTAAGGAGCGGGCGAGATTCATCGGACTAGCTGGCTTCGTTTCTTGCTCATTCTGAGCGCGGCTGGCGAACGCGCGAGAGGCCCGCAAGGGCTGGGTCGCACACCGAATTGAGATAAGCATGTAGGCTTCGGGCCGTAGCGCTTTTCGGACGGGGGTTCGACTCCCCCCGCCTCCACCATCTAACTATCTTGTAATCAACGGATTACGAGGAATGACCGGTGTCCATGTTCCCCTTGTATGTCTGCCTTCCAACAACCCCAAAATGCTTTGCTAGGCTTCGCTTGCGGGTCCTCATCTTGAGATTCTAATGGCAGATTGACACTTACCCCATCCACTCAGCCTCCATCATGAGTCGCAGCCATTCCCTGTGCTCAGACTCCATGATCTGTTCTGAGCACCAAATGTCACGAAGAATAGCCTCTGCTTCTGTATCATCTTTGATTCGGTTGCCTGCAAGCCTTTGTGAGATGTTTCTTAACGCCACATACTTGGCTCGGAATCGACTCATGTTCCGCGTAGCTTCCCGTGATGAACGCCAAGTACGAATTCCCGAACCAAACACGGGCAGCAACGCAGCAAGGGCAATAAAAGAAAGGAGGAATAGAGGTACGTCGCAAACCAGTCGCGGAACGAAGCGTAACGCGTAGGCATTGAGTGGAGTGGACTCGATGACCGAATGAAGACCCACACAAATCACGCTGCCCACGAAAAGCCACGCCGGCACTCTACGCCACTGCTGGTCACCCTTCACGTTGCGTTCGGACTGACGCTTGAAATAAGCTGCTTGAAACTCAAGACGTTTCTCACGGTAGTAGCCTCGAAGCTGAGCAAGATCCTCCAGGCTACGCCCCACAATTCGGCCGGGAGGCGATGGTAGCTCGTCTTCAACTAACCATTCTCCAACATCTTCATAAGTAATGGTCTTCAGAGTCTCAATCTCACGACTAAATTGCCTCGTGCATACTTCAGCTGGCAGATTGCCCTCGGCATGAACTTCTGGAGAGATCAGCGAGCGGAATTTGAGAAATCTGCATTGCTCGGCCTTATGGCGTTCCTTGAGCCACTCTCTTCTGGATTTGTAACCTAGCCAAAAGGTTAACGCCGCCAGAACAACTGACATGACTTCGAGCCACACAATGCCACGAACACGTAATCCGGCAAGTTGGAGAATTGCGAGGGAGACTGCAAGGGTCGCAAGAAAAGCGGCGCAGAGCACCCACCGCTTGTGTCGAGCTTGGGCGGCCAGGGACGTCCTGTCAGAATCCAGATATGTCTCAACGAGCACGTCGCGGTATTCACCCATAACATGACGCAAAAACGGCCAGCGATTGAAATCCTCCGGCATGTCGATCATGTCGTCTCGCGAGCCACAAGAGGCCTCGGCTGGCGAGCTGGTAGTTGCGGCGCCAGTGTTCGCCGATAGCTTTGGCGATTCGTCACTCATAGCCAGCTCTTCTTGATATTCGCTCTTGATTGCCCCCTGAGCGATTGCGCAACTAAGCCCATGGCGTCAAATCCTTTCGATCCGATATCCGAGGGCAACCATTATCTTAAATGATACGTCGATTGGCTTCGGATTAAGGGGGAGTCGATGCACTAGATTCTCCTGTCGCAGAGGGGTCTTAAATGAGTTTTCTTTGAACCTAAACGTCGGAGCAACACCAACTGCCGAATGCCCCAATCCTACACTCGGTGCTACATTCTGGGTAGTCACGCCACCTCCGAATACGAAGGAAGGCTTCCCAGCGCACTATCCGATGCGCCCATCGCGCTTCGTGCACAGTTGTCCTTCCATTTGACTACTGAATCAGCTATAAGACTGCCATCAGACCTCTCTACTTCTCTACGCTGATGGACGTGTGATGGCTCACGACGTATTTGTCAGTCACGCTAGCCAGGATCAATCTACTGCGGAGGCAGTCTGCAGTGGTTTAGAGCAGAATGGCATCCACTGCTGGATTGCACCCAGGGACGTGGTACTCAGCCGTCCTTACGCAGAGGAGTGCGTAGGTGGAATCGAAACGAGCACCTCGTTCTTGCTGCTTGCCAGTGAGAGCGCTATTTCGTCGGTCCAGGTTCTCAGCGAAGTAGAACAGGCCCACAAACGACGCAAGCCCATCTACACAATTTTGATCGGAAAACCAAAGGTCTCAAAGGAACTCGACTACTATATTTCCCGGCTGCACTGGATAGAATATGCAGGTACTTCGGTCCAAAGTCTCGTAGATCAACTGGCAAAGGTTCTTTCTGGTCGTCAGTCTTGGTCGGATATTGCGTCACCTCCGTCGCTGCGGCGTACAGTCCTTTATCGTCGAGACGCATTCGCAGGATCGGCTGTCGCTACTCTACTGGCGCTAGTGCTGGCTGGTGCGGGCCTGGCTTACTGGAGGCACCAAAATCAAACTCGACTCGACCTTGATTATCGCAGGTTAGGTTATGTAGCTCTTCTAAGCGTGGATTCCCCCGCCACTGCTGTCGATCCACAGGGGGCGAATGTGCAAGCCCAAGTTTTTCTTCTAGCTCAAGGCGTGCCGTTCCGAGATATCGTCTTCATCACTTCCGTGCATCGTTCGGATGGCGGAATCGACCAGTCAGATCGTTCGAATTTGTTCAACCCTGAACAGGTCGGTTCTGTCGAAGTAATAGGGTTCCAGCTACCGATGCGCGCAAACAAACTGGCGACGTGCTTGATCGTCCCGAGCCCTGGACTGCATGCTCGCTATCGCGTGACCCAATTATTTTCGCAGTCTTCGACTTCGGGCAGCCCGGCAAATGATCCCGCTGTTTTCATGCCCACAGTGGAACCGCGGGTGAGCAAAGAGGACGGAACACCGTGCGGATCTGCCCATTGAAATTTGCATTGTCCGCCTGGAGGCTTGAATGAGTCAGATCGTTCAGATTACTCTCCCAACTCGAGACCACGTCTTCGCCACTGAGACACCATGGCGTCATGTCAGCTTCGCCGTCGTACTCGCAGCTATAAGCTTCTGCGCTCAGGCGCAGAATCGCCAGTGCGACAATGGGATCGTATATTTGCCGGAAAACATAAACGCCGCGGTAACGATTTGTTCGGCAATCGCGGCTCAGGTGCCGGCCTTGTCAAGGCAGCTCTCTGAGATTCAGAAGGCCCAGGGGGATCAGCAAAATCAACTCAGAGAATTGAAGCGCCTTGTCACAGGTATTAACAGCGTGAGTCAAAATATCGGGCTAGAACGCCAGGCCGTACTCCTCAACAATCTTTCTTCGAGATTAGCTGAGAACCAAAAGGCTGGCAACGAGCAGGTGCTGCGCCAGGTCTCCAATCTTGCAGATGGCCTTGATGATCTGAAAGATCAACTCGTCAAACTGCTGATGAACAAAGCTACTGCCGAAAAGACAACGGCCGCGGTGGACGGCCCTGTGGGAGATGCCATCGCCAAGCTTGACCTCGCTACCGCCCACAACCTGCTGGCGGACATCCTCGTCCAGTTAAAGGCGATTCGCAGCGAAGTGGGAGAAGTCAATCAGCGGGCCAAAGATATTCAGAAAACGCTAGATGAGCAACGAAGGGATATTCCAAGCATTAGTAGCGCGTTGGCTTCTGTGGATGTGAAATTCCTAAAAGATCTCACCGCGGCGCGGATCCAGCCGCAAGTTATCGAAGAAGCGTTTCGCCAGAAGCCCGGGAATGGCAAGACCACCGCGGCTCAGCGGTTTTTCGAGAATTCTATCAACTCGCGAGAAGCCATGGACTGGCTCGATTCCGCGCTCGCAGCAGGTATGAACCCGAATATGACAGTGCCGAATGACTATTACGAGCGCGAAGGAATTTTGAATCAGGCTATGCGAGCAGGAAATGCGCAAGCAGTGAAGGCCTTGCTGCACCGAGGCGCAAGTCCACACTCATTTCAGGATTTGTTCCTAACCCGCTTCGCAGAACCGCGCTTTCTTTATCCGTTGCAGACTATCGCCGATGATGACCGGTTTAGCCTCTCAGAGAAGCAGGATCTCACAAAGGCCTTCATTGAGGCCGGTGCTGTGATACCAGATCCTGCGCCTGTCGGGAGACGCGGCAAGGTTTCGGCGGGCTACGAAGCGCAAAAGATTCAGGATAAAATCGCTCCCGAATTGGGGATGCGTCTGCCACCCTCTCCCCTCTGCTGCGGTCAGGCCGGGCCAATTTGTAAACAAGCGTCACTGCGGGCTGGCGATGATTGGTGCGCAATTCTTTCGAAAATGCCTAAGAAACTGGCTGTTGCTTTCCCAGAGGCATCCTTCTCACCGATTTGGGACATCAGCCTACAATACTTGCTCAACATCGAGGGCAATAAAGTTTACTTTCTTGGTCTAAGCGGCCTCAATGCTATGTATAAAACAACTCCCGTGCTGTACGTCCTGGTGGAAGTTTCTAAGGATGCGTCGAGTTGGACTGTCCTCAGCTTTATGAGTCCCCAGGTTGCTATGGGACTCTGCAAGAAAGATGATGAAGATGACAACGGCCGTCGGTCCGATTGGTGCTGGCGCAGGATTCCGCTTCATCGCCTTGCCGGAACAGATCAAGTGCGTTCTGACTTATTTGGACTAACGTGGAAAATAACGAATGACCCTTAACCAGCTCGTGGCCGCACTGACGTTCTGCCCATTGGTTGCGCGATTCTATTGAATCGTTTCTTACTATAATTTGTCGCAAGAAAGCCGGACTGGATCAAGCATGTCGGTGTCAGACAAGTTGAGGCCAACGCCGCAGAAGAAAATGCTTGCTCTCGACGGAGGGGGGATCCGAGGAGTCATTACACTTGAAGTCCTCGATCGCATGGAAACCATACTTCGTGAGACGAAAGGGCTGGGAAGTCCTAACTTCAGACTAGCCGATTATTTCGATTACATCGCAGGTACTAGCACTGGGGCGATTATCGCTGCAGCTCTTTCCATGGGCATGGGTGTCTCTGAAATCAGTCATTTCTATCATTCCATAGCCAAAGAGATGTTCAGTCCTGCCGGATACTTGAAGCGCTTTCGCTACAAGTACGAAGACAAGAAACTCTCAGATCAGCTTAGAGAGGTATTCGGAGCGTCTACAACTCTCGGGTCTGACAAGATCAGGACTCTCTTAATGATGGTGATGCGCAACGCAACAACAGATTCCCCGTGGCCCGTTTGCAACAATCCACGCGCCAAGTACAACGACCGACACCTGCCTGATTGCAATCTTGAGTTGCCTCTCTGGCAACTCGTCCGTGCAAGCACCGCGGCACCAACCTTTTTCCCACCAGAACTTGTTTACATCGGAAATCAGGAGTTTCTTTTCGTGGATGGAGGCGTCACTACGTATAACAACCCAGCGTTTCAACTTTTTTTGATGGCTACTGCCGAGCCTTATCAGCTGCAATGGCTCACCGGCGTGGACAAAATGCTACTGGTCTCCGTCGGGACAGGTAGTACGGCC
The DNA here is from genome assembly GCA_035704085.1 of Candidatus Acidiferrum sp. Classification (GTDB taxonomy): domain Bacteria; phylum Acidobacteriota; class Terriglobia; order Acidiferrales; family UBA7541; genus Acidiferrum. The sequence goes on along the minus strand of DASSXG010000018.1, from coordinate 56,844 downwards.
GAAGCAAATGCGAGTCTACATGCAGATGATATGAATCTCTTATACAGTGCTCGGTCTATTCCTTCCGCGCTGATCTTTGCCGCCCAAAACGAACAAGATTTCCTGTGCCGTGTCTTCGGAGATTGTCTAGTGGGTCCTCGGCTCGATTCCGAGGTGGGCGATATGAAGATGCAGAAGGGACCGACAGACTCAAAACTTTTCACCTATATGCGTCTTAACGCTGAGCTGACCCAAACAGGGCTTGGATACTTAGGGTTTCCGAATTTGCGCCCTGAGGACGTTCAGCCATTGGACTCCGTGGACCACATCGAGGAATTGCGGCAGATAGGGCTAGCGATTGCTAAGAGGGATTTGCAGTCAACCTGTTTCGATCGGTTCTAGTGTAATGAGAACCAGCCTGACCTAACATGATGATTGCCTTAGCCGGACGGCGGATCGACGCAGCGGACGCTGCACAACGACGTTTCCCCTTCCAGAACCTGCATCGGGTGAAGGAGGACATCCGGACGCTTTTCATCGAACTGAAGCCCCAGACGCTAGTTTGCTCTGCGGCAAACGGCGCCGACCTGCTCGCGCTGGAAGCCGCACAAGATCTGTCGATCGATACACACATCGTATTGCCATTTGCTCCCGAAATCTTCCGCAACACTTCAGTAGTCGACCGGCCAGGGGGATGGGGCAAACGATTCGATCACGCATTAAAGATCGTTAGGTCACACGAGAATCTTATTCTTATGGATTGCCCTGAGCACGGGCCGAGTGCTTACCTTGCGACGAATGCGAAAATCATCGCGGAAGCCCAAGATATTGCGCGCAGGTTGCATACAACTGTCACGGCGGTTGTCGTCTGGGATGGGCAATCTCGGGGAGCGCACGACATAACCTCGGAGTTTCGACACGCTGCGCTAAGGGCGTGCCTACAGATCAAGGAGATTTGTACGCTGTGAGAGCATCTTGCGGATTCTCTCAAGGTTAGTACCATGGGAATTCAGTCTAGAGAGACCTGCGGGAATTGGTCGAATGCTCGGGGAGTTTAAGTATCTGCAGTGCGAGCCGTTCCTTTTTCGCGAGGGATGAGAGGATGAAATCCCGCGTTCCAGATACGTTCCAGTTAAGCCCAATTTGACAGTTTTCTGCGTTTTTGGCGTCTCGATTTTTCAATAAGTTGCGTGTTTTCAATAGGCTTGAATATTCCGACTCCCCCCGCCTCCACCATTTCAAAGTCTCTGTAATTAATAGATTACAGCTATTTTAGGTGTGGCTACGTTCCAGATGCGCTCCAACTGCGTCCCAGTACTGGAGGCGGGGGAACTGGAATAGCTTCCACTTTCGATTAGCAGTGCTTCCTTGCTGATTTGCGAGAACCTAATCTAAACAAGAGAATTCCCGGCTAAAGGCCTCGGTCCGAAGCGCGAAAAAAATGAAATTACTGGATGCGGCACTGGAAGCGCCTCGGAACGCTTAGGGTGATCAACCCGCCCTACGTCTGATCATGTCTGGAGAGTGTCAACAGAGCCAGACGAAGACTCAGAAATGGACAACGATGCCGGTGCTTACGCGATAATTCTTTTCCCACCTGCCATTCACCAGCGTGGGAATGTAGTCGACTTGGAAAACACGATACGCCAAATGTTCCTTGAAGTTAACATCAAGACCACCGCCAGCGCCCAGGGCAAAATGTGTCCTGCCTATCAAAGTTGGGTTGTTGTTGCCGAAGTTCCAGATGACCGCGGTGTGATTCGCGCCAAATAGGCCATGCCCGAAGATCTGGACCTTACGGTTGCGATAGGCAACTTCGGGTCCGAACAGAAACTGGTAGCTTTGCAGACTGGTATTGGCATCAAACTGCGATCCGAGTGGAGAAGGGATCTTGGTACGGCCATACAGAATGCCTGCATCGAGGAGAATGATCCCCACGTTCTTGTGCAGGTTCAGTTTTGCACTGAACTCAAGCCCATAAAAGTTGCGACTTCTGGGGGCAAACAGGGCAGTCTCCGAACCCAACGCCATCTTGCCATAGGTGGCGCCGATAAATAGATCAACGTAATTCTTCTCCTGCGAATGTGCGGATGCGGGGAAGCACAATTCGGAAAAAAGAGACGAGAGCAGGAGGGCAAGCACCGGCAGTTTGTTCATCGGCATTCTCCCGATCACCCCCGGACAACCTTCCAAACAAGCCGCAAACGGCCTAGCCAAACTCACGAGTGATTCAACTGAACAAAAATAGTCACAAGGATAATGGTGGCCGCAATGAGGACAACGATCGCAATGATGGCCCCGTTGGAAAGACGCCCAGCGGCAAAATCGGCCTGTACTCGCCGCGACCGGTCGGCTAGTTTGGCAAGATCTTCGTCACTCAATTGGCCAACGGCTTTGTCCACTCTTTCGTAGTCAAGGTGCGCCGACTTCAACGCTTTTTGGCCCTGTACGGAAGAAAGGAGTGTGCGAACGGATTCTTCATCCGACCGGCGCGTCTGCACCGCCCGTACAGCGTCTTTGTTAAGGTCGGTCAGGGAGACGACATGCGAGTGGTCCTGGGCCCTTGCCGAGTTTCCTGACCCAAAGAGAAGCGTTCCCACTGCCAGCAAACTTGCGAGTAACCTCACGTGAGAGTGCATTCTTCCTCCTTCTTGTCCAGAAGTGTAGTTCGCACAGTTCCGCACTCGCTGATGACCATGGTCCCGTGATCTTGCAAACAGTGCCGCTTACGTCTGAACCAGATTTCCTCCGGCCTGTGGCCACCGTCCCCCGAATCGAAAGACGATTCCCGCGGAAACCCTTGCGCAGTTAAGCGTGTCGCCCTGCGCCCGCAGCATCATGTATTCCACATGGGCTATTCGCAGCGTGGCTACTGCAGGGTCACAAGCACCTGAATCACACCTTTCCCATTCTGAAGCGGTTCCAGAGCCTTACCGACCACCGCGCCGACCAGTTTGCTGCGGTCGGTTCCCCTCATACCGTGACCGGGGGTGGAAGAAGTCACAAGTAGATCACCCACTTGAATTGGCCCATTCTCTGCGGTCACCTTGCAGGGCACGATTCCTACGACGGCCAGGGGAACTTCGTTTGCTGGCGGAGCCATATCCACTTTGCGAGTGGAGCCGACTATCCCGGGCTTGGTCGAATAGATCCCGGCAACGAGTGTAGAGTAGGGCTGCCGCGCCAGAGCCAAGTGGCGGCTTGCCGTGGAGTCTATGACAAGCAAGTCACCGGCAGCGTACCGGCTCCGATCTCCCGTGACAGCCATCGACTCAGCAAAATCGGCCCCGCCTGTGTTGTATGTGCTGGCGAAAACGTTGCCGTTCGCATCTACGCGGAAGGCAGTGAAGGTGTTGAATCCTATTCCGACAAGTATGTTGCCGCCTCCGATAGCATTGAAGACACCTGCGGCCCCACCCGGGCTGTATTCTTCCCCAAGGATGGCAATGCCCTGGCCACTGGAATTCGCCGCCACCCCTCGAAGGCCGATACCCCTATCTGCACTCGCCGTGACTCCTGCGGCACCGACGGGATCGCCAGTCGGTGAATCGTTCTCTGCAATAAATGTGGTCCGGTCTGGGAACGCGGAAAGTGCATGGATAGTGGCCCCTGATCCTGTGACGTCGTGCAGACAGAGAGTCCCAAGCGCCGGATCGACTGTCGTTGACTCACTCATGCAACCCTTGGACTCAAAAATCGCAGTGTCCTGGATCATATTTTTGTCCTTGAACTTTGCCATATGGTTTCGAGTACCTTCGCCGCGAACAGCCGGATCGCTTTGTGGCCACGTGGTAGGAACCAAAGCAAAAACCATGGATACCAAAATGCTTGCCCGCTTTACAAAACCGTGCAACCCGATCTCTCTGCTGAGCTTCTGCATAATCTCCTCCAAAAACTATTAAATTAGTTAGACAACAATCTCCGATATTCAACAGTCGCCTTGGCTGGAGGTCATTCACCCACCCCCGGCGGTAAAGCTAAAATCCACGCAGCCCGTTTGGGGTGACATAGCGCTCGTTCAGGCATTTCCCGGCGCCTTCCGTGGTTTGTTCCGGCGTCCAGTCTGCCCCGGACACACTACAGTGATTAGGTTGGTTCTTATTTCCGCTGAATGGAAAGCAACCGAAGGAGGTTCGGTCCCGAAGAAGCCCTAGGCGGCGGAGTGGGAATGCCTGCAGGCTCGCGAAGAACAAACGGTTGTTCTGTTGGGGAGGGATTTCGCTCAGAAATCACGTCGGCGCCTGCGATCTCCACGCCACTGGACACGGGCGCAGCGGACTCTTCAACGAAATCGTTCGAGACGTCGTCGCTCAAACTGAACGATTCGGGGAGTTCGCCGCAAAACAAACCTAGTGTGAGCGAGAAGAGAAGGAGAAGGTAGAAATTCTTTTTGGCGAATCGCATCGACCAAGCGGTCGCTTTCTTCAAGGTCCCGGGGCATGAGCCCAAACGCGAATTGCGCTTACTGTCCCGCGAAGCACAAATGCTGTCAACGAGAAACTGGCTGCCAACCGCCGCCGTCGAGTCCTTTCGGGAATGACCCAGGCTCATGTCTTAAATCCTGCTATAGCTGTCCGTCATCGGCGTGAGCCGACCGAAGCACATCTTTGGCCACTTGTGTCCCTAAAGAGACCCTCTCATCACTAATGCTTAGTGTCTCTCGAGGGTTTGCCTGGCGCACTCCGATGCAATCTCCTGCCGTCACTGCCAGCCTTTCCTTGCATGCGTCCTATCTAGGCTGCATGCCTTCGACCCCAGTCCTCACTCCAATAGCAAACCAAATACAGTAGATTGCATGACCGCCGCGATTCCGAGATGAGACGGACCTTGCCTTGCAATTCGGCCCCAGACTGGGTTGCTGGAATTTGGCATGGAAGGTTGCTATAAAACAACTAGTCTAAAAGACCAGGGACGCTCACAATCCAGTCACTCGGAGTTCTCCGATGACAATTATCTGTCAGCCATTACGGCCTAAGGACGTCGCCGACTGTGTTGCGATTGTTGCTGGGCATGCTCCTCTGGTCGCTCGATATGGAAACGACCTGAGTTCGCTGCGCCCGGTTTGGCTAAGCTTGCTGGGCCGTGAGGCGTTTCGCGCCTACGTCTACAAGGACGTCGAGGATTCCGGCTCCCGAGTCGTTGGCGTTGGCTGCAGTGCTATCGTTTGCAGTGATTTCCTTCGCGAAGCGAAAACCCCGCCTTTCTTTTGGATCGGCGCAGAGCTCACCAGAAGGGTCCGGGATGGCCATTCGCCTTTGCTAACAGACAAGCAAGTGCGGGAAGCAAATTCCAAGGGTGGTGTGAATTTGGTCATCTGGGAAGGCGCAAGCCATGTCAAGGAAGGGCATCGCGTGGACCTGTTGAACTCCTTTCTCGGAACTTTCATCGAATTGCATCGCGGTTTTCTCCTGAGTGAGATTGTCGCGAATGGTTTCACAACAGATGTTTTGGCCGCCGTTCTCCGGGCCGGCTACCTGCTGGTTAATGCCGAAGGAGAGTACACCGACACAATCGATGGCTCGATTCACGATGTTATCGGCGAGCCGCACGCTGTGGGTCTGACCCGCGAACTCGCCCCCAGACGGGCCGGAACTTGGGCTAGCAGTCTCTTCGTCTATCAGGCCCCCATTTTCGGATTTTCTGCCAGCGAGCAGCGCCTGCTGCTTGCAGCGTTGCGTGGAGGGACCGATGAGGACCTCTCTGACGATCTGGGTATTTCACTCTCCGCCGTCAAAAAGGCCTGGCAGTCCATATACGAACGCGTCTCCGCTTGCGACCCCGAGCTTGCTCCCGCGCCACACATATCCGAGGCGGGGACCTTCGAACGAGGCAAGATGAAGAAGCAGCGTCTGATTGCATACCTCCATGATCACCCAGAAGAGCTTCGGCCGGCCTCCGAATAAGCCGCGGCAGCTGCTTGCGAAACACGCACTGCGCGAAAGCTCAATCCAAATTCCTACTCGTCTCTTGGAAAGGGACAGACGAAAATGTTGGGAGACCAACGAAATCCCGCGTTCCAGATACGTTCCAGTTTGGCGCAATTTCTGATGCGAGAGCGTTTTGTGCGTCTCGATTTTTCAATAACTTACGTGTTTTCAACGCGCCGAATATTCCGACTCCCCCCGCCTCCACCAAATTTCCTTTTCCCCATGGCGTTGCTTTTTCTCAGGACCGCCGTCGCCATGGTGCGATGATCTGCTAATCGCGACCGCGGAAGAACTTGCCGCCCGCGGGCGCACCGCCTTCCGAATCGCTACTGGCTGCGTCCCATGCTTTGCGGGTCAAGGGCTGGATGGGCTCCAGTTTTTTCTGCGAAAGTGTCTTGTTCACCGGGGGAAGTTCCTTCGCAACGAATGCGTCGAATTCCGCGGACACGTCTCCTAGCTCCTTTTTCAGCGATTCGATCCGCGCGGCCTGATAGTCCGTCGGACGGCCCTCATAATTCAGCAAAGCACCGTAGAGTTCCGTCGTCTTTTCGCGAATGCGCAATTCGCCGGTTACCGCACCGCCTTCTTTCGTCGCCACAATCTTCCGGCGCATCTCATCGACTCTCTGGCTTAGCGTCTGCAATCGCTTGCCGAATGCATCGTCGCCCTTGAGTTTCCCCGCTCGCTCCGACAGAGTGTCGCGCGCGCCGTTGATGCGGTCCACCTCGAAGCTCATTTCGGCCAGCAGATTATAAACGCGCATCGCGGCCTCAAATTCCTGTTTGCGGTCTTCCAGAGTAAATTTTGCCCGGGGGTCGAGCACGATCGAAAGCTGCGTCGTGAAAGTGTCTGTGCCGCGCGTCATTTTCACCGTGTAGGTGCCGGGCATCACACGGGGCCCCTGAGCGGCTTCGAAAGCCGCGGTGGCTGCCGGCGGAACACGCGGCGCCTTCAGCCGCATGGGCCACTCTACGCGGCTGATGCCGCGGCGGCTGTTCGGAGGCAGCGTATCCACCAGTTTTCCCTGCGCGTCGAGAACTTCGATTTTCATTTTCCCAAAAATGTGGCGCTTCTTCTGGTAGTACGTGATCAGAGCTGCATCGGGTGGATTTGGCCCTGTGAATGCCGCACTTCCTTCGACCCAGCCGCCATTCGCGGAGAACCGTTGTTGCGTGGGCTTGCCCTGCAGAAACGTCGCCTCTTGGGCCATCACTTCTGGAGTCAGTTTGCGCAGCGGCGTGATGTCATCTACGATCCAGATGCCGCGTCCATGCGTCGCCAGAACGAGGTCCGATTCTCGCGTGTGGACAACGATGTCGCGAACCGCGACGGTCGGAAATTCATGGCCTTTGTACTGCGCCCAATGTTTTCCGCCATCGAGCGAAACCCACAGACCAAATTCGGTGCCCAGAAACAGAAGATTCGGCGTCACCGTGTCTTCCTTGATGACGTGCGCGTACCCGCGCACACCGCTATCACCTGCGACGATCGGCGTCCAGGTCTTCCCATAGTCCGCCGTCTTGTAGACGTGCGGCTCCATATCCCCAAACGTGTGGCGATCGAACGCGGCGTACGCTGTTCCGGCGTCATAGAGACTTGCTTCCACCCACGATACCCAGGAGGCTTTCGGAAGGTTTGGAACGTTGCCGACCACGTTGACCCAGGTCTTTCCGCCGTCGCGCGTCAGTTGGAGATTGCCGTCATCCGTGCCCACCCAAATCGTCTGGCGATCCCGCGGCGATTCGCTGATGGAATAGATTGTCGTGTGCGTCTCCGCGTCGGAATTGTCCACGGTGACGCCACCGGACTCCTCCTGCTTCTGCTTCTCGGGATCGTTGGTTGTCAAATCCGGAGAAATGCGGTCCCACGATTGACCATGATCCCGCGAGCGGAACAGGAATTGCGCCCCGATGTAAATGGTGCCCTTCTCGTTCGGGCTCATGTGAATCGGCGTATTCCAGTTGAATCTCAGCTTCCCTTCCCCATAATTCGGCTGTGGCTTGACTACCCTTCCTTCAAGCGTCACGCGGTTTACGCGCCCGACATTTCCGCCTTGCGCCTCGGCGTAAACGTAATTTGGATCGGAGGGATCCGGAAAAACCCAGAAGCCGTCCCCATTGAAGAGATTCTCCCATCGGGAGTTGGAGATCCCGCCCGGATACTGCGAATCGCCCACCCAGGAACTGTTGTCCTGCAATCCGCCAAAAACGTGATACGGATCGGCCTGGTCCACGCTCACGTGATAAAATTGCGAGATCGGAAGATTATTGCCCTTCCACCAAGTGTTTCCTCCGTCGTAGGAATACCAGACGCCACCGTCGTCCCCCACGATCAAGTGATCGGTATTATCGGGATTTACCCAGACGTCATGAAAGTCGCCGTGCGCGCTGCCGCCGATTGCGCTAAAGCTCTTGCCTCCGTCCTCACTCATAATCAGGGTCAGGTCCGGCTTGTATACTTTGTTTTCGTTCTTCGGATCAACGATCAGATTGGCGAAATAAAAGGGCCGCCACACCATCCAATTGCTGCGGTCGCGTTCTTCCCAGGTTTTCCCGCCATCGTCGGAACGAAACAATGCGCTCCGCGTAGACTCGATCATCGCGTAGACAACACTTGGTTTTGAGGGTGCGATCGTCACAGCGATGCGGCCCCAGGGCTTTGGGGGAAGGCCTTTGGCGGTCTTTTCGTCCAGATCTTTCCAGGTTGCTCCACCGTCCGCCGTCTGAAAAAAACCGCTCCCGCTGGGTGCCGTGGAGTTTTCGCCTCCCGAACGGAACGTCCATCCTTTTCGCCGGAAGTCCCACATCCCGGCAAAAAGAACATTCGAATCTTGCAAACTCATGGTGATCATTGAACAGCCGGTCGAGAGATTCGCGCCTCTCAAAATCTTGTTCCAGGTCTTCCCGGCATCCGACGTCTTGTAGACGCCGCGATCCTCGCTATCGCTCCACAGCTTCCCAGGCACACACGCATAGACCGTGCTGCTGTTTTTTGGATCCACGATAATTTTTGCGATGCGCTCGGAGTTCTGCAGCCCCATGTTCGTCCAACTGTCCCCTCCGTCCGTGGATCTGTAAATCCCCGTGCCGATGGAGACGCTGTTGCGAGTCCAGGACTCACCCGTGCCGACCCAGACAGTCTTTGGCGACTGGGGATCAATGGCAATCGCGCCGATGGATTGCGCCGATTCCTTGTTGAAGACTGGCTTGAACGTCGTCCCGCCATTCTGCGATTTCCAAACGCCGCCGCTGGCCGCGCCGATGTACACCGTAAGCCGACCGTCTTCTTTCACGGCCGCGATGGCCGCCACGCGTCCGCTCATTGCCGCAGAACCTATATTTCGCGCACCGAGCCCAGAAATCGTATCGGAGTCGAATTTGGAGTCCTGCGCTGCTGCGTACTTGGCAAGAAAAAGCGCGGAGGACAGCATCATGATTACAGTAGCGAAACAGCGGGTTGCATGGCACATGTCGGCGTCTTCCTTAACGACAAGATGAGTATGGCATCTTCTTGCTAGTGCACGTTTCACGGGAGTCTGCAAACAGGCGGTCACTTTCCTGCCGGAGATGCCTTGGCCGCCGGTTTGGAGGCGGGCAACGCGAAGTGGGTGTCATCTATGGGAACGTTCTGCTCGATTTTTGCGATCGTAATTTGCGCCCGTGAGGCGCTGCCCTTCTGCGCCTGTTCGACGGCGAACGGATAATAAATGCCGCCCACTTGTTCGTAATCGCCGTAGTACAGCTCGGACTCTTGCACCGCCCCGCGAATCGTTGTCTGAATTTCAAGCTTCAATTCCAGGAACGAATCGGCGTCGAGATAGTAGTAGCGTATGTCGCCATTCTTCATGTTCAGCTTGATCTTGAAGCAGTCTGTCCCCTCCACGGAGTCATGTCCCACCAGCTCGGCTTTGTGCCCTTTATCCTTGTGGTTCACGAGTGGGCCATCGATATCCGCGTCAACGATCAAGCTCTTCGTGTCGTCCTGCGACATTAGCTCCGGATCCTTGCGCCCGCCGAAGGGCGAAATCTGCCAGCCGATCTTCCCGTCATACGCTTGAACCTGCGCCAGGCCCTGGATGATGAACTCCTCTCGAACCTTTTCCGGTCGCTTGTTTTCCTGACGAAAGTCGGCCCGAAACGGTCCTTGGCTGAACTTCCCAGTCGTTCGCAAACTCTGCACGGATTTCAGTTTGTCGAGTCCGCCATGCGCCTGAATGTTCTTGGCGATGACTTCGTCCACGGTTTGTGCGCTCGCATTGAACGGAAAAAATAGCAGGGCTGCAAGCGTGGGAAACAGAAACGTGAAAAGATTGCGCACCCCTCCTTTTGAAACCCATCGGGAATCTACATTCATGCGTTCCCCCAAGAACAGCAGCAATTGACTCTACAAAAGGAATGGATTCGAGCGATGCCCCTTTGCTATTGGGACGGAAACAGCGCCACTTAGTTAGCAGAATTTTCCTTGGCTGCCAAGAGATTTTCACCAAGGTTACGGAGTGTCACAGGCCACAGCAAGAGTCGTCCTGACATCAGAATTCCACGTGAAGCCGGAACGACGGCACAATCACGGGGCCGCGGTCCCGGTTGTAGCCCGGATTGTTGATGTGCTGCAGACCAGGAGCGACGTAGATACCGCGCCAGATGTGGGTGGTGTAAAATGTCTCCACAATATTTTCGCGCCCATAGTTCAACCTCCCATCACCGAGCAAGAAACCCAAGCCTCCATCGGCAAGGTAGACCTGGTGGTCCTTTGCAATCGCGTTCGTAACAAGTGCCAAGCCCGCGCGGTCATACCGGCGATGCCACAGGGCGCCATTTGCCCCTAAACCTCCAGCGAAGGTTTGATCGACTTCGGTGTAAGCGAACGATTCCGTTTTGCCGTTGTCCCAGCCAAAACGGGCGAAGGCGGTCAAATTGCGTGCGAAATTTTGTTCCAGGTTGACGCCGAAGCCGTACTTCCGCGTAATGTGCCAGGGATGACGTGTGATGTCGGGAACAGAAACAAGACCCTTCTCAAATTGGGCCACGGCATCGCGGTAAATCCCCATGTTTGCATAATTCGTAAACGCAAGCACCCGCACCACACCCGGTTTCTTGGGGATTACACCATGACGCAATTCGTATTCAAAATTTTCAGCGTGGGCCTGCCACGGCTTCCATACCAAGTCTATTCCATTGGCCACTTTGGGCATCAACGCCTCGGCGAAGCGGAAGCCCCAATTTCGGTCTTCGTAATCCACGGTCACGCCCACGGTGTATCCGCGTGTGTCGGCCGCATAGTCATAAGCACCGTTATTGTCAACGGTCCAGTTGGTGAACTGGAAGCGCGTATCCGAGCCCACCTCATTCTGGTCGAAGAAATCCACCATGCTGAACTTGCCGAAACGGATTTCCAACCGGCGACGGGGCAACTCGGTGAACAGCGAGAGCGCGTTACGCGAGTTTTCAACCTTGTCCTTACTCAACGCGAATACCTTGTGGATCAAGCCCCGGGCCAGGTAGGGCGCTTTGCTAAGCGACGGGTTGCGCACGATATCCAGATCCGTATTACCAGCCAGTCCGAGACCCGTGCTCAGCGCCGCTCCACCAGCTTCTTCAATGTCGACCAGGATTTCCGTGGAATCGTTCAGCCGCACGCCGGCATACAGTGTCAAGACACGCGACGTTGCTTTCTCGTAGTTCGGATTCAGGCTGTTTTTCCCGCTGTAAGCGGCATGGAATGGAGGATGAGTCTGAAAAATAAAATTCGACTGCCCGGAAAGCCACCATCGGTCCGATTCCAGATGCGGAAACATCGACGGCATGGCATCGGTTTCGGTTGGAGGGTCAGAGGGCAGTGAGGGGGACTGAGGCTGAGACGCGACTGTGTCCTGCCCCTTCAGTTCCTTTGCTTCTTGCGCGGCAAGAGCCGGAAGCGCAAAAAACACGGCAGCAGCGCATAAACTTATGCGCAGAGTGTATTCGAGTTGAAAATGGCTGCGGATCACTTTTTCGTCCACGTTTGGTGAAAAACGGTGTTCTCTAGAAGCTGCCCAAATTAATTAAGGTAGACTGGTGCTCATTAAAGCAGTGTGAACGAAAAGCGGAGGGTCTTCGATGACCGCATCTTCCGTCGATTCGTCCTCGCGCGCGCGAGGAACGCTGGCCGCCATCGCAGCTCCACAATTCGCTTCTTGAAACTCCGATTCGAAGGCACGCATTGCTCGATCGATCCAGACGCGAACAAGCCGCACATCAGGCAGCCCGCTGGGCTGAATCCACACGCAATACAAGGACTGCCGCGCATCAGGATTTTTGTGATCGCTCGTGACGTTCCGCATCTTCCCTCCTTTTGGGCGACCGCAGCGCCTTACCCCCATTGCGCCGGCCTCGGCCAACCGCGAACGAGTTAACCATACTAAACTTCCCTACTAAACTATGTTTAATACGGTCTTTTGTCAACGAACTTTTTGAACTTGTCCGTTGGGGACACCCTGCTCTTGAACTCGCCTACCCTATTGCTTTACAGTTCGGAGTGTCCTTGTTTTCGGGCATCTGTCATTGATACCATACCCCCATATGGTAGGCAAGCAAAATGTCGCATACTTCGCGAGAAAAACTCGACCTCGTCAACCGCACCAAGAAGGTCATCGGCCAGCTCGAAAGCGCCCTCCGCGCCCTGAACGACGACGATCCTTGCGCCGACGTCCTCCAGCGCCTCTCCGCCGCTCGAGGCGCCATCAACAGCCTCATGGCCGAGTTGATGGAAGACCACATCCGCAATCACATGCCGCGCAATTCCAAATCTTCGGAAGAAGCCGCCGACGACGTCATCCAGATCGTCCGTACGTATCTGAAATAAATTAGAAAGAGTCGCCTTTCTCCCCGTTTTTCTATATCTTCTTCTGCACCGATCGACTCGTCCTGAGAATCAAACGTTCCGGAGGTCGCCGCACATTGAAGAGAGCGTTTGTCATTTTCCTCTTTGTCTTATTCCCTTCTGCCCCGGCAGCCCTTCCTCAGGCTGGCCCCGTCGAAGGCGGCCATGAGCTGCAGGTTTGGACCGGCGGCGGCCATGGTTTCAGCGGAAGCCAATCCAGCGACGGCGTCTGGAACGTCGGTCTGCGTTACGGGTTCGTCCTCACCGCGCCACATGGCCCCGGGTTTCTGCGCGGCCGCTTGGAGTATGCCCTGGATGCCGTGCCCATTTTTCTAGTCGTTCAGAAGACGAACACCGCTTACGGCGCCGGCGTAAATCCCTTTGCCTTCAAATGGGCGCTGGACACGCGCCGCGGTATCGTTCCCTATTTCGAAATCGGCGGCGGCACACTATTCACCAACACGAAAGTTCCCGAAGGGACGTCAGGAATTAATTTCACCTCCAGCGCCGCATTAGGTCTGCATTTCCTGCGCAGCAGGCGCAACATCAGCGCCGAGGTGCGCTACATGCACATTTCCAACGCCGGCCTGGCCACACCCAATCCCGGCATCAATACGATTCAGTTACGCTTGGGTTTTGGCCGATTCAGCCAGAAGGAATAGGACCGTTCCGTTTAAGATATCCGGGCGCGGGAATTCGCGGCCGATTCGAAATCAGAGGTGAATGTTCGAAATGAAAATCTTTGGAATCCTCGTGGTTGTGATCGTCCTCTTTGTCGCGGTCGTCGCCGTCCGCGCCATGCGTACTGGACAAGAGGCGCCTCGTTCCGGAACGTCCGCGCCCGATTTCACCCTGAATTCACAAGATGGAAAGCCGCTCAGCCTCCATAACCTTCGCGGCAAGTGGGTCGTGCTGTATTTCTATCCCAAAGACTTCACCAGCGGCTGTACCATTGAGGCGCACAATTTCCAACGCGACCTTGCGCAATACGAACAGAAAAACGCCGTCATTCTTGGCGTCAGCGTGCAGGACGAAGGCACACACAGGGAGTTCTGCGCCAAAGAAGGCCTCCAATTCAAGCTGCTTGCCGACACTAGCCACAAAGTCTCTTCAACCTACGACTCGCTGATGAATCTTGGCCTCGTCAAGATTTCCTCGCGCCACACGTTTCTCATCGATCCCGAAGGTCTCATTCGCAAAGCTTATCTCAACGTGGACGCGCAAGCACACAGCGCCCAAGTCCTGGCTGATCTAGCCCAATTCCAACAGGCTCCAGCCGCAAACTAGCCGCCGCGTCTTCGAGTCGGCCGCACAAGTGAAATTTTTCTCCGTCTTGAGATTCCATCAGTTCCCGCAACTCCCGTCGGCCGCTAGATCAAGAAACTCCGGTAACGGTGCCAGATTGCTCTGACCCAATAGGGTGTTCAGCGTCGCCAGGTCTTTGCTATTGATTCCCCGCCACTCACTCGCCGTCTCATTCAACGCTTTGCAAATCCGCCGGTAGGCCACAAACGACGCTTCCGAAGGCGCCGCGTCCGCCCCGTCCACTAGGGCCATGAGCGCTACCAAACTGTCATTCACTGTCATGAAGCTGGCATTTTTTGGAACCTCCAGAATCGGTGTAACCTCGCCCAAGAGGCCCGCAACCTTCCCGTCGACTGCCTTGGCCGCCACCGCGACGGGGTCTTCCTTCGGACGCTTCATCAGTTCGCTCAGTCGTCCTCGCAAACTCTTCACCTCCTGCAACCCGGTATAGTTTCTCGCTAGCAGAGCGGAAATGCTTAATTGCAGCTCCAGAGAACTTTGCAACTCACTCCGCGCCGCAACCACTCGCGGATCCATTTTCACTTCCAGTGGTTGCCGCAGAATTTTCGTCCCCACATCCAGCCGCACCTCATACTTCCCAGGCAGCACCAGGGGTCCCTGCGGTGGCAGCGGCGTCGCGCCCACCATTGCCGCAATCGGATAGTTGTACGGCGACTGCACGTGCACCGCCGGCGGGTCGGGATACCTCAGATTCCACACGAACTGATGCATCCCCCCCTCTTTCGAGAGCGGCTGCGGACGCGCAATCCAATATTCCGCAATGAAAGGCGTTTCCTCCAGTTCCTTTGGCGCATCCGCGCTGGAATATCTTCGAACCAGAATTCCACTCGCATCATAAATTTCAAGTCGAAGCTCGCTCGGCAGCTTTCTCGTCAGGGAATAATCCAGGATTGCGCCGTCGGGCGCATTTTTCCCCGCCGGAACCTCCGGTGGCAGCGGCGTGTCCTGGTTCTCGTCGCGCCGTACCCGGATGGCTGTCCGCGGCGCAAAAAGGTGCGCGACCTCTGTAGCCATCCATGGCTCCGCCTGGCGAAGAGAAGTGACATCATCAAGAATCCAGAGTGCACGACCGTACGTCGCCGCCACCAAATCATCTTGCTCGATGGCCAGATCGTGGATGGCGACCGCTGGCATGTTTAGCCGCAGCGATTGCCAATGATCTCCATCGTCAAACGAAACATAAACTCCTCGCTCTGTTCCGGCGTACAGCAATCCCTTGCGAACCGGATCTTCCCGTACCGTTCGCGCAAAATCCGTCTCGCCGATTCCTTTCACCGTCTCCTGCCACGATTCGCCGAAATCTCGCGTCCGGAAGATGTGCGGCCGCAAATCATCCAGGTTATTTCGATTTACCGAGACATACGCGGTGCCCGCGTCGAAATGCGATGCTTCCACTATGCTAACCGCGCTCCAAGCCGTCACACTCTTCGGCGTGACGTTCTTCCACGCCTTGCCCCCGTCTTTCGTGAGTTGGATGTTCCCGTCATCCGTCCCCACCCAGATCACTCCTCCTTTGACCGCCGACGGCGCGATTGTCAACAACGTTCCCAGCGCCTGTTTCGGATTTTTCTCGTCAACTGAAGTACGCGTCAGGTCCGGACTGATCGCTTCCCAGTTCGTTCCTCCATCCGTCGTCTCCAGCAAAAACTGCGTCCCCAGATACAAAAGGTGCGGATCTTGCGGCGAGAAAACCATTGGGATTGTCCAGTTGAAGCGATACTTGCTGCCAAAAGAAACGGGCGCCGGAGAAATGTCCCGCACCTGTCCTGTCGTCTTGGACAATCGCACCACGCTTCCGGCCGGCCCCGCGTTGTAAACGACGTCAGCGTCCAGAGGATCCGGAATCGTATAACCGCTTTCCCCCGGCCCCACGGGATACCAATCTCGCTCGGTAATTTGTCCGTTGTTTCCGCGGCTCACGATGGCCGCCGTCCCGCAGTCCTGCTGCGGCCCGTATACCCAATACGGAAACCGGTGGTCCGTAGAAACTCTATAAAATTCTCCGGTCGGCTGGTTGTACCAGGTGCTCCACGATTCGCCGCCATTCAGACTGATTGTTGCTCCCTGATCCACGCCCAAAATGATTCGTTGGGAGTTCGTCGGGTCAATCCACATTGTGTGGTAATCGTCTCCGCCCGGCGCGCCCTTGATGGCAGTAAACGTGTGGCCGCCGTCTTTCGAACGGTACATGTTCTGTGAAGGCACGTAGACGACGTCCGGATTTTTCGGATCCGCAAAAATTTCGCTCATGTACCAGTAGCCGGTGATGCGAGGATCTTCGGTGGCCTTCTTCCAGTTCGCACCTGCATCGTCGGAGCGGTACAAGCCGCCGTCTTTATCCTTGGCTTCTACAATCAAATAAACGCGCTGTCCGCGTGTCCGCGGTGCCACTGCCACTCCAGAGCGACCCCAATCCGTGGTGGGAAGTCCGTGCCCCGAGATTTGCGTCCAGGTCATGCCTTCATCCGTGGACTTGTAAAGCCCACTGCCGGGACCAAACGAGGTTCCCCTTTGTCCCGGCTTTCGAATTCCTTGCCACATCGTGGCAAACACCTCGCGCGGATTTCCCGGCTCGAAACATAAATCCACGGCACCTGTCAGGTTGTCCTTGAACAAAACTCGCTTCCAGCTTCGCCCGCCATCCGTTGAACGATATACACCACGCTCCTCGTTGGGCCCGAAGGTGTGACCCATCGCTGCAACTAGCACAATATCCGGATTTCGCGGATCAACTAGGATGCGCCCGATATGCCTCGTCTCCCCCAGTCCCATTTGCTGCCACGTCTTCCCAGCATCCGTGGACTTGTAAACGCCATTCCCGAAACTAATGTCCGAATAAACGCCGTTCACTCCGGTTCCGACATACAGAATATTTGGATTTGAAGGCGCAAGCGCCAGTGCGCCAATCGGTGCCGACGATTCCTTATCGAATATCGGCTTCCACACGGTCCCGCCGTCTGTCGTTTGCCAAACGCCTCCGCCATCCGCACCAAAATAATAGACCCCGGCATTTCCTGGAACGCCCGCAACGGCATTCACCTTTCCGCCGCGAAACGGCCCGATCATCCGCCACTTCATCTCCGAATAAAGCGACGGCGGAATTTCTTGCGCGCTCGCTGGCACGCCCGCGCAAAAAATTATCAGCGCAGCCTGCACGAGAAAAAACGCCGCGCAATTCCAACGGATTGTTTTCAAGACAAATCCCTCCGACTCCAAATTCTTCTCCAGTGCCTCAATATCCTTTTCTTACAAACAGCTAGGGCTCGTCGTCGCCTTCCACATCGGTGGAAGTAGTTGCGCTGGGCGCTTTATTGGGATCCACAAGAGCAAACCCGGCCTTCTTCAGTTCGATGTTCAGGGCTGGGATGTCCTGCTGTCTGATCTTTGTCCATCGCGAGAGCAGTTTCTCCAGCGTATCTTCGAGTTCTTTGTAGACCGCCGTGGCTTGCGTCGTGGGGACCGCGTCAGCACTGTCAGCAACGGTGAGGATGCCGCCGAAATGCTGGTTCAGTGTAGAGAAATTCTCCGGTTGTTTCGCACCGGGGGGCAATCCGAAGAAATTGCTCTGCGTTGCCCCCTCCAGCTCCGCGGCCTGCTTGTCAAGAGCTGCAATCGCATCGGCCATCGTGCCCTTTACTGCTTTCGCCGCGTGTTCCTTCAACTGTCCTCGCACGGAGCGCACTTGAGTGAGCGCCTCGAAGCTCTCGTTCATGCCTTCGACGGAACCGCTTTGCGTTTCGAACTGCCTGCGCAACTCCGCCAAAGTAGCTTTTATTCGCGGGTCCATTTTCACTACCAGCGGTTGCGTGGAACTCTTGCCGTCTACTGTGAGCTTCACCGTATAATTCCCCGGCAAAGCCCAGGCACCCAAGGGATACTTCGGCGTGTCATGAACGATCGCGGAGATGGGAAATTCGTGTCCCAGCGAATCCGGAGGCGCATAGTGCAAATCCCAAACGAAACGATGCATCCCCGCCTCGCCCGATAGGATCTGCGTCGGCCGTACCCAGTACATCGGAATGGGATGTTCCGCCGCAATTTTTTCCATTGGCTCGGGCTTGTCTGTGCTCGCATAGCGCCGCACAAGGTGCTGTTGTTCGTCGAGGATTTCGAGCATCACCGGACTGCTCGAAGCCGCTCCTATGTAGTAGTCGATGATCGCGCCGTCGGGAGGATTTTTCCCTGCGGGAACTTCTGGCGGCAGTGGCGTATCTGGATTGCGGTTCCACCGGAAACGAATCACCTCCTGCGGCGCAAACAAAGTAACGTTTTCCCTGGCCACTTCCGAGTTCAGTTGGCGAAGCGGCGTAACGTCATCCAGAATCCAGAATGATCTCCCATGGGTCGCAACGATTAGATCATCACCATGAATCGCAAGATCCCGCATCGAAGTGTGCGGCAAGTTCAGTTGCAGTGGTCGCCAGTCGTCTCCATCATTAAACGACACGTACACCGATCCTTCCGTGCCGGCATAGAGCAATCCCTTTCGAGCGGGATCCTCCCGGACCACGTTGCTCGCGCCGCCTTCCGGAATGCCTTTCGTGATTTCCGTCCACGATTTCCCGAAATCCCGCGTGCGATAAATATGCGCGCGCAAATCGTCCAAGCGGAATGAATTGATCGCCGCGTACGCTGTCCCGGCGTCGAAGTGCGACGCCTCGATAATCGATACTTTGCTCCATGGCTTCAGTTGCGGCGGCGTCACGTTCTGCCAGGATTTTCCCCCGTCGCGCGTGATGTGGATCAACCCGTCGTCCGTGCCCGCCCAAATCGTGTTCACTTCTTTGAACGAAGGCGCCACTGCGTAGATTACGCCGCGGTGTTTCCCTTTCTCCGGATCGGACGTGGCAAACACACCGAGATTCGCCGGTATTTCATACGATTCGCGCGTTAGGTCCGGGCTGATCACTAGCCAGCTGTTTCCCGCATCCATTGATTTGAAAAGCACGTTCGCCGCGAAGTACAGCGCGTGTGGATCGAGCTGTGAAAAAACCACCGGCAGAGTGCGCGCGTAGCGATACTCGCCCCGCCGGATCGCTTCCGGCGTCACCTTCGCGTATTCGCCGATATCCTGCTTCGTCCGCGTCAGCCAGTCGCCATACAGAATATTTGGGTTGAGTGGATCGACGGCGATGTAGCCGTACTCGAAAATTCCGATCGGATGCCAATCGCGAAACGTAATTTCGCCGAAATCGCTCCGGCTCAGCGTGGCCACCGAACCGCTCTCCTGCTGCGCCCCATACACCCCGTACGGAAAACGATTGTCAGTTGTTACGTGATAAAACTGCGCGGTCGGCTGGTTGTACCAACTGCTCCAAGTCGCGCCGCCGTTTACGCTGATGACCGCGCCCTGATCGCTTGAGAGCGCCATAATCTGCGGATGTTCGGTGCTGATCCAGATGCGCTGGTAGTCGTCGCCGCCGGGCGCGCCTTTGAATCCCACAAATGTCTTCCCGCCGTCCGGGGATTTCCAGGTCGTCGTGTTTGCCACGTAAATCACATCCGGATTGTCCGGAGCCACCGCAATTCCCATCGCACCGGGCCCGCGTCCACCGATGCGCCGGTCGCTGTTCACCTGTTTCCACGTTTCGCCCGCGTCATTCGAAATGTAAACGCCCGCATTCTTCCTCGCCTCAACCGAGGCGTAAACCCGCTTCGGATCGCTGTTCGAAACCGCAATCCCGATCCGCCCAACACCGTCCTCAGGCCCGGGCAATCCATTCGTAAGCGGCCGCCAGGTATTCCCACCGTCTGTGGACTTGAAAACTCCGCTTCCCGCAGAAATAAATGATTCGCCGCTTCGAATCTCCCACGGCGCGACGCGTGCGGCCCACATTACCGCATAGATTGTTTGCGGATTCGAAGGATCGAACGCCAGATCGGCGGCACCGGTGTTTTCATCTTTATATAAAATCTTCTGAAAGGTTTGCCCGCCGTCGTTCGAGCGAAATACTCCGCGCTCCGCATTTGGCCCGTACGGATGCCCCTGCGCTGCGACGAAGATGCGATTCGCATCTTTCGGATCCACCAGAATCGCGGTAACCTGTTGTGCGTCGCGCAGCCCGAGGTACGTCCAGGTTTTTCCAGCGTCGATAGATTTGTAAATTCCGTCTCCCGTTGCAAGATCTGGGCGTTGTAAACCTTCGCCGCTGCCCACGTAAATAATGTTCGGGTTGGACGGCGCGACAGCGAGCGCGCCGACCGAGCCGGTGGGTTGGTCGTCAAAAATCGGATTCCAGGTATTGCCGAAGTCCGTCGTTTTCCAGACGCCGCCATTCACCGCGGCCATGTAGAAAACGTTGGGCTGGTTCGGCACTCCGCTGATGGCCACGGTGCGCCCACCGCGGAAAGGACCGATGCACCGCCAACGCATTTCGGAATAAAACTTCTGATCGAATTGCTGAGCATTGGCACCAACGCCTCCAGCAAGAATCACAAGCGCCACCGCCGCAAAGTGCAGCCAGGAACTCTTCTTCCGCGCCACCCGCCACCTCCATGAAATTCAGGAGGATAGCGCGTGCAGGGCGCGCGAGCAATGCAATCTGCAAAGCGGGAGTGTTTCAGTTTGAATTTTATTGATCGTGACAGAAGGAGGCCAAAATTCAAACTGACCCACTATCTGCAAAGCGGGTGCTCTAGTTCACGGACTCCCATCGATTCTCAAACGGCCCTTTCCATCTGCTCCACGAATCTACTTGCAAAATGAGCATTTTCGTTCCCTGCCCTAGTTCCTCTACAACGCAGGGGACATAGCGTGACTCCGCCGAACGCGGACCAGGCGGCGGATCTGCTTAATGCATTCAAAAACACCGATGACAACCGTAAAGAGAAAGACGTAGTGCAAGGTCAGATTGATGATACGCAGCAGTTCGGTGAATTTTGCGGCGTCCGCAGCTCCCGGCGCCAGCACAAATATCTCGCGGGCGCGGTATAGGAGGTACAAAAGAATCGAACCGCCCACTTGGGTGATGAGCCGAGTGACGCCATAAAACTTGACCCAGTGGGGATGAATCAAATTCACGACTTGCTGCGAGATGGACACCAGCGTGAGCAGGATGATCGGGACGTAGATGGTTTTCCAGAACGGCCCCAACTGGAACGGAATCTTGCCCGCGAGGCCCACGGGTCCTAGCGCCACGAACAGCGCTAGCCGCCGGATCGGCTCAACGCGAAGCCACCAGAGCAGGAACGCGACGTTGAAGAAAAGTTCGAAGGCTGTCTTGGAACGCGAAATCGGCCTGGCGTCCGGGGAATCTGATTTGAGCGGTGGCAAGGTTCGTGGATCGAATTTTTCGTCGCACTCCTTGGTAACTTTTTCGAGCAGCCGGAATTTACTGTTCCCGAGATCGAGGACAGCAAAAGTGAGGGTGACCCACGCGAAAGTGGGGAGAACCGCCCCGACGAAGTTAAAGGCCGCTCCCAGCACCTGAAAAATCGGATCGCTTTGCGCCAGCATCACCAGAGCCGCGATCCCGTAGCCCAAAGCCACGATCACCAGGATGATTTTCATCACCTGCCAGTAAACCGGAAAGAGCGTTGGACCAATCAGGTGCTGGGACTGCCGATAGCGCGTGGCCACAATCAGGGGATGGCCATGCCGCTTGAGCAGCGCCGCTAATTCGTCTTCGTTCAAAGCGCGGCCCAGCCCGGATTCCTGGTCTTCGATCTGCGAGCGCAGATTCTCCGAAAGCTCCTTGATGATGTCGTCCTGCTGCGCTTTCGGCAGGTAGGTCCGCACGGATTGCAAATAGCGTTCAAGTAGATCCATAACAGGCTCCTAAACAATAAAGTTGAAATTGATCCAGGCCAGCGCAGGAAGCACGGTGCCAACAAGAGTGAGCGCCACTCCCAGTTCCTGTGGGACGAGATTGGATTCTACGAGCCTCGCCAGCGTAGCAACGGCAAGGCTAAAACTTGCGACGGCCACGACGATCTTCATCGCCCCCCAAGAATGAAGAAACGACCCTCCGCCCTGTCGGGACTTGCGCAGGTAGGTGGGGACGGATTGTAAGTGGCGTTCGAGTAGTTCCATACAGTGCCCCTAAATGATCCGGTTCAAAGATGTATTCAAGTTTTGCCATTCCTCGAGCAGTTGCTTCAGAATTTCCGCGCCCTCTTTTGAAAGCCGGTAAAACCGTTTGTTGCGCTTATCTTCCTCGCGCCACTCACTCACGAGCAGCCTTTGACTTTCCAGTCGGCGGAGCAGCGGATACAACGTGCTCTCTTCAATATCCATGCCGAGATCGCCCAGGGCTTTGCGCAACGCGTAACCATAGTGCTCGGTTCGCAGTTGGGCCAACACCGCGATAATCAATGACCCCCGCCGCAGCTCAAGTCGGAGGTTCTCGAAGAGGTCGGAGTCGAGAATTTTCTTTAGTTCTACCATGTGCGATACATTGTGCCACACACACTATGTAGCATACAGTATAGCTTGTCAAGCGAAATCTTTCGGGAACTTCGGCACCCGGGAAAGGCCCACGCTCGACCTTTCGATCCATCCCTAGCCCCGCCCGCCTTTGCTTCGTTTCAAAGCAAAGCGTCATGGCTGGCAAATCAAAGCTCCCCGCTCCCCGCGATTCCCCTTGCGAACCAGAAGCGGACTACGGGAACATGAGGCAGGGGAGCTAATTATGGAGCGCAACGTACGCGACCTCTTGAATTTGTACAATCCGCATGACCTATTGGATCACGCGTGGACGATTCCTTCGCCGTGGTACTTCGATGCAGAAGTGGGCGAGCTCGAACAGCAGAGCGTGTTCGCAAAAACATGGCAAGTGGCGGGCCGCGTGGACCAATTGCGGAAGAATGGCGATTTTTTCACCGCGGAGGTGGCCGGCGAACTGATCGTTGTCGCGCGCGGCGACGACGGCGTGTTGCGGGCATTTTACAACGTGTGCAGGCACCATGCCGCGGCGGTGGTCACGGAAGCGGAGGGCTGCGCGAAACAATTTCGCTGCCCGTATCATGGATGGACCTACGGAAACGATGGCGCGCTGAAAGGCATGGTTGAATTTGAGGGCGTGTGCAATTTCGACCGCGGGAAGAACGGGCTGGTGCCGGTGAAGGTGGACACATGGGAGAGTTTTGTGTTCGTGAATCTGGATGTGCATGGGGCACCGTTGCAGGAATTCCTTGGCGGGATTCCAAAAATTGTCGCGCCGCTGCAATTGACAAAGAAGCTGAAATTCTTCGACCGCCGCGTTTACACGCTGCACTGCAATTGGAAGGTGTACGTAGATAACTATCTGGACGGCGGCTACCACGTGCCGCACGCCCACAAGGGGCTAAGCAGCGTGATCGAATACACAAAATACACGATTGAAAATTTCGAGCGCTCTTGTTTGCAGTCCAGCCCGCTTTCCTCCAGCAAGAAATCGGAAGCGGGAGTGGCGGCGACGCGGCAGGGGCGGGCATTTTATTTGTGGATCTATCCAAATTTCATGATCAACGCTTATGAAGGCGTGATGGACACGAATCTTGTTTTGCCGATAGGCGTGGACAAGTGCGCGGTAGTGTTTGACTACTACTTCGCCGACATCAGCAAGAAGGCGCTGAAGAACAACAGAGAGAGCATCAAGGTGAGCGAAAAGGTGCAGGAAGAGGACATGGCCATCTGCGACGCGGTGCAGCGCGGGCTTGGCTCACGCGCGTACGTGGCGGGGCGGCTCTCCGTCCGGCGCGAAGCCGGCGAGCATCTTTTTCACCGCCTGCTGCATGCCGACCTCACGAGCGTCTTGAACCGCCCCGCCGCGGCGGATTGAGCCAATCGCTCATAGCGCGTGGAATTGACGCTGCCGGAAACGTCCCCTATACTTATACTTTGAATTCAGGGCGCACCCTTACCTCTCTGGCCTCATTGAGTATTCAACTAGTTTGCAAACCCAAGCCGGGGATCGTGCTGTCGAGACCAGCGAAAGTTTCATCGTGCCATTGAGTTTCATTTGAAGAGGG
Organism: Candidatus Acidiferrum sp.; assembly: GCA_035704085.1. Taxonomy (GTDB): domain Bacteria; phylum Acidobacteriota; class Terriglobia; order Acidiferrales; family UBA7541; genus Acidiferrum. Next base: position 32,803 of record DASSXG010000018.1, on the reverse strand, counting down.
GACCGCTGTATGGCCGAAGCAACCTGCCGTCGCGAATTGGAACTCGAGATTCCCGCGGAGGAAGTATCGAAAAAGATCGAGAGTGTGGCGAAGGAATTTGCGCGCATTGCGAACGTGCCGGGATTCCGGCGCGGCAAAGCACCGGTGTCGCTGATTCGCCGGAAGTTCGCGGACGACATTAAGGGAGAAGTAGTGCAATCGCTGGTGCCGGAGCGCGTAGAAAAGGCGGTGGCGGAGCAAAAGCTGACGCCAGTTTCACAGCCCCAGGTAGACAAGTTGGATTTCAACGAGGGACAGCCTCTGAGGTTTCGCGCCGTTTTTGAAGTTCTGCCGGAATTCGAATTGGGCGATTACAAGAATCTGGCGTTTGAGATGCCCACAATGGACATTACCGGCGAAGACGTGACGAAAACCCTTGAAGAGATGCGCGAGCGGGCCGCGGCTTTCGCGCCGGTCGAAGGCCGGGTGATTCAGGATGGGGACTTCGCACAGGTGAAACTGCTTGGCACGCCGGAAGGCGGCGGCGATCCGCTGCAAGCGGACAGCGTTCTCTGCCACATCGGGGCGGAAGAGACCATGGAGCCGTTCAACACCAATTTGAAGGGCGCGAATGTGGGCGATCACAAGAATTTTGATGTGGAATATCCGGCAGACTACCCGGATCCGAAGCTCGCCGGCAAGAAATACCATTACGCGGTAGAAGTGCTGGGAATTAAGACGAAAAAGCTGCCCGAACTGACGGACGATTTCGCGAAAGACGTGAGTGATGCGACGACGCTCGATGAATTGAAGAAAAAAGTTCATGAAGGTCTGGAGCACCAGCGCGACCATAAGCACAAAGAACTGCTGCACGAGAAAATCCTCGCGGAACTCGTGAAACTGCATGACTTTCCCGTGCCGGAATCGCTCGTGGAGCATCAAATGGACGTACGACTGGAGCGCGTGGTGCGTTCCTTGGCTGCACAAGGCGTGGATCCCCGCGCGGTAAACGTGGACTGGGTGACGCTACGGCGTCGGCAGGAAGAACGAGCGAAGGACGACGTGAAGGCGGAACTGATCATAGACCGCATCGCGACGGCGGAAACGATTGAGGTGACCGAAGAAGAAGTCACGCATGAGCTGGAACACATGGCCAGCCATAGTGGCGAATCGACGGAAGCGTTGCGCGCTCGTTTGACAAAGCAGGGGGCGCTCGATAGGATGAAGGCTAAGTTGAGAAGTGATAAGACTCTCGACTGGCTCGCACAGAACGCCAAAATCAAGACCGTTGCAGCAGCGAACGCGGCGACGGATTCCAAGTGAAACACTCCGGCCCAGTGCCAACAGCATTCGCCACCATGAAAAATTTCGAGGAATCAGAATATCGCGGCACAACGCTCGTACCCATGGTGGTTGAACAAACCAGCCGCGGTGAACGCGCATACGACATTTATTCGCGGCTCCTTAAGGAGCACATCATTTTCATCGGGACGCCGATTGACGATCACGTCGCCAATCTGGCCACGGCGCAGATGCTCTTCCTCCAGGCGGAAGACCCGGAGAAGGACATTCAGTTGTACATCAATTCGCCGGGAGGATCGATTACCGCGGGGTTTGCAATTTACGACACTATGCAATTCGTGAAGCCGGACGTAGTAACGACGTGCGTCGGACAGGCAGCATCGATCGCCGCTGTATTGCTCGCCGGCGGAGCGCCCAAGAAACGCTTTGCGCTGCCGAACGCGCGCATCCTGATTCATCAGCCGTGGATGTCCGGGCTCGGAGGCCAGGCCACCGACATTGACCTGCATGCAAAAGAAATTCTGCGCATGCGCACGACCATCAATACGCTGCTGTCCAAGCACAGTGGCCAGCCGGTGGATCGCATCGAGAAGGACGTCGACCGCGATTACATCATGAATCCGGAACAGGCCAAAGAATACGGCATGATCGACGAGATCATTTACAAGCATCGTTAACTTTTCAGCGGCGTGGAGCGCTTTGCGATTTGAAGCGGGCGCAGAACGCAGGTTCCAAAAAGGTAGTAACCTTTCGAGTTTCCCTTTTGCTCAGGAGAAAAATCGGCCTAGAATAGTGGACAGAGACTCCGTCAAAGCTCAGCGGAGACGAGGCCTTCACACCAGTGAAAAAATTCAACCCAGACGAGCCGCTGCGCTGCTCCTTTTGCCACAAGACACAGGAGCAGGTCGAGAAGCTGATCAGTTCGCCTTCGGACTATCCGCGCGCCTACATCTGCAATGAGTGCGTAGGGGTTTGCCAGACGATCCTGGAAGACGAGAAGCGCGAACAAGCCACCGCGCCGGCTCGCCGGCTGCCGCGCCCGCCGGAAATCAAGCAATTCCTGGATGGCTACGTGATCGGGCAGGACCGCACAAAGAAAAAACTTGCGGTCGCGGTGTACAACCACTACAAGAGAATTTTCTTGAACAAGCAGCCTGGAGATATCGAGCTGAGCAAGTCGAACATTTTACTGATCGGCCCAACGGGCACGGGCAAAACGCTGCTGGCGCAAACGCTTTCGCGGATGCTTGAAGTACCGTTCGCCATCGTGGACGCCACGACGCTCACCGAAGCGGGCTACGTCGGCGAGGACGTCGAGAACATTATTTTGAAGCTGTTGCAGGCCGCCGATGGCGATGTGCAGAAGGCGCAGCAAGGCATCATCTATATCGATGAGATTGACAAGATCGCGAAGAAGGACGAGAACCCCTCGATCACGCGCGATGTCTCCGGTGAAGGCGTGCAGCAGGCGCTGCTGAAGATTCTGGAAGGCACGGTTGCCAATGTGCCGCCCCAGGGCGGCCGCAAGCACCCGCACCAGGAATTTACGCCGGTGGACACGACGAACATATTGTTTGTCTGCGGTGGAGCGTTCGTCGGCCTCGAGAAAATCATCGAGAAGCGCGCGGGGCGCCGCTCGCTTGGGTTCCACACCGATGCGGCGCCAACCACGCCGCAACGGCGCAACACGGAATTGCTCGAGCAAGTGCAGCCGGGTGACTTGATTCGTTACGGGCTGATCCCCGAATTTGTCGGACGACTGCCGGTGGCGGGCGTGATGAACGATCTGGACAAGGGCGCGCTGGTCAAAATTCTGACGGAACCGAAGAACGCCTTGCTGAAACAATACCAGCGGCTATTCGAATTCGAAAACGTGCGGCTGCGCTTTACGGACGACGCGCTCGAGACGGTGGCGGAGTTGGCACTTCAGCGCAAGGTCGGCGCCCGCGGCTTGCGCATGATCCTCGAAGACCTCATGCTGGAGCTGATGTACCATCTGCCCATGCAGCGGAAAGTGCGCGACTTCGTGGTTACCGCGGACATGGTCCGCACGCGCGAAATCAATTGGAGCTTGCTCGAAAAGGCCGGATAAAGCGTTTGCATTTCAATGTTAACGTGCGGCCAGTCCAGCGGCCGCATGAGTAAAGTTCAGGGGCCCGAATGTTCACTCGCGAAAAGCAGGAAATGAAGCGCGTGCCGATGATGCCGGTGCGCGACATGGTTATTTTTCCGCAACAGATGACCCCGTTCATCGTGGGACGCGAAGCCAGTGTGCGCGCGCTGGAAGAAGCCCTGGCGGGCGACAAGAAGATTTTTCTTTCCACCCAGCACGACGCTTCCGTGGACGACCCCAAGCCGGAAGAAATTTATGCGGTGGGAACGCTAGCGAACATCGTGCAGAGCGTGAAGCTCCCGGACGGCAATATCAAGGTGCTGGTGGAAGGCGTCGAGCGTGCCCGGGCGCTTTCGATTACCGCTGAAGAAGGTTTCTTCCGTGCCGCGGTTCGCCTGTTGGGCGCGCGCATAGAGGATTCGCCGCAGGTCAAGCAGATCGTCGAAAAGGTAACCGGTCTTTACGAGCAGTTCATCAAGCTCTCGCAAAGCCTGAACTACGACACGATGATCGCCGCCGCGCGCGTGGATGATCCAGCAAGGCTCTCAGACACGATTGCTGCAAACCTGCAACTGCCCGTGGATGAAAAACAAGACTTGCTGGAGACCGTGGATCCGCTGGAGCGTCTGAATCGCATCGGTGACATCCTGGAAATCGAACTGGAAAAGCTCAATGTGGACCGCAACATCAATACGCGAGTGAAGCGCCAGATGGAGCGCGCGCAGAAAGAGTACTACCTCAACGAAAAGCTGAAGGCCATCCAGAAAGAACTGGGACGCGGCGAGAAGAACGAAATTGACGAACTGAAGAAGAAGATTGATACCGCCGGAATGTCCAAGGAAGTGCACGAGAAGGCCATCCAGGAACTGAAGCGGCTGGAACTGATGCCGCCGATGTCCGCGGAATCCACCGTCAGCCGGAACTATCTCGATTGGCTGCTGGCGGTGCCCTGGAAAAAGAAATCAAAGGAGATTCGCGACATCCGGGCCGCCGAAAGGGTGTTGAACGAAGAACACTACGGCCTCGAGAAAGTAAAAGACCGCATCCTGGAATTCCTTGCTGTACGCCAACTGGTCAAGAATCCGAAAGGGTCCATTCTCTGCTTCGTCGGGCCGCCGGGCGTCGGGAAAACTTCTCTGGCGATGTCCATCGGGCACGCCACCGGCCGCAAGTTCGTGCGCGTTTCACTTGGCGGTGTGCGCGATGAAGCTGAGATTCGCGGGCACCGGCGCACTTACATCGGCGCGCTGCCGGGCCAGATCATCCAGATGATGAAGAAGGCCGGCACGGTGAATCCGATATTCGTGCTCGACGAAGTGGACAAGATGTCCACGGATTTTCGCGGTGATCCGTCGGCCGCTTTGATGGAAGTGCTGGACCCGGAGCTCAACCACTCGTTCACGGATCATTATCTGGATGTCGAGTACGACCTTTCGAAAGTGATGTTCGTATGCACGGCCAACGTGCTGCACACGATTCCCCAGCCGCTGCAGGACCGCATGGAAATCCTGCGGCTCCCGGGATATACCGAGCAGGAAAAACTGGAAATCGCCAAGCGCTTCCTGGTAAAAAAAGCGCTGGAAGCCACGGGGTTGACGGAAAAGAATCTGAAGCTGACGGATGAAGGGCTCCTCCACATCATCCGGCACTACACCCATGAAGCGGGAGTGCGCAGTCTGGAGCGGGAAATCCAGAACATCGCGCGGAAGATGGCCCGCAAGGTGGTTACCGACGCGGCCATTGCAAACGTGGAGATAACGCCAGCTAACGTCAACGACTTCCTCGGAGTGCTGAAGTACCGCGAGTTCTGGCTGGAGAAGCACAACGAGATCGGGCTCACCACCGGCCTCGCCTGGACGGAAGTGGGCGGCTCCGTGCTGTCGACAGAAGCTACTTTAATGGAAGGCAAGGGGCGGCTAACGCTGACCGGGAAATTGGGCGACGTGATGCAGGAATCGGCGCAGGCCGCGATGAGCTACGTGCGTTCCCGTTCGAATCTGCTGGGCCTGCCAAGAGATTTCTACCGAACGATCGATATTCACGTGCACGTGCCGGAGGGCGCGATTCCCAAGGATGGGCCATCGGCGGGCATCACCATCTGCACTTCCATCGTCAGCGCGCTCACGAAAAATCCGGTGCGCCGCGATGTCACAATGACCGGAGAAATCACGCTGCGCGGCAAAGTTCTGCCCATCGGCGGCGTCAAGGAAAAACTCTTGGCCGCCCACCGAATGGGCTTGCGTACCGTAGTGCTTCCGAAGGACAATGAGAAGGACCTGGCGGACATCCCGCAGGAGATCCTCTCCAGTCTCACTTTACATTTTGTAGAGACCATGGATGAAGTGCTGCAGATTGCGCTGGAGCGGCCCACCGTGCCGCTCGAGCATGCCGCGGTTGCGCCCGTCGCGGAAACTTTCGTGGCCGGCGCCGAGAAAGACAAGAGTTTGACCAACTAAGCAGCGTAGATGTGGGCCCAGCCCGCCCCGCGGGTTTTCCGTTTTGTTATGGCCCGGCGCTGCCTCCGGTTGCGGAAAGTCTGGTTTGCCTATCTCGGCTGGTTTTCCCGTCTTCGGTTTGTAACCGCTGGGCGGTGAACCGCTAGTTCGGCGCGCCACCTCGAATACAATCCGGGTTTTCAAGGTCATTCTTCACAAACAAAGCTAAGGATATATGCCAAAAGAAACAAGCATTGAAGGAAACAATCAGATGAGTATCAGTCTTGCCGAGCTGAAGGAAAAGAACATCACCGACCTCGCCAAGATCGCCAAGGAATTAAACATTCCCGGGGCGAGCGGCATGCGCAAGCAGGAGTTGATCTTCCAGATCCTCCGGGCACAGACGGAGAAGAACGGTTTGATCTTTTCCGAGGGCGTGCTCGAGTGCCTCCCCGACGGATTCGGGTTTCTTCGCGCGCCGGAATACAACTATCTCCCCGGACCCGACGACATCTATGTCTCGCCGTCGCAAATCCGCAAGTTTGACCTGCGCACCGGCGACACGGTATCCGGGCAGGTTCGCCCGCCGAAAGACGGCGAGCGTTATTTCGCGCTCATCAAAGTGGAAGCGGTCAATTTTGAAGATCCCGAGGTCGCGCGCAACAAGATTTTCTTCGACAACCTGACGCCGCTGTATCCGCAGGGCCGCCTGAAGATGGAAACGACGAAGGAGAATATGACCGGCCGCGTGCTGGATTTGCTGTGCCCCGTCGGCAAGGGCCAGCGCGGACTCATCAATGCGCCGCCGCGTACCGGCAAGACTATGATGCTGCAATCCATGGCCAACGCCATTGCCACCAATCATCCGGAAGTCGCGTTGATCGTGCTGCTCATTGACGAGCGTCCCGAAGAAGTCACCGACATGCAGCGCACGGTCAAGGGTGAAGTCATCAGCTCCACGTTTGACGAAGCGCCTCAGCGGCACATTCAAGTGGCGGAAATGGTGCTGGAAAAAGCCAAGCGCCTGGTGGAGCACAAGCGCGACGTCGTCGTGCTGCTGGATTCCATCACGCGTCTCGCGCGCGCTTATAACGCAGTGACACCCCCCTCCGGCAAAGTGCTTTCCGGCGGTATCGACGCCAATGCATTGCAGCGGCCGCGCCGCTTTTTTGCCGCGGCTCGCAACGTCGAAGAGGGCGGCTCGCTCACCATCATCGCCACCGCTCTCATCGACACCGGCAGCCGCATGGACGACGTCATCTTTGAAGAGTTCAAGGGCACCGGCAACATGGAAATTTATCTCGACCGGCGCCTGGCCGATAAGCGCGTGTTCCCAGCTATCGACATTCAGCGCTCCGGCACACGTAAGGACGAATTGCTCCTGCCGCCGGAGGAGCTCAGCCGCGTATGGGTTTTGCGCAAAGTTTTGAGCCCGCTCTCGACCGTCGAAGCAATGGAGCTTTTGATCAGCCGGCTCACCAAGACAAAGGCCAACGCGGACTTCTTGAGCTCCATGTCCGCGCCGGCGTAGGCGCCAGGCGCTTTTCTCTCTGCTCGACTTCCCAAGAAAAAAGGCGCAGCGGGTATTCCCGTTGCGCCTTTGCGTTTGCCCTAAATTGAGGCCGTTGGTTAGGCCGCGGCTTCTGCTTCCACCGCAGCGATGTAGTCGACTATACGTTCGGACCAGCCGTCGATGTGCGTCCAGCCGTTGCCGTAGCTGATGCCGTGCTTGTACGGGGCCACGTTCACCACGTACGCGCGCGGCGTCCAGGCGGCAAGGATGCCATCGTGCGACTGCTCGTCGGTGATGACGATCAGCCGGTCGAGTTCACGCCACTCCCGCTTTTCGTGGAGCTGCGTCAGGGCGCGCTTCAGGTACGTACCCGAGTGCGCCTGCGAGCCCACGATAGCGTCGCGCAGCGCGAACCCGCGCCGCGGAGGCAGCTCGACGCACTTGTCGGAGAAGGTCGCAATCGCAAAATCTTCGGCCTTCTCGCGGAGCAGGATGGCAAGTCCCGCAGCCGCATCCATGCGCGTGGTTTCGCCCTTCTGCGAGAGCTTGTAGTTCATCGAGCCGGACACGTCCACGACGAGTCCAGTCGGACCCGCAAGCTTTTCGAGTCCGGCGATGCCCTTGAGCATGGCTGCTTCGAGCGCGTCTTCGAGCTTCGGAGCGTGACGCGCCGCCGTCACGAAACGGAACGGCAGCGCACGCGCGACGCCTTTGTCCAGCCGCTCACGGATGAGCTTCGGATCGACGCCCGACGCCAGCATCAGGCGGAGGTTGCGCAGGACGGCCAGGCCGCCCAGCTTCCCCTCGCGCAGGAGCCTCTCAAAGTTCTCGCGCTTGTCCTTCCCTGCGGACAGAGCAACCTCCCAGGTGTCGGGAGATTCGAGCGTGTTCTCAACGAGCTTCTTCCAGAGCGCGGCCTGCGCTTCGTCCTTGGGCTTCGCGTGGCAGAGGAACAGCACGTCGCGGAGCTTGACCACCGACTCGCGGTCGTATTTTGCGAGCTGGTAGGCGTCGAACTTCGGGAACGCCTTCGCCAGCCCGCGTTTCACGCCCGCGGAAAGCGGCTGCTTTTTCTCCTTCCAGTAGAGCGCCACGAACTCGCCGAGTTCGTCGGCGCGCTGGATCACGTGCTCAAGCGTTTCCGCCGTGAGCGTACCCGCGCCCTTGCGGCGCGCGAGCTCGCGAACCAGGAAGAGCGGCGCATGGCGGAGCTGCATCTTGTCGCGTGCTTCGCGCGCGAGAGCTGCTACGACTTCCGGCTTGTTCTCGGCCGCGAGCGCGGCGATGCGCTTCGCGATGTCGTTGCCCTTCTCGTAGAAGGTGTCTTCCCAGAGCAGGCACGTGAGCACGGTGCGCCGCAGGTCGAGCTTCGCGTTCACCCGCTGCGCTACCGCTCCCTCGTGCGTCCGCACCGGGAACATCCGCTTCCATACGTTCATCTTTGCCATTGCTGTCACTCCTCCTTTCCGCGAGCCTTTTTTATGCCGATTAGCTCGCCTTGTCGAACAAAACTGCTGGACGGGAACATCCGGCGAGGGAACATTAGGCGCTCGGACCACTGAGCCACAGGATTTTTTCAATCCAGGTGGGAATCGAACCCACACCTCCCGCTTATCAGCGAAGTATCCCTGTCCTACACCACGTCCAATTTTGTGACGCGCATCACACTGCGACCATGCATCGATTCTTCAATTCACAAGCCGCGGCTGAACCGGCTGAATCTGAAACTCACCGTCCGCATTGCTCACGCGGAGAAGATCCCCTTCCTCCACTTCCAGCATTTCCGCCAGCCATTCGGGAATGACGATCTTCAGAAAGTTTCCTTGCGTGTCCAGAAAGCTCGCTGAGGGCTGGACGCTGCCGATCGTCTCTGCAAGCGGAACGAGCAGCATCAACTCTCCGTTCGCTTTTACGATCGGCCATTCGGAATACGTTGTGTTTTCCATGTCTGCTCCTCCTTCCAAAGTTGGCGATTCGCACCCTTAGCCGCGTTTTCTTCCCCGCCCCGGCGCGAACCGCCGACTGGTTCCGCGATTCGCGCCGGCCAAAATCGAACTACCTCGCAGGGACGGGGCTAAGCCCCGCCCACTCACAAAAGTTCGCCGGGAGGAAAATTGATCAGAGTTGCGGGGCCATGCCCCGCGTCGTTTGACAGACGAAGTAACTCTTCTCTGCGCCATCCCGGCATCTTGGTAGCACAGACTTCAGTCTGTGCCGTATCTGTTCCGGCGGGAACGATCGGTCCGCGTGAGTTGGTTTGAGCTTCTGCCTCTTGCGAGGCAGGCGGGGTTCCGTTCCCGCAATCCTCTCCGGCCTTCGCCGGAGCGCTCTTGGTCGGAAGTAACGCGCACCTTCACCACACCGGAAAATTTTGTGCTGGGAACAAACGGCTGGAGCTTTTCAGCGCGCTGCGTAATCCGCCCGCTTTCTGTCTCCGAAGGAATTCCAGCCTTCACCACAGCACAAACTCTTGCGGCGGGAATTGGCGGCCCGAGAAACGCTCTACCATTGAGCTACAGCGGCTTTCACCGCTGACGGGATTCGAACCCGCAACCGAAGTAACTCGTGCCTTCGCCACGCCGCAAATTTTTAATCCAATTTTTCTCTACCTCCTTACTTCCTTTCCCTTGCTTCCTCTTTCAGACACGCTTCTAGCGTGTCTCCGCAAACATCGCTTCGATCCGTCAATCCAGCCGGGATGTAAATTCCGGGAGGAATCGGCGCTCACGGAATCGGGTTTCGAACCCGAGCCTTGCGGCTTCATCCAAAGAAGTAGCCGTGAACTTCGCCATCCCGGGAAACACTTGTCCCCGCGACGAATGTATTGGATCGAAACGATTTAGGCGGTTTTACTGCAGTCGCGCGATCAAGCAGACCTCGAGACTCTGTCGCCTTGGCATCGTTCCGTCTTGGCTTTTGTCTTCGTGTCTCAAATCTGCCTCTTCACGCTCAGTGAGGTCCTGCCCCAAAATGCAGCAGGTATGCGACTGAGGTACACCAAAAGTAAACGGAGACGGAAATTCTGTCAAGCACTATTTTTGAAAAATGGCAATTTTGGCCCATTTTTCGCATAAATGGTTAATTTTCAAGTATCTAGTGGTGAAGGGCGTGTTTTCACCCGGGCATCGCGTCCCTGGGTACACAGAGATGTGCGCGAGGATCAGGCTTTCTTGCCGGTTGCAGCCACTGAATCCTTTTCGCGTTCGCGCGCCAGCATGACGATCAGCCGCGCGGTTTCTTCAATTCCCATCGCTGTGTTGTCTACCAGCACTGCGTCCTCCGCGCGCAGAAGCGGAGAAACTCTGCGTTCGCGGTCCCGTTTATCGCGTTCGATCACTTCGTCGAAAACTTCCGCGAGCGTCAGCTTTTCGCCTTTCTCATCGTGCTCTTTCCAGCGCCGCTCCGCGCGCTCTTCCGGCGAAGCGTCCAGAAATATTTTCAACTCCGCTTTCGGAAAAACAACCGTTCCGATGTCACGGCCTTCCATCACCACGCCGCCGCCCGCGCCGGCGCGCTGCTGCTCCGCCACGAGAACGTGCCGCACGCTTGCAATCGTCGCGACCCTCGAGGCGGCCTGCGCCACTTCCTCCGTTCGGATCTCGCGCGTCACTTCCCTTCCATCGAGAAAGACCCGGTTCTTCGCGCCCGCGGCTTCAAGCTCCGGTGTCGGCGGTTTCAGCTCGATGTGCGTCTCTCCCGCAAGTGCTGCCAGCTTGCCTTCATCCTCCAGCGGCACTTTTCGCTCCAGGGCCTTGAACGCCAGCGCGCGGTACATCGCTCCGCTGTCGAGATACAAATATCCCAGCAGGGCCGCAACGCGCCGCGCCACGCTGCTTTTTCCGGAACCCGCGGGACCGTCGATGGCGATGGTGAGTTTGGACATTCGTCAGACGAGCGGCGCAGAGGCGCGATACCTGGTACACCTGCGCAAAAATTGCGAAGTCTAGCTAAAACCCCATGATGTTGTATCCGCAATCGACGTAGATCGTTTCTCCGGTGATGCCCGAGCCCGCGTCCGAAAGCAGAAACGCGGCGGTGCCGCCGACTTCGCCAGGATCCACGTTGCGTTTCAGCGGAGCGCGCTCAGCGTGCGACTTCAGCATGTCGCTGAGTCCGGAAATTCCACGCGCCGCCAGCGTCTTGATCGGCCCCGCGGAAATTGCGTTCACGCGAATCGCTTTCGGCCCCAGGTCGTACGCAAGATAGCGCACGCTCGCTTCGAGCGCCGCTTTGGCGACGCCCATCACGTTATATCGCGGCACGACTTTTTCCGCGCCGTAGTAGGTCAGCGTAACGATCCCGCCGCCCGCAGTCATCAGTGGCGCCGCCGCGCGCGTTACCGCAATGAGCGAGTACACGCTGATATCGTGCGCGATGCGAAATCCCTCGCGCGTGGTGTTCACAAATTCGCCCCTCAATTCCTCCGCGGGCGCGAATGCCACGCTGTGCACGATGCCGTTCAGCACACCAAATCGCGCTTTCAATTCGTCAAAAAGCTTCGCGATCTGCTCATCTGACGAAACATCGCACATGAATCCTGCCGCGCCGGGCAGGTCGGTTATCAAATCTTTCGCTTCCTGCTCCATTCGTTCGTTCTGATAGGTGATCGCCAGCCGCCAGCCGGCTCCGTGCAGTTTCTGCCCGATGGCCCACGCGATGCTCCGCTTGTTGGCCAGCCCAAAGATCACCGCAGTTTTTTGTCCCTCGCTCATGTTCCTCTCTTCTCTGTGCCCTCTGTGAACTCCGCGAACTCTGCGTAAATGCCTTTTCTTTCTGCGTCAAATCCGGTGGAACGCCTTCTCGATTTCTTTTAACGAATATCGCAGCACGACCGGCCGCCCGTGTGGGCAGCTCATTGGGCAATCGGTCTTCGCCAGCGCGTCCAGCAGCCATTCCATTTTCGAGTGCTCCAGCGGCATGTTCACTTTGATCGCCGCGTGGCACGCCGTCGAAGCCGCAATTTTCGCCTGCAAGGTTTCGATGGAAATCGCGGCGTCCTCGCGCTCGATGCCGTCGAGAATTTCCGTGAGCAATTTTTCGGCATCCGGGACAGCCACGCCCGCGGGCACGGCCTGAATCGCCACGCTTTTCAGACCCATCGGTTCGACTTCGAAACCGTTGGCGGCAAGTTCCTCAGCGATTTTTTCAAACGTAACGATTTGCCGCGGCGACAATTCAATGACCAGCGGCATCAGCATGCGTTGGGCTTCGATTTTTCCCGCGCGGCGCGCTTCCAGGTGCTGCTCGAAAAGCACGCGCTCATGCGCCACATGCTGGTCGACGATCCACAATCCCTCCGCGTTCACCGCGATGATGAAACTCGCGCTGACTTGGCCGAGCGGTTTCAGGTCCGCGATCTGCTCTGGACGCGGGAGCGTCGCGGGAGCATCCGCGTTTGGCGCAGACAGATTCGCCGCCCAGTTCCCTGCCGACGAAAGCGGTGCTGGCGCAACGGCTGTGCCAAACGCTGTTCCCGATGCGAAGGGAATGCGCTGCTCAACCGGCTGCATCGGCGCGCTGGAAAGATCGAATCCGCCATCCGAGCCGACGCCGGACCCCAGTCCAATCTCTTCCATCGGTGGAATCATCGCGCGCGGGACGCCTGACTCCACCGGCGCGGGCGTGATTCCGCCCGAAAATGCGCCATTTCCCGGGCCGGCTGGCGTCTGCAGTGCCGCGGCCGCCGCGGCGGCAAAACTTGCGATCGGCCGCGCGCCCATAAGCGCCTGGCGAATCGTGTCGCGCGTGAAATCGTGCACGAAATTCGAACGCCGGAATCGCACTTCGATTTTCGCAGGGTGCACGTTGACGTCCACTTCGTCGTACGGCATCTCGAGAAACAGCAGGGTCGCGGGAAAAACAGTTGGCGGCAGAATGTTACGATACGCCTCATGAATGGCGTGCAGGATCAGCCGGTCGCGCACCAGGCGGCCGTTCACGAAAATATAGATTCCGTTGCGGTTCAGCCGCTGTACTTCCGGGCGCGACGTGAGGCCCGTCACTGTCAGCGAAGCTTTCTCTTCTTCCTGCTCCAGTTCGGGTTCGGTGATGGCGGCACGAAACGGCGCGGAGACTGGCGGAATTTCCACCAGCTCATCGAGCGCTTGACGCCCAAAGAGTTGATAAACGCGGTCGGCGAGTTTTTCCGCTGGAGCACAGTTGATGATTTCCTGCGTCGGCGTCGTCAGAATAAATTGTTTGTCGGGATTCGCCAGCGCGTAATGGGTGACAAGCGAGGCAATGTGGCCCAGCTCCGTAGTGTCCGACTTGAGGAATTTCCTGCGCGCGGGAACACAGTAAAAAATATCGGCAACACTCACCGTCGTTCCGGTGGGCAACCCAGCGGGCTTTACGTTGACCAGTTTCCCGCCGGCGAATTCCACGCGTGTGCCTTCAGCTTCGGATTCATCGCGCGTTTCGAGCAGCAACCTCGAAACCGCTGCAATCGTGGGCAGCGCTTCGCCGCGAAAGCCGAGCGTCGCAATCGAGAGCAGATCATCGGCGGTCTTGAGTTTACTAGTCGCGTGGCGTTCGAATGCCAGCAGCGCGTCGTCGTGCGTCATGCCGTGACCGTCGTCGATCACACGAATCATGCGCTTGCCGCCCATCTCGACTTCAATGCGAACCGTCTTTGCGCCCGCATCGATAGCGTTTTCAAGCAGTTCCTTCACCACCGACGCTGGCCGCTCGACAACTTCGCCCGCCGCGATTTTATTCGCCACCGCCTCCGGCAATATCCTGATCCGACTCATAATGTGGATGTCTTTCCTCGGTCATTATAGCGATGGACGGAGCGAATCACTTGCACTGAACGAAAGACAAACCAAACTGCAAGCGGCAAAAGGAGAGCTACGGCAATCGTTGGTTCAACTCGCTTCGCAGAGTGTTTGAAATACCAGCGGTCGTAGGCAAGCAGCCCCCCAATCAAGAGGACAGCGGCCAGATACCCGGCAATTGTAATGGGCACGAGGAACGAATAACGGTCTTGGCTGGACATTTCAGGCCACTCATTTGAGCCATCCCAAAATACCTGCTTGCAGTGCCAACAACCTCTGTCTCCCGAGCCGAGTAGCGTATTCGAAGGTCCCCATGTGATTTTGAAAGGCCATCGACAGTATGGGCAACTGTAAATCGTGCATCGCGTGATGCGAAGAAGAAAACCAATTGCGCTAAATCCATAGAAGAGCCGTCCGAAAGGGTCGAAGTCTTTTTTCAGTGCCCAGAGGCGGTCCATCTGCCTACCCTGCAGCCTTCTTATCTTCCTTGATGGCGATGCCCAATTCATCGAGTTGATTCTTGTCCACGGGCGACGGCGACTCGGCCATCAAATCCTGGGCCGCGGTGGTTTTCGCGAAAGCGATGACTTCGCGAATGGATTTTTCGCCGGCAAGGAGCATGACAACGCGGTCGATACCGAGCGCGATGCCCCCGTGGGGAGGCGTGCCATAGGTTAGCGCGTCGAGGAAAAAACCGAACCGGCGGCGAAGCTGCTCTTCGGTAAGGCCGAGCGCTTTGAACAGGCGCTCCTGAATATCTTGGCGGTGGATTCGGATGCTGCCGGAGCCGAGTTCGTAGCCGTTCAGAACGAGGTCGTAGCCTTTGGAGCGCACTTCCCAGGGCGCGGACTCGAGCTTTTCCAGGTCTTCGTCAACGATACCGGTAAAGGGGTGCTGCGCGCTCACCCACGTCTTGTCGGTTTCGCTCCACTCGAATAGCGGAAAGCCGGTGAGCCACAGAAATTTCCATTGGGATTTGTCGATCACACCGAGCGCTTCTCCAAGATGCAAGCGCAATTGGCCCGCAATCAGCGCGGCGGCTTCGGTGCCTTTGATTTGCTCTCTCGCGGAAACGGCGACGACGAGATCGCCGGGCTTCGCACCACAGGCCTCGGCGAGCTTCTTTACATTCTCCGCGCCGATTAATTTTTCTACCGTTGAAGTCAAAGCTTCGGGCGCAACCTTCGCAAAATAAGCGCCACGTGCTTTGAGTGCCTTGGCTTTTTCGGTCAATTCATCCAGTTGCTTGCGCGAATATGACGCGGCGCCCGGAGCGGCGAACGCAAAGACATTCCCTTCGATTTGCAATTTTTGCCTGGCTTCTTCCAGAAAGCAGTGGGTCACTTCGTGCAGCTCCATGCCAAAGCGCAGGTCCGGCTTGTCGCTGCCGTATTTGCGAATCACGTCCTTGTACTGCATGTGCGGAAACGGCGCCTCGGCTTTGATGCCCGCGACGGCGCACGCGCGCACCATCACCTGCTCGATCACATGAAAAATATCTTCCTGCCGCGGAAACGACATTTCCAGGTCGAGCTGCGTGAATTCAAGTTGGCGGTCGGCGCGCAAATCTTCGTCGCGGAAACACTTAACGATTTGAAAGTATTTGTCCAGCCCGGCGATCATCAGGATTTGCTTGAAAATCTGCGGCGATTGCGGCAGCGCGTAAAACTGTCCATGATGGATGCGGCTGGGCACAAGAAAATCGCGCGCTCCTTCCGGCGTCGAGCGCGTGAGCATGGGCGTTTCGACTTCGAGGAAGCCCATCTCGTCCATCACCTTGCGGATTTCGAGAATGATTTTGTGACGCAGCGCAAGGTTGCGATGCGGTTTCTCCCGCCGCAGGTCCAGATAGCGAAAGCGCAAACGCGTCTCTTCCGCCGCGTTGATTTCGTCTTCGATCGGAAACGGCGGCGTTTTGGCATTGTTCAGGATATGCAGCTTCGTTGCAACGATTTCGATTTCGCCGCTGGCCAGCTCAGGATTCGCCTTTTGCCGTTTGATGATTTTGCCTTCGACGGCAACCACAAATTCGCTGCGAGCCTGCTCGGCTTTGCCATGCGCCGCGGGCTGCGTCTCTTTGTTGAAAACCACTTGCACAATGCCGGTGCGGTCGCGCACATCAAGAAACAGCAAGCTGCCCAGGTCGCGCCGTCCTGCCACCCAGCCCATGACGACGGCCTCGCGGCCCTCGTCTCGGGCGCGCAATTCCCCGCAGTAGTGTGTCCTCTTCAAATTCCCCAATAAATCCAGCACGTTTTCCTCTTCAGTAGCACAGGCACTCTCGCCCGTGCTGTGTTAGTTGTAGTGGCGGGTCTTTAGACCCGTTCTTTGTCTGTGTCCTTTCCCGGATTAGGGTTCTTTTATCCCGACAAACCGTAATTGTCATCCCGAGCGAACCGGCGAGCCCGGTTTTGGCTCGCTGGGGTCGGGAAGCGAGGGATCTGCTTTTTCCTTTTCTCTTTTGACAAAGTTGAGCAAATCCGGCTCGCTCAGCTTTTGCTGCGCGCCATCGGCCAGCGTCTTCACCGTCCACTCCCCGCTCGCCACTTCATTATCTCCGAGAATCAGCGCAAATCTCGCGCCGAGTTTGTCGGCCTGGCCCAGCGCTTTCCCAAATTTTTGCTCTACCGGTGGCAATTCCACGCTGAACCCTGCCTCGCGCAAATTCTTCGCCGCGCGAATCGCCGTTGTGTAAGCTTTTTCCCCCATCCAGGCAATGTACACGTCGCGGCCTTGCGTTGCTGCGCCCTTGCCACTCTCTTGCAAGGACAAAATCAGCCGGTCTTCGCCAATGGCGAAGCCAATGCCTTTAGTGGGAGGGCCACCGAGAAGTTCAACCAGGCCGTCATAGCGTCCGCCGCCGCACACCGCGTTTTGCGATCCAAGGCCCTTCGCGGTGATCTCGAACGTCGTCCGCATGTAGTAGTCCAATCCGCGCACCAGCCGCCAATTCTCGTAATACTTCACGCCGCGCAAATCTAGCTCGCGCTTCACAGCCGCGTAGTGCGTTCTGCATTCATCGCAGAGATGATCGCCGATGCGCGGCAGCTTTTCGATGACGGCCTGTTCGCTCTCCACTTTCGAATCTAGCACGCGCAGCGGATTCGTTTCGATGCGCCGCTGGCTGTCCGGCCCAAGCTTGTCTTTCACTTTCAGAAGCTCTGCGCGCAACAGCTCGACGTATTTTGGGCGGCAATTTCTGTCTCCGATGGAGTTGATCTCCAGCTGAACGCCCTGCAATTCCAGCCGGTCGAAAAACGTCATCACCATTTCGATCACTTCGGCGTCAATCGCCGGAGCGTCGCCGCCGCCCAGCACTTCCGCGCCAATCTGATAAAACTGCCTGTAGCGGCCTTTCTGTGGCCGCTCCCGCCGGAACATCGGCCCCATGTAGTACAGCTTCACCGGCTGCGGCAGTTGCTGCATGCTGTGCTCGATGTAAGCGCGGCAGACACTAGCGGTGGCTTCCGGCCGAAGAACCACCGTATCCGGTGAGACCTCGATATCCATAGCCAAAGATTGTGCTTCACCGATCCAATTCAGAATTTCCGGATGTTTACCAATTTTCTGAAGAACTCGGTCGTCCGCAATTCCCTCATAGATATGTTCGTAGAGCTCGTTCAATTCTTGTATCGCTTTCTTGTTCGACGGATTGTGCTCAATACGGTCAGAATCCCAAGCTGATCTTAGAGCGCCCAGCAACTGGTACAGGTGTCCTGTGAAGCGCACAGGATTTTCTACCGCGTTGAGTAGGTCACTTTGTAAGTGATGGATCTCTTGAAATGCCTGCAATTCAAAGGAATACATTTCCTTCGAGACGATGTCGGTTTCACTGCCAATCGAACGTGCGAACAACCATGCGTCTTCGATAATGGGCGGGCGGATTTCGCCGAAGCCGAACGTGGCGAAGACTTCGTGTGCGGTTTGCTCAACGCGATTCCACAGCGCGGTCTCGGGCGGCAACAGATCGCGCGTGCCGCGAATCGCTTGAAACTTGCGCGGCTTTTCTTTAGCCTGAGGCTTCTCGCCGAAGCCTTTTTTGGCTGCGCCTTCACTCACGCGGTGGGTTCCTCGCGATAAATGTTTTTGTAGCTGACGTAGCGCTTCGCATACGCGTCAATCGAGGCCTGATCGATTCCCGTCAGCATGCGCTTTACTCTTCCGGGCGAGCCCATGACCAGGCTGCTCGGCGGAATCACCGTGCGCTCGGTAATCAGCGTCCCCGCCGCGACGATGCTGCCGGTGCCGACGGTCACGCCGTTCAAAATCACTGCGCCCATTCCGATGAGGCAGCGCGACTCGATGGTGCAGCCGTGCAGCGTCACGGAATGCCCGATGGTCACGTCATCGCCAAGAATCAGCGGCCACTCGTCGCGCATCACGTGCAGAATCGAGCCGTCCTGAATGTTGGTGCGGGCGCCGATTCGAATGTAGTGCACGTCGCCGCGAATCACCGCGCACGGCCAGACGCCGGAATCTTCGCCGATAACCACGTCGCCGATGACGACTGCGGCAGGGTCAATATAAGCGGAAGCCGCGATTTGCGGGTGCTTGCCGCGATACGGCCGTATGTCGGGGTGTCGAGCCAATCTTGTCCTTTCCCCTTCGGCGAACACTCCATTAGTCAGATGGGCAGCGCTATCTCGTTGCAAGCGCACGATATATCGTGCGCTGCGCGGGAGGGGCAAGCCCGTCCCCTATGCAAAACTTGGCGTACACCGAATCACGTCAAGATATCATCTGCCTCGCGCCACTGACAAGGAAACCCGGCCTGCAACGTCGCGAGCGCCTCTGGACGTCGCGTCACAACTGGGCCATCATCGACAAGTGGAAAAACACTGCGCACAGTGCGGAGCCGCGATGACCTGTAAGCAGGAAAGCGGCTGCTGGTGCGCAGAACTGCCGCACATCCCGATGCCTGCCGGAGACGAAGGGTGCTTGTGCCGCGATTGTTTGCTGGCCAGAATCGCAGCGTTGCAGAATTCAGCCAAAGCAAGAAAGGCGTGAAGCTTCAATCGATCTGGACCGCAGGCCCACCGGTAGTCCCGGCAACCTCGGCAAGACGATCGGCGACGGCCCGCGCGACATCGTACAGGCTCTTCGCGCCCGCACCCTCTTCACCAAGCGACGCGACCGGCTTCCCGGTATCGCCACCCACGCGAATCCTCGGATCAATTTCAATTTCGCCCAGCACCGGCACGCCATAGGCGATCGCCGTCTTCGCGCCTTCGCCGTGGCCAAAAATATCAATGGCCTTCCCGCAGTGCGGACAGGAGAACGTGCTCATGTTCTCGACTACGCCGAGCACTTCCACATTCACCTGACGAAACATTTCAATCGCCTTGCGCACGTCCGCCAGCGCCACCGTCGACGGCGTCGTGACCACCACCGCTCCGGTGACCGCAACCGTTTGTATCAGCGTCAATTGCACGTCGCCGGTCCCCGGCGGCAAATCGATAATCAAATAATCCAGCTCGCCCCACTCCACGCTGCGCAAAAACTGCGTAATCACGCTGTGCAGCATTGGCCCGCGCCAAATCATCGGCTTGTCGCCGGGATTCAGCAGCCCCATCGAAATCATTTTCAAGCCCTGCGCCTGCACGGGGATGATGTGCTTCTCCGCCGTCGCTTGCGGCTCTTGCAGAGTGCCCAGCATGATAGGCACGTTCGGCCCATAAACATCCGCGTCCAGCAAGCCGACTTTGTGGCCGAGTTTCGCCAAAGCCAGCGCGAGATTCACAGCAACGGTGGTTTTCCCAACGCCGCCTTTGCCGCTGGCGACGGCCACGAGATTCTTCACGCCAGGAATCGGATGGCGTTCGGGCTGCTGCATCGGTGCTAGGGGCATTCGTTCCTCGATGTAGAGGCGGCTTTACGCCGCCTTCGACAACTTTCGTTCTACGCGTTCGCGCCGTGACATTTCTTGTATTTCTTTCCTGAACCGCATGGACAAGGATCATTCCGCCCGACTTTTGCCCCTGCGCGCACCGGCTTCGGCGCTTCCGCCTGGGCCGGCCCTGTCTGATACTGCAAATCCCTCTGCTGCCTCTGCTGGCGCCGCTCGATCTCGCGCGCGACCGCGGGCAAATGTTGCGGCTCGCCCGCACGCGCGGCAGCGCTGGCCACCGCTGCGGCAGCGCTCTGCGGTGGCGTGCGCGGCGGCTCCGGCCGCGGCTGTCTCGCCTCCGGTGGCTGCTCACCTTGCTGAATCTGAATGTGGTACAGATAACGAATCGTCTCGTTGTCTATCCGCGCCATCATGTCCTCGAAGAGGACAAACGCTTCCTTCTTGAATTCGACCAGCGGGTCCTTTTGCCCGTAGCCGCGCAGCCCGATGCCTTCTTTCAAATGGTCGAGCGACAGCAAGTGGTCCTTCCACTGCGAATCCACCACGTCGAGAATGATGCGGCGCTCCAGCCAGCGCATCAAATCCGCGCCAAATTGTTTTTCTTTTTCCTCGTAACGCTTGCTGACGGCCGCAGCCGCGGCGTCGGCAAGCTGCTCGTGGTTCATCGCGGCAGAATCGGCGCCCGCCGCTTTCATATCCACACCGAACTGCGCACTGGCCTCCGCGAGAAACTGCGTCGCGTTCCACTGGTCGGGATGCTGCTCGCGCGGGCAGTAGGTTTCCACAAGCTCGCGCGCCACGTCTTCCGCGATGCCCAGAACGTAATCCCTCTGGTCCTTGCCTTCCAGCGCGGAGCGGCGAATCCCGTAAATCGTCTCGCGCTGCTTGTTCATCACGTCGTCGTACTCGAGCAAATGTTTGCGGGCGTCGAAATTCTGCGCCTCTACGGATTTTTGCGCGTTTTCGATGCGCCGCGAGATCAGTTTGGATTCGATGGGCACACCCTCGGTCATGCCAAGGCGAAACATGAGTTGCTTCACGCGCTCGCCGCCAAAGATGCGCATCAGGTCGTCTTCGAGCGAAAGAAAAAATCGCGACGAGCCTGGATCGCCCTGGCGTCCCGCGCGTCCTCGCAACTGGTTGTCAATGCGGCGCGCTTCGTGGCGCTCGGTGCCGAGAATATGCAATCCGCCGAGCGCGACGACTTCGTCGTGCTCCGCTCTGCACTGCTCGGAAAACTGCTCGATGACCGGCTTCCACTGGTCGGACGGCACCTGGAAGATTTTGCCTTCATGCTGGAATAGCACCATCTGCACGGCAGGCTGTGCGCCGTTGCCGCCCGCAGGATCCGCCCCAATGACCGCAGGCGCTGCCGCGTACGGCATCGCCAGCTTGTTTTTCAGAAAATGATCGCGCGTCATCTGCTCGGGATTTCCGCCCAGCAGAATATCCGTGCCGCGGCCTGCCATGTTCGTCGCGACGGTGACTGCGCCTTTGCGCCCCGCCTGCGCCACCACGCGGGATTCCCGCTCGTGCTGCTTGGCGTTGAGCACCTGATGGGGGATGCCCGATTTTTTCAGCAGTTCCGCGATGGTCTCCGACTTTTCGATGGAGATCGTGCCGACGAGCACCGGCTGTCCGCGCTCGTGAATCTGCCGTATGCCGTTCGCAAGCGAATTGTCCTCCTGCATAATGCCGTTGACCACCGCGGTGAATTTTTCTTTCTCCGTGCGGTAGACGATGTCCGGATTCTCGAGGCGGATCAGATCGCGGTTCGTCGGAATGACGGTGACGTCCAGGTTATAAATCTTTCCGAATTCCGCCGCTTCCGTTTCGGCCGTGCCGGTCATGCCGGAAAGTTTTTTGTACATGCGGAAATAATTTTGAAAAGTGATGGTCGCGAGCGTCTGGTTCTCGCGCTCGATTTTCACGCCTTCCTTGGCTTCCACCGCCTGATGCAAACCGTCCGACCAGCGGCGGCCGGGCATCTGACGCCCGGTGAATTCGTCGACGATAATGACTTCGCCGTCTTTCACCACGTAATCCACATCCTTTTTGTACAGGGTGTGCGCGCGGAGCGCCTGGTAGACGTGGTGAATCGTTTCCATGTGCGCGGGGTCGTACAGGTTGCCGAGGCTCAGCAAGCGCTCGCACTTGCTCACGCCTTCTTCGGTAAGCGTCGCCGCGCGGTGTTTTTCGTCCAGCGTGTAATCAATCTCCTGAATCAGCTTGGGAATGATTTTGTCGATTTTCGCGTATTTGTCCGTGGACTCTTCGGAGGGACCGGAAATAATCAGCGGCGTGCGCGCTTCGTCAATCAAGATGGAGTCGACTTCGTCGACGATGGCGAAGTGATGCCCGCGCTGGACGCAGTGCGCCAAGTCGTACTTCATATTGTCGCGCAGGTAGTCGAAGCCGAATTCATTGTTCGTGCCGTATGTGATGTCCGCACCGTAGGCCGCGCGCCGCTGATCGTCATCCAGATCGTGCACGATCACACCGACGCTCAAGCCCAGAGCTTTGTAAAGCGGGCTCATCCACTCCGCGTCGCGGCGAGCGAGGTAATCGTTCACGGTGACGATGTGCACGCCGCGTCCCGCGAGCGCGTTCAGGACCGCGGGAAGCGTCGCCACGAGCGTCTTGCCTTCGCCCGTCTTCATCTCCGCGATTTTGCCTTCGTGCAAGACGATGCCGCCAATCAGCTGAACATCGAAATGCCGCATGTTCAGGAAGCGGCGGCCCGCTTCGCGGACCAACGCAAATGCCGGCACGATTGCCGGCTCCAGCGCCTGCTGCAACTGTTCTTTGTAGGCGGATTCCGCGGGATCGGCGTCCTTCAACTGCTCCTGGACCTGGGCGCGGAGCTCCGCAAAGCTCGTCTTAAGGCCTTCATCGCTGAGCGATTGCACTTCGGCTTCGCGCGCGTTGATAGCGGCGATGACGGGCTGCAATTTTTTGATGTCGCGCTCATGCTTGGTGCCGATAAACCGGGCAACGACGCGGTCGAGTATTTGGGCTGCTTCCATGAATGGTTTCGCCGTCTCCTGACGGTCACTAGAACTACGTTCGCAAGGGCTGCTTTCTTACCGCAGATGCAAACAATCTATTGTAACTGGTGGGATGCGGAAGAGCCAAGGAAGGGAAGTCTACAGCTGACAGTTCACAGTCGACAGCTTAAAGAGCAAGAAGGAAGAGAAAGATTTAACACAGAGGACGCCCCGACCCGGTCCCGACAGGGTCTGGATCTTGGATCGGGGTAAACGCCGTCCTGAGCACAGAGGGGCATAGAGAAGAGAAAAAGAACCGGGCTCCGGGCCGGGCCGGGATAAATTTCCGTCTGGCCACTACAAAGGAGCGAGGGATGAGCCGCAGCAGCACCAAGAAACAGCCGCGAGGGACCGAAGACCAAAAATCGAGTCAAGAGAAAATCAAAATCCGCACCTCCGCAAATACACCCGGAGCGCAAAGGGCGCGCCTGAAAACCGTAGGGGGCGGCACCCGGCTGGGCATAGTTAGGCTTTGAGCATGTTAGTCCTGATATCAACCCTACTTACAGTATGCTGTCCCCAAGTCCATGCCGAAATTTAACGTGGAGTTCTACAAACCCAGCGTCCAAGTCAATCCCGGCGAGCCCGCAGTCGAGTTCGCGGACGTTCTGCAGCAAATCGCCGCAATGACTCCGCGACGGAGGATCCGAGGCGGTCCGGACCCCGCAGCCATATTGACCTTAGGCCAGCACGGTACTGAGTACATTGGCGAGGCTGCACGAATTAGGACTGAGGATCTTCCAAGTGTAGTGCACACGACCACAGGTAACCGACACAATCTTGACATAGATGCGCATGAGGGTTTGGGCGAAGAGATTCATTTCCTCTATGATTCGCGGCTCCACGTTATTGCCGTGCAGAGGAAGGGCCACCTGAGAGCATCGGCGTTGGAAAGCTTGCTTTCAGACCTGTCTCACAGCTATATCACCTTTGAAATAATTTTGCGCCAGGATGCCTTGGAACGTTTTGACCGCATGGCAATGGTCAAAAAGGTGTACTTCAAGCTTGCGCGTCCACAGGACCTCGCCGGCCTACCGCCGCAGCCGCTGCTAAGGGTCCTCCGCGTGATTCGAGATTTCCAGGGGACATCAGCTAAAGTTGAAATATCAGTTGGGCGGAACCGGACGAGGCAGTTGAGACGTAACCCAGTTCGCGAAGTGATTGGGATGTTCAGGGAGCGCGCCGACAATTTCAAGGCCCTCAGCATCACAGGGGCGATACGGGCGCAAGAAGACGCTGGCGACATGCGCGTGGAGACTATCGACTTCATTCAAGGTAAGCTGTCATACACGGCGGAAGTGGAGCGTCGCGGTAGACACCTCAGTCCCGAAGGCTGTAATCTGGCGTTAAGGGAGGCCATACGCGAGAACAGGGAATATCTGCAAAGGTACAGGGCCTAGGACAGTCAGGCGACTTTTCAATGCTTTTCCTGTTTGAGAAATTCGGGCCTACCATTGCCGGGGTACTATTCTTTTTGGCGAACTTGACTTGGGTAGGACGCTCGGTTTATGGCGCGGAGTGGGGCAATCGGCTGCTGGACAGAGTCGTCCAGGTTTCGGCAGTTGGCGTCGCATTCTGGGGAATCGCGATCACACTCCTGATGGGGATGGATACGAAACCAGTCATTGGTCATCTCAGGCGACTTGACTACTACCGCACTGTCATATACTACTTTGAAGAGTCGCTGTTCGCATCGCTTTCACTTCTCGTTACCACGGCGCTCTTAGAGCCACTTAGCAGGAGATTCTCTCCCGTAGCCATGACCAGCGTGTGGCTCGGCGCCGGCGTGTGGGCCCTATTGACGGCTGTCCGGACCTACGCAGTTCTTGGAAGCCTTCTCGCTCGCGCGTCCGCGGAGTGAGCGTACTGCACAGAACCTAACGGATGTCGATAGCCTGGTCGTCCTTGCCCTTCCAGAGCGGCTCCACTGCGTGCTCGACGACGTCGACCTCGAACCGGATGTGCACCGGATGGAGCTTCCTGAACCAATCCGCCACGCCCTGGCCGAGCTTTTCTACGACTAGCGACTTCCACGGCACGTTCCTGCAGAACGCTTTCCGTAGCTTTGCGTCGAAGCGGCCCGGCTCAACACGGATGTGGCCGAGCAGCATCGCCTTCACGCTCGACTTCATCTCGTCGGCCTTTTTCGTGCGCCATCCGGCTTCGCGCTCCAGTTCCGAGATCTCCTTGAGCTCTCGCTGGGTTATCAGTACCCTTGGTTCTTCCACTTCAATCCTCCTGTACTTGAGAGTGTTCCTTCCGCTCTAGCAGCTCCCGGACGGAACCTGCCTTGAGGTATTGGCTCCAGGCGTATTCCAACAGCAGCCGACCGAAGTTGGAGAGGGACCTGTGCTCAAGCTGAGACGCTTGGACGAGTTCCTCTTTCAACGTTGCATCCACCCTGAATGTCACGAATCCCTTACTTTCATCCACAATTGACCTCCAGAGTCGAAGTATACCTACGCCAAAAAGATATACAAAGTAGAGCGGCCTGTCAATCGGAAGTTTTTTGGTATTCCACAGTGGGGTCAGGCTGGTGGAAATCGGGGAAAGGCGGGACGATTTCTGATGTTCATGTGATATCGATCGTTTGGTTCCTAATGATTGGAGACTTTCAGAGTAGGGGAACTTCGCGTTTGTCCTCCGGCACCCCCCCGTTTTGAACCGTCTCGACAGCGTTCGTCCTGAATGCGGGAGTTACTTAGGCGCCGGCTCGAAAAACATCTCGAAGTTTACATTCGTTACCTGGAGGTTGGTGGTGGTGAGGCTGATCGGCGAAGGCCCGCTGATCTGTTGCGTATCGAGCAAGCCAAAGGTTTGAACCCCGCTAAATTTGGAGGGCATCGGATCAACGGCTACGGACACAGACTTACCGAGCAAGGGGCCGGTGATAGTGTACGGAATATAGTAGTAAGTCTGATCGGAGGAGTCGAGCGCTCCTTCGACTCCGGTTGCCTCCACGATGGTCGTACCGACCAACTGGCCGGGAAGCGGAGGTAATTGCGTGTCCGCCGTGATCACGAAGTGTGGCGCTGAGAGCGGCGTCGCGAGCGTTTTCTTCCACCGGATTGTGCCGGAGATTGAGGCGGCTTCAAGGAGGATTTTTGCGCTGACGTAGTAGGAGTACGTCCCCAGATCGGCCCAATCATCGCCATCCGTAAAGGAAGATAAAACAGTCGTCAGAACGAGATCGCCGTTTTCTCGCAAGTTTAACGAGACGGATTGCAAATCGAATTGACTGACGCCGCCACTGCCAGAAATATTGGCAAGGCTCGACGTCGCGGCGTATTGCAACAGCACGCCCGTGATGTTGTCGAGCACGATGTAGACGGTTAGCCCCTGACCTTCGCCGCCGCTGAAGATCCCGCCGCCTTGCTCTCGGGCTTCGATAAACGCCAGGCCCGAATAAGCGAACAACCAAGTATTGGGTTCGCCTGTGAGTACCGAGAGCTTCTGGACAGATCCAACTTGATTAGGATTATTGACGTCGAGATAACCAGACTTGGACATGCGATCTCCTTCTGGAAGGGCGCCGAGACAGGCTTATCGTCTGAACTTGCAGCCATCGCCAAAGTCCTGCCAGAATGTTCGCTTTGGCCTTGCGAGTCGGTCCATTATATATACTTTTGTTGATTCTGCCTGCGAACAGTACATGCTCTTAATATTGCCCAGCCTGAATTGCACCCTCGCATTTGCGCGGACGCCGCAGGCAAGGTTCTGGGCGCCACCGGCGCGGCCAAGGACGGCGGGGCGGCGAAGACCCGACACTGGACGGATTTTTAATGTTCACGTGATATCGATCGTTTGGCTCCCGAAAGCAGAAAATAGAAATTAGAAAAGGGAGAAGAGTCTCCCTGGGGCGCCCCGAAACCAGAAATTAGAAATTGGAAAAAGAGAAGAGAAAGACCCCACCCTTTCATAAAGCAAACCCGAAAGGGTAGGGCACCCAAAGGCGTTTTTCGGAATTAAGACGCGGCCACCCGGCGAATTATCGCGCATCGAGATCACGTCTCCATCCGTTCGACCCATTGAGCGCGCCCTGCGGGAGCCACAAATGGATCCGCAAAGTATTGTGTTTCCCGCGCAACTTTGTCGCCCCTAAATTCCATAATGCTCACGGTGTAGGACGGCTTGCCGTCATATGTCAGGATGAATTCGGTGATCCAAAGATCACTGCCGCCAATGATTCGTCGGACAGCAAACCGCTTTTTGCTCGGCTGACCTGCGCGTTGGTTCTGTATGTTGCGTCGACCGCGGGTTCGCTCGCCTGACTGCGGGTATTCCAGCACCGCGTCCTCGTGATAGATGAGGTGCTCGGTTTCAAAATCGTTGGCATCGGACGCCGCCCAATGCTGATCCAGTGCCGCACGAATCTCTTGATCTCGCACTCCAGAATGCTGCTCGTTCTTTTGTTGATCGTTCATCTTGGGCCTTCCATTTGACAAGAAGCTAAACGCTTTAGCGGAATCTGGATGTACGACTCGTCAAGTCGTGCTGTTTCCTCGATCACACCAGAGTCTACACCGCGTCGAAAGGTCTAACTCCTGATTAGTCGTGCGGGCTCTGGCACACCCCCGGCACACAAATTGAAACCAGAAAATGGAAATTAGAAAAGGGAGAAGAGTCCCCTGTTAGGACGGCGCGACTTGGGAGAAAACCAAAAGCCCCAGGTAGAAAAGCGCAACCTGGGGCACACGGCGACTTAAGGGGTTACAATGATTGCGACTCTCGTATGACCGCAGCGACAACATCTCCCTTGCCTGACGTTTCGCGGCAAGTTCTTCAGCTCCAGGCCATCACAGTCATCTGGATGAGCGCGGAGGCCCTCGTTTCTCTCGGGACGGCTTGGACTTCGCACAGTCCCGCGCTGTTGGCTTTTGGAGGTGACAGCTTGATTGAGCTGCTTTCGGCAGCCGTTGTGTTCTGGCGTTTTCGCTTCACTTTAGGCGAGGCACGGGCAGCCCGGATCGCAGGAGGCTTGCTTTTTGCATTAGCAAGCTTCGTGGTGCTGACTTCGATCCTGAATTTTGTCGGATACCGCGAGGCGCGCCGCAGTCTGGTCGGAATCGGAATCTTGCTAACCGCTGCCGTTATTATGCCTTGGCTGGCGAGGCGGAAACGAAAATTGGCAGTCGTCACGTCGAGTGCGGCTCTGAAAGCGGACGCTGCGGAATCTGCCCTCTGCGGTTACATGGCGTGGATTGCTCTTGCGGGACTCGTGGTGAACGCCTTGTGGAATAGACCCTGGGCTGACCCTCTCGCCGCTCTTGCTCTGACTCCCTTCATCTTGCGCGAAGGATGGGAAGCTGTACATTCAGCTCGATTGGGATGTCAGTGTTCTTAAATCGGGGGCAGACCGGACGTTTTCTGATGTTCATGTGATATCGATCGTTTGGCTCGTAATGATTGGAGACTTTCAGGGTAGGGGAAATTCCCGTCAGTCCCCCGGCACCCTAAGGAGCAGATTTACTCTGCCCAGGCACGAAAGGCCTCAATGATCTCGCCGAGGTTCGTCGGGCCACCAGCGCCCTCAAAAATGCCTTTCCTCACCCTGCAGAAGACCCAATCATCTTCCGACCGATCACTCTCGATGTCTTGGAAACTCCTTGCTTCGAGTCTTGTACCTCGAAGGTTGATGGAGATGCTCCATCCGGGATTGTCCAAGGTGCCGATACTTACCCCGCGTCCGCGCAGGAGGCCCGTAAGGCGGCGCCAAGATCGCTTCCAAAAGTGAGCTACGGACATGATGCTGACTCGGTAAGCGAGTTCCCATTCGCCGTTACACTGGGCCGAATACCATTGCTGAAGCCAGGTGAGTGTGTCCATAGGGGCTCTCAGAGACCGAGGGTTTCGGGCCGTCAGAATAGCACGAATGGGGAACGTCAATTTCAGACGCCATCCAGAACAGGAGGACCCCGATTCTTTGAATACTGGTCAGCGCACGAATACCGATCTGCCGAGATTGTCGCCAACCTCTAGGGAGACGAACCGGAAAAATCGGGAAAAATCGGGGACAGACGGGACGTTTTCTGATGTTCATGTGATATCGATCGTTTGGCTCGTAATGATTGGAGAGTTTCAGGGTAGGGGAAACTTCCCGTCTGTCCCCCGCGAGGAAGAACCGGTCTTCCCGGTAGGAACCGGGACGCAAAAACCGCGAAAGACCGGCCACTACAAAAGCGGGGACGGAGTGGGCGGGGCCGTTCGAGGCTCCGGGTAAACAAGCCCCGCGCCTACAGCGGCAAAGCGCGACGCGGGCGGCCCGTGCGACCGATGAAAGAACGTTTGAAAGTTGGAAGGTTAAAAGGTTCGAAGGTTACGAGAAGAGAGACGCAGGCAGGGACGGGCAGCCGGGAGCGTGCGGTAGTACAGGCTTAAGCTGTTACCCAACCCGCGATCTGGTACCACCAAGCAGTCGAGGAGACGAAGAACTGAACCAGGCAAGCGAGGACGATCCCTATGAACCCGACAGCAACATAACGGTCCAGGGACCTGGTCATGAACCACTTCAACAGCACGAGCAAGATCCCCAGGATAAGCATCGGCACCCAGACCGCGAAGATCGTATGGATGTTTGCCATGATGGGACCGATGATCCAGGGGATGCGGAAAGAGCCGGCGGGGCCAGCTACAAAAAGGGTGGCTAAAAGCATCATGGGCCGATGGACTTCTGGCCGGCGCCTGTATTTCAGTCCGACCCCAGCCAAAACCCCAAATCCCAGCATGTTGGTCAACATCAAGCTAAGGAAGCGACGAGCTCCCCAGATTTCCTTGTATCCCTCGGGATTGTAATGAACGGAAGCAATTGCCGTTGCCAATCCCACAACCACCAGACAAGCAGCCAATACCGCGCCCGCGACACCCAAGGACATGTGGAGCTTGCGGTTGCCACGGACGATCAGGCTCGATTGCGCCACAAACAGCACAACCCAGCTGGACATGAGAATCCCGTGAAGAAACACCAGCGGCATGATCTGCTGGGTGACGGACCCTCCGTTGTTAGCTTTCCCGTGAAGGTAGAATTGCTGAAATCCAAGGGTCACGATCACGAGCAAAAGGCATCCTGACAGAAGATAAAACATTCGCTCCATCCTGTCCCTGGTGAGAGGAGCACCATTTGCGACCGGCATCGCGATGGACGAATTCATGGTTGTCGCCTCCAGGGACAAATGAGATCCCTGTTTACTTAGATTTCATAAAACGGATTCGCCCTAGGATGGGCGAACACCTTTCGGGTTGGGGCAAATTTACTCTCGATCAGTCCGCCAGTCAACCGGTCCACGAAAGAGGAGGGACGGGCTGAAGTCCGCCCCTACAGCGGCAAAGTGCGGCGGGGGCGACCTTTGCGAGCGGTGAAAGAACAGTGGACAGCGTTCGGGGGCCGCGTTAAAACGTAACTTCAGGCTGGCGCGTCGTTCGGTAGCGGATGAAGTTGCAGGAAGGCGGCTGCGGCGTCGCGGGCACGTCCCGCGATTTCGCGGGGACTCGGTCGCTCGGCGACGCCGAGCAGCAAGCTGACCATCAAATCGCGCCAGAGCAGCCCGGCGAACTGCTGGGCAAGTTCGGCAGGACGTCCTGCGAGCAGTCCGGACGCCTGGGCCTGGACCATGATTTTACGCAGGGCGGCGCGGCTTGCCTCGCGTCCTGTAGAGTCAAGCGCACGCGCCACTTCGGGAGCCTCGACTACCTCGGCAATCGCCAGCCGAAATACCGCAATGACCGTGGGATCGCTTATTTCGCGGACGAGCTTCGTCCCGAAAGAAGCCAGCACCTGCTCCAGGGTCTCGCGATCGCGCAGCACGGGCAGGTCAGAGGGCACATCAAATCGCTTGGCGCGCTCGCTGATGCAAGCGATCAGCATTTCTTGTTTGTTGCCAACGAGCGCGTAAAGCTCTCGCTTCGAAACGCGCGCGCGCGTCGCGATCTCAAGCATGCTGGCCGCTGCGTAGCCGCTCTTCATGAACGCCGCAAAGGCCGCGTCAAGGATGCGCTCGCGCACCGCGGTTTCGTCGCCACCTTTCTGGCGGCGTTTTGACACCGAAGCCTTAGTCATTACTTTCTCCTTGCCGATGCTGGTACCCTATAGTACCACATGGGCTTGCTTGCGTTTGGCCTGCCGGCAGGGAAAAAGTTGCGGACTGATGAAACTTTCGCCAAGTTCCAGCGTCTAATCAGTCAGTGGTACCCAACGGTACCAATACATGATGATTTCGCGAGAAATCGAAGGAGCTAAACAATGCATATGATTGAAATATCTTCCCTGCTGCTGGCGTTCGCGACAGTCCTGGCGCCCATGGCCCAAGGCCAGTCCACGCCGCCGCAGCCCAAGATCACCGGCGTGCTGACGATCCTTACGCCAAAAGCGGGGGCTACTGTCGAACAAATCATGAAAATCATGCCCGCCGAGATTCGCGCGACCGTTCCCCTGTATCTCGACGGGAAGATTCAGCAGTGGTTCACGCGCGGCGACGGCCGGGGCGTCATCTTCCTACTGAACTGCAAGGATGTGGCGGAGGCTCGGGCCCTCATCGAAAGCCTGCCTCTTTCGAAGGAGAAGCTCGTGGACGAGCAGTTCATTCCGGTCGGGCCACTCTTGCCGCTCGGGATTCTATTGAGGGACCAATCGAACAATAAGTGAATAGGAGGCCAAATGTCGCCGCAAATCATCTTCAATCTACATCTCGTTCTAGGTTATGTCGCGTGGCTGCTTTGCTTCCGCGCGTACCTGCTGCCAAGACTCAAGTCAATGGATCAGGTCGAAGCGCATCGTGCTATCGCTACATTGCACAGCTTCCGCTTCTTGGGGCTGGTCTTCATTCTTCCGGGCGTCGTCGGCCCAGATCTGCCTGCTAGCTTTTCCACGTTCGCTGCCTATTGGGACCTCGCAACCGGGGTACTGGCCATGCTTGCGCTTCTTACGGTAAGAATACGTCCGCTCTTTTGGCTATTCGTGGTGGCCTTCAATCTCGTAGGGGTGGTCGATCTCATCCTCGACTACTACCACGCCACCCAGGTTGGCCTTCCTGCGCTGGCAGGGCAGTTGGGCGCGACGTACGCGATCCCGATCATCTACGTGCCCCTGCTGATGATCACGCACGTCGTCGCGTTCTATTTGTTGCTGCACCCTCAGCCCAAGGCGGTTCAAGCCTTCGCCGCCGATGCGGTGGCATCTTAGCTATGATCCGCGTTATGGCCGTACCACAGGAAAGGGGCGCGCCCGCTTGGTCCGTCCGCCTTGCGGCGGACCTAGACGCCAACGACCAGGCCGCCAAGAAGCTCGTTGCTGAACTCACCGAGGAACAGCTCAATTGGCAACCGGTGCCCGGCTCTTGGAGTGTGGGCCAGTGTCTCGAGCATCTCTGCATCACGAACGAAGCCTATCTGCCGCCCATCTCCGTGGCGGTCAATGAGCAACCGGATTCTCCGGTCGAGCAGATTACTCCCGGATGGTTCGGGCGCTGGTTTATTCGCAGCTTTATCGAGCCGTCGCCGGTCACCAAGCGAGCTCCGGCTCCAGCGAAGATCAGGCCCACGGCGCACGTTGGCGCTTCCGTTCTCGAACGCTTTCTCGCCGGAAACGAATCCTGCCGGGAACTGATGGTCCGGGCGTGCGCCAAAAACGTCAACCGCATTCGCTTTTGGAATCCGTTTATACCGGGAATTCGATTCACCGTCGGTACGGGGCTCCAGATTATTGTCGGCCATGAACGTCGTCATCTTCTTCAAGCCGAGCGCGTCCTGCATTCCCCCAGCTTCCCTCTCACTGACGGAAAAGAAGAAACGAAGTGAT
>DASSXG010000056.1:0-279384 GCA_035704085.1 Candidatus Acidiferrum sp. | reverse complement strand
GGATTGCGCGGAATTCCAGCATTCCCACGAGATTGCGAAATTGATTGGTTCGCCGCCGGGCTATCTCGGCCACCGCGAAACGCACCCGCTTATCACTCAAGAGGCGTTGGCTGCAAGCCATCGCGATGGTCTGAAACTGAGCTTTCTGCTTTTTGACGAAATCGAAAAAGCGAGCGACGCGCTTTGGCAGCTGCTGCTCGGAATGCTAGACAAAGCGACGTTGACGTTGGGCGACAATCGGAGAGTGGATTTGTCGCAGACGGTAATTTTTCTGACATCGAACCTGGGAAGCGGACAGATCGCCGATCTGATGCATGGAGGCATGGGATTCATCCAGCCGAAGGACAAGACGACAAATGGATTGCACGAGAAGGTGGAGCGGACTGCAGTAGAGGCGGCGAGGCGGAAGTTCTCACCTGAGTTCATGAACAGATTGGACAAAGTCGTCGTGTTTCATCCGCTGAAGCGAGCGGAGCTTGACGAAGTGCTTGAGATCGAACTCAGGCAAGTACAGAAGCGCGTGCTGGACTCGACGACGCGTCCCTTCTTGTTTCGAATCACGAGTGAAGGCCGGGAGTTCCTCCTGGAAGAGGGAACCGACCAGAGGTACGGAGCCCGCCACTTGAAGCGCGCCATCGAGCGCAATGTGGTCTGCGCACTCTCCAGGCTGCTCGCCACAGGGCAAGTAAACCAGGGCGATGCGCTGGTTATCGATCACCATCTTGGCGAACAGGGGCTTGTTTTCTTAAGAGACACGGAAAACCGGTCTGCCGATCCAAAGATGGACTTTCGCTTAGCGAACTCGGGACAACTGATGGCTGCGGAAGCTCGAGTTTGAGTGGCGTCCACTATTCATACCGGGTCGCAACGATTAGAAACAGGAGCACAGCATGAGCACAGCAGCAGATTCAGTCATGGAGCTTATTCGGCACCCAGAAAGCTCACCGATAAATGCCTCCTATCGTGCTGATGAACGGACCGCGCGCAAGTCAGAACGCACGGAATCCTCGTTCCTAGAAACGATCGTAGGGCGCCGCGGCAGCCTGCGCTCCATTCTCAGCCAAGTGGACGCAGTCGCAGGCACCAATACAACCGTCTTGATCACCGGAGAGACCGGCACCGGCAAGGAAGTCATCGCGCGAGCGATTCACGAGCTCAGCCCCCGCCGAAGCCGAAATCTGGTGAAGGTGAACTGCGCCGCCATGCCTGCCGGCCTTCTCGAAAGCGAGCTCTTCGGACATGAACGCGGAGCCTTTACGGGCGCTATCAATTCTCATGTCGGCCGGTTCGCGTTGGCGGATCGTGGCACTCTGTTCCTCGATGAAATTGGAGACATGCCGTTGGAGCTTCAACCCAAGCTGCTACGCGTGTTGCAGGAGCGTGAGTTTGAGGCAGTCGGCAGCACGCGCACTACGCGAGTCGATGTTCGCGTCGTTGCAGCGACGAACCAGGACCTGAAGCAAATGGTTCGGGACCGTGAATTCCGCGAAGATTTGTATTACCGCCTGAATGCTTTCCCGATTTATCTTCCGCCGCTACGCGAAAGGAAAGCCGATGTTCCCGAACTTGTGGAATATTTCGTTCAACAGTTTGCTGCGTCGATGGACAAAACCATCGAAACCATCCCTGAGGCAACCATGCGCTCCCTGGTTCGCCACCCCTGGCCGGGGAACATTCGAGAACTGCAAAACTACATTGCACGTGGCGTCATTCTCTCCAATGATGGCATTTTTGAACCAGGACCACTCGAGAGCTGCGAACCGCGGGAGCCAGAGATTGCGAATCCGACGCTTCAAGACAAGGTGCGTACAGAGATCCTCGTTGCCTGCCAGCGTGCTAATTGGAAGCTCGGGGGTCCGCGCGGAGCAGCCGCCAGACTCGGCATGAAGCGCACCACGCTGTTTCACAAGATGAAGCGCCTTGGTATTGCGCGACCTGCAGACCACTGGCAGGACTGAGTCGGGGTCAAGTACAGGTCCTTCCACAACCGAAGGAGCATAGAAATGATCAGACAGAGTCAGAAACAAGAAGACCAATTCGGGTCATTCGAAGATACGGCGGCGCACCTGCCGGAGCCTTTTGTAGCAGAGGCTCCTGGGAGATGGCATGGAGATAGGACCGGCCCCATTGGCGATCAAACGGAGAAGTCCCACCCCCATGCAGTAAGGCGCCTCTATCTAGCCATCGTAAATCGCGCCATCCTTGATCTCTTGGAGAACGGACAAGAATCACGAGAAGCAAAGCGATGGCTGTTGAGCAGAGGCTTCGACAGCTTGCAAGCGGCGGTCGACTAACCTCAGAACTTTTTTCGCATAGCTCCTGTGACTTGAACTCTTAGCCCGTCTAGCAATCGGGCTCACCGGCACCACGCTCAATCCAAAAACCTCTGTCAAATGTGCACCTACACCCGGGTCCGCTAAGTGAAGTTGCGTCACGGTTTAGGTGTTACCGTCAAGCCTCCGCCAAGACCGTTGTGTGATAGGAGTTCCTCCCCAAGCGGCTAGCAGCTTGCGTGTCTTCTCTTCCTTGAAAACAGGACAGATAGTGTGATTCACGGATGGTGTGCACCCAAGAGAGGCGGGCTACTCAAGTTCCGCAGTCCCCTGCACGGAAACAATTGCGGACTCGCGGACCAACGATGTAGGATCTGAATAGGAATCCTGAACCCGTTCGCGGTTCAAGAACAAAGGGTGCCAACCCGCCTTCCGCGTGGGACCAACTATAGGACCATTAAGCGTTTCTGACCGCTCTAAATGCTACTTAGTGCTACTGAAAGTGCCTCGTAAGTTGTTGACACTCCGTTCCCTGCAGACTTGCCAAGGTTCAGGTGTCGGTTCGATTCCGATAGGCCGCTCCATAAAATCAACTTACAGCCATCCATTCTTCCGCGTGGGAACAAGTAGGAACAACTTGTGCTTCTACCCCTGGCTGATCGCTCGTACCGGACCAGGACCTGGGATGGATTCCTCCAAATACTGCACTCACATTGCTCATTTCTTGCGAAGAGCGATGTGATTTATCCCGATGCGTCTGCGCAGCCTTGACCTTGTTATTTCAGCCAGTGGCATACCTCTTCCTATGGACCACAAGAGTTGGATACGATGGGGTCGCGTTCGTTGTCGATTGCGAAGGCTTACAAATCCGGCTGGGCCACAGGTTTTGCAGCACAATCCTCGGGATCCCGCGGGAAGGACGCACAGTAACTGAGAAGCCGCGCCGTTCTGGAAGGACACACCGATGTCTTATCAGCCTATCGAAAACTACGGGATCATCGGCAACATGCGCACGGTTGCTCTGGTCGGCATGAACGGGTCGATCGACTGGTATTCCTATCCCCACTTCGACTCGCCAAGCATCTTTGGGGCAATTTTGGACGACAGCAAGGGAGGTCGCTTTCAGATTTGCCCTGTCGGCAATCAGGTGCGGAACAAACAGTTCTATTGGCCTTCCACAAACATCCTGGTGACGCGCTTCCTGCTTCCCGATGGCATCGCTGAGCTGGAAGATTTCATGCCCGTAGGCCTTGCCGCGGATTCACCCTGGAATCGCCACCTTTGTCGCCGAATCCACTGCGTTAAGGGCACAGTGCGAGTCTCGCTCACTTGCCGCCCCGCTTTCGACTACGGACGTGAGAGCCACGAGACGCTGCTAGACGCCAACGGAGCGAGCTTCAATGCAGCCAGCTTGACCTTCACTCTTTCCGCAGGGGTGCCCCTGAAGCAGGATGGACAGGGTGGTGTGGCCGCCGAGTTCGTGCTTGAGGAAGGAGAATCCCACGTCTTCATTCTGAGGGCTAACGGGTGCGGCCCTGTTCCTTGCCCGCCCCCAGAAATGGAAGCCGAAGAGCTCTTCCAGACATGTGTGAAGTTCTGGCACAACTGGCTCGCTTCCTGCACTTACCAAGGGCGCTGGCGAGAGCAGGTGGAGAGATCAGCATTGGTTCTGAAACTTCTCACCTTCGAGCCTACGGGAGCAATCATTGCCGCTCCCACCACCAGCTTGCCTGAGGTCATTGGAGGCAGCAGGAACTGGGATTACCGCTACACCTGGGTAAGGGATGCGGCTTTCACTGTCTACGCATTCCTCCGCATCGGCTTCCGAGAGGAAGCTGCTGGGTTCATGAATTGGATTGAGAGTTACGCATCCAAACATCTCCACGTGAATAAACCTGTTCCAGTACTCTTCACCGTCCACGGCGAGTGCCAGATCGAAGAACAAACCCTGGACCATTGGGAAGGGTATCGTGGGTCTAATCCTGTGCGCATCGGGAATGCGGCCGTTTCGCAGTTCCAGTTCGACGTGTACGGCGAGTTCATGGACGCGTTTTATCTCTATAACAAGTACGTGAGCCCCATCGCCTACGATCCGTGGAGAAGGATTCGTGCGCGTTTGGATTGGATCTGCGAAAACTGGCAACGTCCCGACGCAGGCCTCTGGGAAATGCGCGATCGCGAAGAGCATTTCGTGTTCTCTAAAGTCATGAACTGGGTTGCGCTCGATCGCGGCGTGCGGCTCGCGGATAAGCGCGCCTTGCCGGCAAACCGGCTGAAGTGGATCCAGGAGCGCGATCGCATTTACGAGGAAGTGATGACGTGCGGCTGGAACGAGAAGCGTCGTGCGTTTACCCAATTCTACGGAAGTGATGACTTGGATGCTTCGCTTCTCATCATGCCGCTGGTTTTCTTTATGGCTCCGAATGATCCCCGGATGCTCAGCACGATAGACGCCATCCTCAAGAGCCCAAGCCAGGGCGGTCTCGTCAGCGACAGCCTTGTGTTCCGCTACCCTCCGCATCCCCGGATTGATGGACTTCCCGGCGAGGAAGGCACTTTCAACATGTGCTCCTTCTGGCTTGTCGAGGCGCTGACACGCGCAAGTCAGACCATCCCGGAAAAACTCGATCAGGCCATGCTCCTCTTCGAACGCATGCTGGGTTATGCCAACCATCTCGGGCTCTACGCAGAGCAAACAGGGTCGCAGGGCGAGGCGCTGGGAAATTTTCCCCAAGCGTTCACCCATCTCGCGTTGATCAGCGCCGCATTCAATCTGGACCGGAGGCTGGGCACACGCACCTAAAATTTCGAATATAAGAGACAAAGAATAGATCATTCTCATTCTCATTTGATACCTCTTGCTTTGTTGCTGGCGGCCCCGTTGGTTGGACATCAACGCGCAAGCAACGCTTTTCGCTGGCTTTTGGCAAATCCTCCAATTAACTCCTGCTTGAAGCCCACTTCTCTGGTTAGCGCGTTAATCAAGCGGGTACGTCGTGCCTTCAGAATTTGCCGCGAGTGAATCACAAAACTGAGCCGGAGCAGCGTCTCTGTTTTATTTTTCTCCGCTCTTCGTTTTTTCCTTTTGAAGTGTTTACTGTCCCATCGGCCAGCTTACCGACGGCTAACAGAACTTCAGTTTTGCCTGCCGAACGCGCAATCCGCCCGTTTATCCTGTTCGCAGCATCGAACCGGTACGCAAAATAGAGAAAGTAGAATCCCGGCCATCTTGGTCAGGCCCCGCGCCAGAGGAGGCGTTGATGGAGAAACAGCGCGCTAGGAGAACCACTCCGCGCCTTCGTGTCCTTGCGGCGTCGCTTCTGCTGTGTCTGCTTCCTACGAGCATGCTCGCACAGCAACAAACTGCCGGGCGCGCGATTAGCAGCCGCTCCCTCCCGGATGCACCTCTACCTAACTTAGGCCCACAGAATTCGACTCAGCAAACACACGCTACCGAGGCGTCAGCCAGCATCGCAGGCACAGTGCTCGACGTAAGCGGGGCCTCCGTTCCCGGCGCCGAGGTGAGCTTGACGCATGAGGACGGAACACGATCGCACACAACGACCTCCGAGGCGAACGGCGAATTTAATTTTGCAGAGGTTCTTCCGGGTTCCTACCTCGTGACTGTCAACGCTGTAGGTTTTGCACCGTTTACATCGGCAGAGTTCGACGTCGCGGCGCGGCAGGCTTATGAGGTTCCTAACGTCTCATTATCCGTCGCGACGGAAATCACGGAGGTGATGGTCCGTCCCACCGACCTGATCGCCGACGAGCAGATCAAAGCTGCAGAGAAGCAGCGGCTGATGGGAGTCATTCCAAACTTCTATACGAGTTACATTTATGACGCCGCCCCGCTTACCGCGAAACAGAAATTCCGGTTAGCCGCCCGGAGCACATTCGATCCGGTTACCATACTCGGCGTCGGCGTCGCCGCCGGCATCGAGCAGGCGACGAACGCCTATGCCGGGTACGGACAAGGTTCCACGGGATACGCCAAACGTTATGCCGCAAAGTTTGCCGACGGACGCAGCAGTGACTTCCTGACTCGCGCGGTCTTCCCGTCGCTCTTTCACCAGGATCCCCGCTTCTACTATCAGGGCTCCGGCTCCGTTAAGCGGCGCCTTGTGCATGCGGTGGGCTCCGCGTTTCTCGCACGCGGCGATAGTGGACTTACCGCACCCAACTATTCTTATTTGCTTGGCGACTTGTGCTCAGGGGCGCTGTCTAATCTCTACTATCCACTAGCGGATCGGGGAGCGAGCCTCGTGTTCACCAACGCCGCGGTTGGCCTCGCCGGACGAATCGGCGGGAATATACTCCGCGAATTCGCGAAGCGCTTGACGACGAATGCGGCTGCCAGTGGAAACCCCTTATGAATGTGGTGTTTGCAAAGATGAAACCCTAAAATGTATTCAAACAAAGTGCCGTTATCCTGACCGTGCAGTGTCCTGCGAACCGTCATGGTGCTGGCCCATAACATCGCCAAGACAATCGCCAAGAAAATCAGTAACCGCCACGCCGCACCTGACCGCGCATGAGTCCAAAAGGATGAGCCGAACTGCTTTTTACATCTTTTTACAATCCTTTGCTAGGGCTTGACACATTCAGCCTGAAGAGTCCTTATAGTCCTGCACTGGTACGAGGTAAATGAGCAAATGGGCGACACTGAGAATGTTTAAGAAGTGGCGATTGACCGACCGCACGCGAACCCTTCTGACGCTGGAGTTAGCCATCGTGCTCCCGGCAACAGCCTTGCTGGGCTTCAGTATCTGGAACCTGAAACATATCCAGCGCACCGAGGCTTTCGAAGCCGCCATCCAGCGCGACTTCTCCCACGTGCTGAAGATTGCGGAGAAGAAAAGCTGGGAGAAGGCGAATGATCTGCTTGCTCCAGTCCGTAAAGAGTTCCCAAACCCCGACGAGGACCGTTCTCAAATCAAGTTCAAGCTCGAGCGCATCCTGTCAGAGCACCCGGAGTATGAATATGCGGTCTTGTACGACAAGAAGAACAGTTTGTTCCTGAGCGGCACGCAGCCACGCCGGCTCCAGGATCTGGCCTTCTGCGCGCGGGCGCGGGATTCAATCAGCATGGTTGATAGCTGGCTGTCCGTGGATGCACAAGAGATGACGCTGCCTCTGCGAAAGATGGCTGAGGAAGATGAACCTCCGGTCGAGTTCCATAGTGGGTGGGACCTCCAGAAAGAACCGCACACGTATAGCGCCTTCGCTTTCTTTCTCCCTCCAGATGTTTCGAAGGATCGGGTCGCCTTGGGGATGGTTAAGTTTGACCAAGACTATCTGCGCAACAGCTTCTTTCCTGCGATGATGAAAGACATTTTGAACAGCAAGAGCGCCGTGCTGAGATCTGATAGTCCCCCGGTGATGATGATTCATCCGAGGAAGGACTCGGCCCTGTGGTTGAGTTCGCCAGGTTGGGACGGCGGCAAACCGGAGATGGAGCGCACCTTCACCTATGTCTTCCCGGAAATAACGCTGGCCATCAAATATCAGGGGACGACGGTAGCGGATATGGGGTCAAGATTCCTCAGATATAACTACATCGCTCTCGGCGCGCTTTCTCTGCTCATGATCGGCGGGATCTTGCTCACCTATCGCAACGTTTGCAAAGAAATGAATCTCGCCAGACTGAAATCCGATTTCGTCGCCAACGTTTCACACGAATTGCGGACACCTCTGGCCCTGATCCGCCTGTATGCCGAAACATTGGAGCTGGGGCGCCTGAATGCCAAGGAAAAATACCAGGAATATTTTCGCATCATCCGGGAAGAAAGCGAGCGCTTGACAG
Source organism: Candidatus Acidiferrum sp. (assembly GCA_035704085.1). Classification (GTDB taxonomy): domain Bacteria; phylum Acidobacteriota; class Terriglobia; order Acidiferrales; family UBA7541; genus Acidiferrum. The sequence continues at coordinate 271,305 of DASSXG010000056.1, read as the reverse complement.
CACTGATCAACAATATCCTGGACTTTTCCAGGATTGATGCCGGAAGGAAGGAATACGAATTCCAGGAAACAAATCTGGCCGAACTTGTCCATTCGACTCTGGATTCCTACCGCTTCCAAATCCAACAGAACGGCTTCGGTTTCGAGGAGAACATTGCTGACGATATTCCGCCGATAAATGTGGATCGAGAAGCGATCGCGCGGTCCCTTCTTAACCTGGTGAACAACGCATTGAAATATTCTAGAGACCAAAAGTACATCAGTGTGAGCTTGTATCGTGTGAACGGCTCCGTCAAACTCGAAGTCCAGGACCGCGGCATCGGCATTGCAGCCAATGAGCAGGAGAAAATCTTCGAGAAGTTTTACCGCTGCGGAGATCCGCTGGTACATAACGTTAAAGGATCAGGGTTGGGCCTGTCGCTCGTGCGGCACATCGCGCGGGCGCACGGTGGGGACGTGCGGGTGGAGAGCGTCCCCAATAAAGGCAGCAAATTTACGATCGCTCTACCGCTGGTTCTACCTTCACAAGCTGGAGGCGCAGTCGCATGAGAGCAACCAACGTAAATCCCCCAACCAAGCACAAGGAAGACGGGATGAGAGCAGCCAAGATTCTCATCGTCGAGGATGAGCCGAATATGGTCGCTGGCCTTCGCGATAATTTCGAGTACGAAGGGTTTCAAGTACTAACTGCGCGAGATGGTGTCGAAGGCCTCGAGCGGGCCCTGAAGGAGTCTCCTGATTTGATCGTCCTGGACGTGATGATGCCACGCATGAGCGGCCTGGACGTATGTAAACAACTGAAAGCGAAAAGGCCCTCCATTCCCATCATCATGCTTACCGCCCGGGGCCAGGAGGTGGATAAGGTTGTCGGTCTGGAGCTCGGCGCCGATGACTATGTCACCAAGCCCTTTTCTATACGGGAATTGCTCGCTCGCGTGAAAGCCGTTCTGCGGCGGGCACAAACAGTCCCGAAAGAACAGGACGGCTACACGTTCGGTGATGTGGAGGTGAATTTGCGCAGCTACCAGGTGCTGCGCGGTGGTAAGCCCGTGGAACTATCGAGTACGGAATTTGAGCTCCTGAAGCATTTTCTATGTCATTCCGGCGAGACGCTGAGCCGCGATCGGCTGCTCGACGAGGTTTGGGGTTATGACAATTTTCCGACAACTCGTACAGTAGACGCTCATATCGTTCGGATTCGCCAGAAACTTGAGCCCGTTCCGGATCAGCCGCGTTTTTTTCTGACCGTGCACGGCGTGGGCTACAAATTCGTAGGATGAAATTATCATGATCATGAAAACCGCAGGAACGCAGATCGCCTCTCACAGACCGGCTGGGAACAGTCCGTCGGCTGCGACCCGAAGCACGGCCGAAGGGCAAGTACGTCGAGATTCATCAATCGGTACGGCTGAAGTCCTCACGGACAGGACTCGATCGCAGCACAAAGAACTCGAAGCAGTGCGCCGTGAACACACAAAACTGCAACAGGCTATTTACGAAGCGGCCCAGGTCCAGCGGAGGCTCTGCTCCCCCCGTGAATTAGTTTGGGGCGAGTTTGAGATCGCCGGCGAAATCTTCCCGGTACGCCATCTGTCCGGAGACTTTTTCAAAGTGATACAACTTGACGGCGTCCTTGGACTAGTGCTCGGTGATATCGCGGGCAAGGGACTATCGGCAGGAATTTGGCAAGCTCATCTAATGGATTTGATTCAGCGTTGTTCGCGAACCCACTTACATCCCGCCGACGCCGTGGCCGCCGTCAATCGCGAACTTTGCTTGAACCAGAGTGAGCCGCCAATCACCGCACTATTCTTTGCCCGACTTGATCCGGAGCGAAATGAGCTCGTGTACTGCAACGCTGGTCTGCCGCCACCGCTGGTTCTGCGGCGCAACCAATCCGTGCAACGGTTGGAAGAAGGTGGACCTATGCTGGGCGCTCTGCAAAAAGCGACGTACAGCTCGGGTAGCGTCGATTTAAATCCTGGCGATATGTTGCTCGCATACTCCGATGGCCTGACGGAATGCCGCAATTCCCAAGAAGAGGAGTTTGAAACGGGACGTTTATCAGCAGCAGCAAAGTCGCTCAGTGGCGCGACTGCAAACAAGGTCCTTTTCTCCACGCTTGCGACGGTACTCGACTTCGCAGGCGCGTGTCCGCCGGAGGATGACTTGACACTCTTGATTGTTCGTCGCCGGGAAGTCGCCCTTGCGGATCGGACTTCTGAACACAACGGGAATTTTTCGGTGCCTCGCCGTCAGCTGACGACGACCGTGCGACCGAGGCAGGTCACGAACCGACAGGCAGCTATTACAAATAGTTGAACAGACGTTAAGGACGAGCTCCAGCCACTGCATTGTTTGGGCCCAGAGCTATTGGTGTGTCCGAGTTCAATGGCGAGGATTAGCGAATGGCGACCGATTCGACTTTACTGCCTGCCGGCGACACGCAACTTCGCAGATCCCTGAACGAACCGCGACCAATCTGCTCCGAATACTGGACAGAATGTTACGCGGCTCACTATCGCTACGTTTTACAGGTCTGCAAGCGGTATTTTCGTCAGCCGGAAGACGCCGAGGATGCTGCCGCAGAGGTCTTCCTCAAACTTTACAGAGTGCTGCACCAACGGGATGCGACAGTGCCGTTCCGCCCCTGGCTCTCGCAGGTGGCAGGGCACCACTGCGTTGACAAGCTGCGACGAAGAAAGGGTCAGAAAAATTCCTCTCTGGAGGACAATGACCTTAGCGGCTTCGCTGATCACTCGACTCCTTCGCCATTGTCCCAAGTTCTGCGCAAAGAGGAACAGCGCCGCGTCAGGGAACAGCTGATTCGCCTGCCAGCAAAGTACAAAGTTCCTCTCGTCTTGCGATATTACAAACGAATGAGTTACTCGCAGATTGCGCGCACAATGAACCGGGGGCTTCCTGCAGTCAGAATGATGATCTTCCGAGCCAAAGACCAGCTCCGCCGTAATTTATATGCCGTGCCGGTAAAGGTATAGGCCGCTCAGAATTTCAACTACCGCGCCGTGCCAGGCTGATTCGTCAGCGCCAGCCAAGGTCTACAGCGCGCCGGCCTGCTTTAGTTCTTCTTTCATCCCCTTCCAGCTCTGACGTGTAGATTCCTCTGGTGTGCCGCCGCCCCTCCAGTGGGTTTCCAAACTGACGGCGTAGTGATAGCCGTCACGCTTTAGGGCCTTGAATTGGCCGAGCCAGTCAATGGCGCCGCGGCCCATCGCTGCCCACTCATTGCCGTTGCCGTCTGGCTTCTTCACGGCATCCTTGCAATGACAATGCCCAATGCGCTCCTTCGGCAATGCATCATAGCCATCGGGGTATGGTTTCTCGCCGTGCGCGGCTGCATTTCCGGGATCCCAATTGACCATTAAAGAAGGAGATTTTATTGCGCTAAGGACCTTGGCTGCTTCCGCACCCGTGGCAGTGTTACAAGTCATCTCGTTTTCCAGAACGAGGATTATTTCCTTTTTGCCAGCCTTGTTGGCCGCGTCCAGCAACTTCTCATTGATGGCCGCGCGATAGGGTTGTTGATCGTCCAGCCGCCAGAAATCAAAGCAGCGCACGCGGTCGGTATTGAAGGCCTTCGCCAATTCAATACTCCGCTCAAGCACTTCCTCCTGTTGCTCAAACGTGAAGTCGGCGTTGAATTGATCCCGCTTGGGACTGTATTTCGACTTCGGCGCCGTATGCCAGTCCACTTTGAAGAGCGGACTGGCGATATCGGTCACGCGCAATTTGTTCTTTTCCAGGATGCGCCGCGCTTCTTCAATTTCCTTGGCATCCAGCTTGAGCAGGTTTTTATTCCACATGCCGCGCAGCTCGATCCAATCCATGCCGAATTCCTGTGAGGCGACCTCGCATGCCCGGCCGAAGTCCTGCGTGATCTCGTCGTTGATAACGGCCACGCGAAACGGTGACTTCATACCGTCACTCCGAGCTTTTCTTCAAGGTATTTCTTGCTGATCGCCGCCGACTCTTTGGGCATGCGATGCTTGTCGGGCACGGCGTCTAGTTCGACGATAGCCCATCCGCGGAAATTCACTTTATTCATGGCGTCAAATACCGCCGGGAGGTCCACTCGCCCTCGCCCCAATTCGACAAAACGATAGGCGCGTTTCGCATTCGCGCTGTCCGGCAACGGTTCGACATCCTTGATATGCAGGAAAAGCAGGCGGTCGCGATATTTCTCGATGGCTTTTGCCGGGTCGCCGCCGCCCTGGAAGTAGTGCGCCACGTCCAATTCGAGCTTCGCGTAGCGCGGATCAGCGGCTTGCATGATTTGATCCACTTCTTCCGGCTTCTCTCCGAGCGAACCCATGTGATTGTGGTATCCGAGCTGGACGCCAAGATCGGCGGTGCGCTTCCCGATTTCTGTAATCAGCCGCCCCAGCCGTACATAGTCTCCCGCGCCGATGGCGCGGTCTTTTGGACGGTTGTCAGTCACCTGGAGATAGAACCCTCCCACATCGTGTACAAATTTTGCATTGGCGGTGTGCTTGGCAACCTCATCCGCCTCTACGGCGGGATCAATCCGCACGCCGCCACTCGAAAGCGCAACCATTTTCAGTTGGTGTTTTTCCAGCAACTCCCGCAATTCCGCGGGACTGTCAAACTCTTTTATGGCGTTGGCGCGCAACTGAATTCCGCGAAAATTCAGGGCGGCGATGTCTTCAATCGCCTGCCGGTCCTCTCCGCCCCAGGTGATGGATGCGTATCCGATTCGAATCTCCGCCGGCCCAGGTGGAATCGGCGTATCGAAATACGAGAGATCCACAGGCGGATAGAGGTCCGGAGCCAAAGAATAGGCTGGGATAGCGGGAAATCCAGCCGCGGCTGTTACCGCCCCTAGGCCACCGAGAAACTCACGTCGTGTAACCATCGTTTTCCCCATTACACCCACTCTTGTTCTGCTCTCGCTATGCTTACAGCATAGCTCCGGCCCGCCCGGAGATGCCAGACCGCGTCGGCGCTCGCCAGACTTCGAGACTCTAATCACACCCAAGTCCCCGTCCTCTGGAAAATCTGATTCTCGACGCAGAAAGCAAAATCCGGAATGTGAGGATGTAGATGGAACTTAGCGAACTTCAACGCCCTTCAATCCCTGATAGAACTTCTGAAGCACGAAGAAAGCCTTTTTTTTCTCACCGCGTCCCGACACGAGACCCTTGCGATTGAAATAGTCCTCGAATCGAGGAAGAGTCCGCCGGGGACTGCGAAAATCCATGAGAATCCACGGGGTAGTGCCGCGAAGGAAGGATATGCGTTTCAACATTACGATCTGGTGAGCGTATAGATTCTCCTGATACTCCTCCGTCCATCGCACGCTGGCATCGCCATGATTGCCGAAGGGCGCGTCGCCACCGAATTCGCTCATAATCAACGGCTTGCCATAGTTAGAAACCCAATCAATAGCATCCGCGTCTGCAGGCTGATGCACATACCACCCAATGTATTCGTTGTTGCCGAGCACATCGAGATCGGCCGCGATTGGATCGTTGATAGTAATGGTGATGTGGTTCACCACGATGGATTCTTCGGCCTGCAAAGCAGCTGAGACCAGGCGGGTGGGGTCCGTAGAATGTGCCTGTTGAATAAGCTGGTGCAAGAAGCGGTTCCGGGCCTCGCTGGTCGGCGTTTCGTTTGCTACGGAATAAATGATCAGGGAGGCGCGATTATGATCACGGGTGATCAATTCGTTGAGCTGGTTCTCAGCGTTATGCAACGTTTTGGGGTTTTCCCACTCAATGGTCCAGTAGACCGGCACTTCTCCCCAGACGAGGAGGCCCATCTGATCGGCCACGCGCAGCATGGCTTCATTGTGCGGATAGTGCGCCAGCCGGACGAAGTTGCATCCTAACTCTTTTGCCCAGCCCAGGAGCGTTCGCGCGTCGTCCTCCGTCCACGCACGTCCAGAGCGCATGGGAGCTTCCTCATGAATGCTAACTCCTCGTAAGAAAATAGATTTTCCGTTAAGAAGAATATCCGTACCACGAGTCTCGATGGAGCGGAACCCGATACGGTCCGCGATTTTGTCCGTTTCCCCCGCAATCTCAACCGTGTAGAGCTTCGGATTTTCGGGAGACCAAAGCGTCAGACTCGCGTCGAACGAGAACTCGGCAAGCCCCGTCGAGTCTGTTTCCACTGTGTTGGTAATCCCCGCCTCTGGAATCCGGATTGTAACTTTCTGGCGCAGCTGTGGCCCGTTGAGCTGCAGCCAGCCGGCAACCCGGCGCGTGGATCCTTTCGCAAGTTGGATGAAATAATCCTGAATGAACGTCTGCGGTACCTCCACGAGAGTGACAGGACGAGTGATTCCCCCATAATTCCACCAATCGGTATTGTCGGTTGGAACTAAATCTTTTCCGCGCGTGTTGTTGACCCTAAGGACAAGGAAATTGTCCTGAGGACGAATCCCATCCGTTACTTCGAAATCAAAGGGAGTAAACCCTCCCTCGTGATGGCCGAGTTCTTCCCCGTTCAGGTAAACAGCAGCCAGGTAGTTGGCCGCCCCGAAATGCACGAAGACTCTCTTTTTGGGAGATTTGCTGTAATTGAATGTGCGCTTGTACCAGATACTCCCTTCATAAAACAGGAGCGATGGGCGCTGCGTATTCCAGTCGCCAGGCACATTGAGCTGGCCAGATGTGTCGAAATCGTATTCGACCAGTTCTGAAAGGGACTGCGGTTTGTGGTTCTTGTAAAAGGCGTTGTTGTTCGTTAGTGGCTTCCCACGGTAGTCGAAGGCTCCAACATCGTAAGGGTCGACAATCGCTTGCCATTGGCCATCCAGGTCGGTGGCCTGGCGGCCATCGATGTTCGCAATCAGCGGCGCCACTTGCGCTATGCCTCGGTCAGCGAACAGTGGCACGCACAAAACAATCGTCAACCAGCGGAGCAGGTTTTTCATGCGAAGAGTTCTGGCACCGGGACGTAAGTCATCCCGTACCCAGTTGAGAGTTAGTGACCAAATCCCGGAATCCATCTTTAGAAACTGATTTCGCGCCGACTCTGAGCTGGCGGGGGCTGGCCATTGCTCGCCAGCCTCTAATAGAGACTGCGCACGGACTACATGTCAGAAATTGAACTTCCCGCCGAACTGAAGGATGCGTCCCGGAAGGGAGCCGGTAATCTGTCCGAAGTTGGAGGAGCCAGCGTTATTCACCGTAGGATTGTTCCAGTTCGCGCGGTTGAACGCGTTAAACGCATCAGCCTGGAACTGTAGGCTCAGGCCCTCCCTATAAGGCAATCGGAATGTCTTCCGCACCGACAGGTCCCATTGGTAAAAATTGGGTCCGATGATGTCGGAGACTGGGGCGTCACCCGCGCCAAGCGGGCTCGTCGCAGTAAAGGCGTTCGGATTAAGCCAGCATTTCGCTACCACTATCCCGCCTACTACATTCCCGCACGTGCCGCCGGTAAACCCAATCGATTGGCCGGCGACAATGGTTGCGCGCCGATTGACATTCTGGCCGCTAAGGCCAACACCCGCCGTGGCCGTTGCTGTGAGGGGTGAGCCGCTCTGGTAGTGCATGAGCGCGCTCAGCGACCACCCTTTTACCGCTGCGCCTCCCACCCCGGTCAAGTGCCGGCCCCAGGGTGACTCGACGGTGAAACTTGTCGACAAGATGTGTGTTGCGTCAAAACTCACTTTGCCATAGTCGAATCTCTTCCAGGATTCCACCACGCCGCCCGTTTGCGTTCCGCCTGCTACTGACGTCGTTCCGCCGTTGACCAGGACTGGGTTAGCGGCCGTGCTGACCAGGCACGTGAACGGGCACTCCTGTTCCGGATTTTCGTTGTACGCGTCACCCGCGCCACCACCGTCTCCCAGAGTCTTCGAAAAGGTATAGGAAACCATGGCAGTGAGGATGCCCGCGCGCTTTGTCAGGCTAAGCTGCAACGCATTGTAGTTGGAATTCACGTCGCCCAGCGCCATTTGGATGGCCGCGTAGCCCAGGAATGGCCGAATCTGATCCTTCGACAGACCGGCGGGCGCGAAACCTCCGGAGCATTGATACGCGGCAGCATTGATTCCAGAAGGGCACGCCTCTGTGTTCGGATTCGGCGAGACAGGAATGTTTCCCTGCGCTGTCCACGTCGCGTTGTTGAAGCTTGGCGCGCGGAGAATGTGGCGCCCTACGTTGCCAACGTAAGCTGCCTGCACCAAGATGCCATCCGGCAGTTCGCGCTGCACTCCGAGACTGTATTGGTAACTGCGAGCGACCACCAGGTGGGGATCAACTCCATTCAAGGCGAAAGTGCTTGGAGCTTGCACCGTACCCGCACCCTGGGCGGAGTCGAACTGCGATAGGGAAGCGTTGGTCCCGGAGATCGACGCCGACTGCGCCCAAGGCGGATATCCTTGGGAATTGATGCCCAGACCCAATAAGTTGCCTTCCGGCTTGTCGTAGAAAATTCCGAAGCCGCCTCGAATCACAGTCTTACCATCGCTAAACGGCGCATAGGAGAAGCCGACGCGCGGAGCCAACAAATTTTCCGGGTGGTAGAAGCCGCGCGCCGCTCCGTTATTTATGGCCGCCAATAGCTGCGGATCTGCCGATGTAACAGGAACATTTTTGGCTTGGTCGGAAGGCACTTGCCCTGGCCGCTGCAATCCGTTGCATTCGATCTTAAGTGTTGGTGTACCGACAACGTTTACCAGAGGGCCGCTGCAAAGCCCCGGTGAAGCAGGGTTAATGCTGCCACTCGATAGGCCGCCTGTAAAGGTCGGTTCGAGACTGGTGTCGAATGCGAACGGATTAAAGTTCGTCATGTTATTTCCCTGAGCATAAGTCGGCGTTGTGTGAATGTACCGCACCCCCAGGACCAAGCTAAATTTGCGAGTCACCTTCCAGCTATCCTGAACGTATGCCTCAAGGTCGTTGAACCGGAATTGGCCGGTGGTGACGGCCGAATTTTGCCCGAGAGTATTAAAGTTCCCGAGGAGTGCGTCCGCGAAGGGGTCACCCGTCGTATTTGAGCCGGTTTTCCCGGCTGCCCCCGTCGTGTTAGGGACAGTGGTCGCGCCTGCATTTGTACTGAAGTTGAGAGTGCCGTCATAGCTCGTACGCGAATTCTGCGTCTTGCGGTTCCGCGCGAAGTCCACTCCGAACTTTATCGTGTGGCTATGCTTCACCCAGCTGACGTTATCCGAAGGATTGATGTCCGTCGTCGGAGACGCCAGGAAATTTGTCGCGGGACCATTCACCCCGGCCGGCCCGGTCGTCGGAAAACCTGCAACACCTGTAAAGGCTATGGCCGGTAGCCCGTTGGGGAATTGCGCTGGATTTCCGAGCGGCGGAATGAACTTAAACCCATATCCAGTCTTCTCCCACGCAGTGCCTTGAACCGGAGTCCTTTGCTTGTGCCAATCGGCGTTGAATTTGACGGAGTTGATGAGCGTCGGACTGATGGCATAAGTCCACCCAATCTGATAATTGTATCCGGGGCGATTGCGGAGGTCCGGATCTACCGGAATGTCGTTGGAAAGGGGGGTGGGGGCAAATGTCCCATAAGGATTGTAGATTTGAACGTTGTCATGGATATAGCGGAAATAGAAGCTGTGCCTATCGTTGGCATGTTCATCTATACGAATAATATCCTCACGAAGGTTCAGGGGGTTTGGGAGGTTGAAACTCAATTTGCTGTTAGTCGATGTGGGGAGTGCTCCCGAGACAGACAATTTCGCTGCGGACGAATAGAGCGCCGCAAAGGCTGCGCCGTCCCCGGTGATGCATGCGGGGTTTATAACGTTGGGCGCGGTGTAGAGAACTCCGCCGCAACTCGCCGGGATCACAGCTGGCGTCTGAAGCTTAAGCAAACCCGTCGTGGGAGGTGTAGTAGCGAGAGGGCCAATAAGGTCCGTGAAGTCGCCTGCAACCTCCGCTGCGGTGGGAAATATCTCCTGGACCGACGCAGCCGTCAATCCCGGATATACTCCTCGAAATTTCTTCCACTCCTGTCCCGCAAAGAAAAACAGCTTCCCTTTCGGTTGGATGTACGGGATGGGGCCGCCAAGGTCCCATCCAAAGTCGTTGAAATGAAATGGGGGCACGGCCTTGTAGCCCGTCGCAGTGGGACTCGTCAGTTTGGTGCCGGGATTTTCCGCATTGAAAGTATTGTTCTGGACGAACTCAAAGCCTCCGCCGTGATACCGGTTTCCGCCGCTCTTGGTAACCACGTTAATCGTGGCTGAAGCAGAGCGGCCGAACTCCGCATCATAGTTCGAAGCCTGCACGTCCACTTCCTGAATGAAATCAATACCGACTTGATTGAACGTGCTATTGTTCGAGCCGGAGTCCAGGTTGAACCCACCGTCGACGCTCCAGTTCTGCCCATCCAGACGCTGTCCATCGATATCCGCAACACTGTTATTGTAGCTGATCGTTAAGGAGGCGGGGTTTGTGCCCGAACCTTGCAAGGCCGCGCCGGGAACCAGACCGACAAGCGACTCGTAGTGACGTTGGTTCAGCGCCATATCCAGCACTTGCCGCTGCGTGATGGTCGTTGAGATTTCGCCGGACGTGGTATTGACGGTATCCCCGACAGCAGTCACCGTCACCGTTTCTGTGGCCGTGCCAACTTCTAACCCTAGATCCACGGTTAGACGGCCGCCCGCTGTCAAAACATTGCCTCTCTTTGTAATCGTCTTGAAACCAGTTTGCTCGGCGGTCACAGTATATGTGCCGGCTGGCAACTCATCGGCGACGAAATAGCCGTTCTTCTCGGCTGTCACGTTGCGGCGCACTAGAGTCGCCTCATTGATGATCGTGACTTTGGCGTTTGCAACAACAGCCCCGGATTGGTCGGTGATCGTCCCGGCGATGCGCCCAAAGATGTCCTGGGCAAGGGCGAATTGCGTTGTCCCCGGCACCATCGAGACAGCAAAGAAAGCAATCAGCGCACAAAGTGCCGGCAGACGAAAACCTTTTACGATTCCGTCCGTTGCAGCAAAGAAATATCGATGATTGGTGCGAGCCGACTCCATTGTCGTCACTCCTGTGGCGGCGTAAGAGCCGTACTCGATCTGCTCCTCTGACCGGCCGCCATAGGAGCGGTTCAGGAAGCTGCACCGCGGGTGAGACAAATCAAAATAACGGTTGCTTAAGTAAAGCAGTGGCACGCCAATTGCGGAAGTTAGCTAACGGTGAATTCACAGTTAGCGTCGCGCTATCAAGGGAGATCGAAGATGAACCCATTCTTAGGTCGATTTCCTACCTAACTCGATGAAATTTCATAGGTTTCGCCTGATGTTATATTCGACGAATTGGGTTATACTGCCCGCAAAAGAAACGGATGGTAGGTCAAAGGGACCATTCCCAGGGGGATAACCGCATGCAACCGGCGGTCAGCAAGCTTGAGGCCGAGCGGGCTGAAATGGAAGCCCTTTTGTCTTCCGGCGAGCTTGGTCGCACCAACAATCTCGTTCGACTCCTCACCTTTGTTTGCGAAAAATACTTCGAAGGCGCAATCGACGAAGTCAAGGAATACAGTATCGCGGTGCACGCCCTGGGGCGCCCAGAATCCTTTGATCCTCAGGTCGATACGATCGTCCGCGTCACCGCCCATGCGCTACGAAAGCGGCTTGAGGACTACTATCGAACCGCCGGAGCAGAACACGCGGTGCACATTTGCCTTCCTCCCGGCCACTACGTTCCCAGGTTCATCCATAAGATCGAAGCGGAGTCCGGTAAGACTCACCTCAAGCTCGACGAAAGTAAAAGTAATGGAAGCAGGGCCCTAAATGATCCCCCATCTCAAGAAATCGCTTCCTTGGAAGCTCGACAAGAGAGTCCTGCTCCGCGAGTGCAGGGATCTGCGCCGAAGGAGGGCCTGGAAGGCCGTAACGATGGCGAGTCCTCAAGAAAGCTCAAGCTTCCCGTCGGAGTTGTTAAGATTGCTGCCATAATTGTTCTCTCGGCTTGCGTGGTCTCGCTCATTGCCTGGCAAAGATGGAACCGTGCGAGCACGAATGGAGATGACTCAAGGACCTTGGCCGCTCCTGCTCCCGTGAGTATTTCGGGGAGAACTCTGCGTGCGATCGCTGCCAACAGTCTTGCGCCGTATGTGGATCGCAGTGGATCGACTTGGGAAAGTGATCATTTTTGTTCCGGAGGGAGCCCATTCTCTGTTACCGGCCATGCTATCCAGGGCACCGAAGACCAGCAGCTTTATTCCAGCGGGCGCCGCGGCATCTTTCATTGCAAATATCCAGTCCCGCCCGGGACTTACGAAATGCGTCTTCTGTTCGCCGAGACATCCGGGCTTCAAGAGGCCAGTCGTAACGTGGGATTCTCCATCAACGGAGGACCAACTACCAACCTGGATGTAGTGGACGAGGCAGGCGGGGACGACATTGCGACCGCCAAAGTGTTTACGGACGTTGTGCCTGAGAGCGATGGGGCGATTCATCTGGACTTCAACAATTCTGAGGCATTTCTAAATGCGATTGAAATTCTGCCTGGAACCCCGCATCGCATGCTTCCCGTCAGAATCGTCGTCGGTCATTCTCCATACCGTGATTCGAACGGAAACGTCTGGGTCTCGGACAGGTATTTCTTCGGCGGCCGCCTCAGCAGTTTCGGGGGTGACTTATCCAAACTCCCTGACGGCCGTCTTTACGATTGGCACCGATTTGGGCATTTCCATTACGTTGTGCCTGTCGTCACGGGCGGCAAGTACACCTTGAAGCTGTATTTTATGGAGCATTGGTTCGGGGTCCAGAATGGCGGAATTGGAGGCGTCGGCAGCCGGGTGTTTGATGTTTCCTGCAACGGATCGATGCTCCTCAAAGGGTTCGATATTTTTCGCGAAGCCGGTTCCCAGCCTCTTGTAAAATCCTTCCCGCATATCGAACCTACGCCGCAGGGCAAGATCGAAATCTACTTCACCCCAGCGGTGAACTACCCGTCGATCAGCGCGATTGAAGTCTTACCGGAATAGAGCCCGTCTGAAATCGACAGCTTCCCGGCGCGGGGGCATCCCTCGCTCTTTCAAAGAAGCGACCGCTGAAGTGGGCTACAAGGTTCAGGTGCCGGTGCGACTACGATAAGCAACTTCTGATTCTCCCCGAGTTTTCCTCAGCCTCTAGAAATCTTTGTGATATTTCCGGCGATCTCCCGTTACAATCGGCCCGTCAGCTTCCGGAACGAATGCACAAGATCATCATCGCCATCGGCAGCATGCGCGGCCCAAAGTTGAACGCCGTCCGCGAGGCGCTCGAGACGTTTTCGGCAACCCTTTCCGCTGGTACCGAATTCGAGCTTGTCGGAGTAGAAGTGGAGAGCGGCGTCAGCCACACTCCCGCCTCGCGGGAAGAGTTGATGCGCGGTGCGCGTCAGCGCGCCGAAGCGCTCATGAGAGTGGCGCGTGAAAGCGACGCGTCCTGGCAATACTTTGTTGGCTTGGAAGGCGGTCTTGATGTGGTCCACGAGAGCGATTCATCGAATGAGATGCCGCCGTCTTCGGAACCGCAGAAACATCCGCAACGCCGAGTTTTCCTGGAAAGCTGGGCTTACGTGTCCGACGGCTCCTCCGGCCATTACGGCCGTTCGGGCGGCATCGAGATTCCAGAATCTCTAGCCCATGAAGTCCTTGAAAACGCCGTTGAGCTTTCCGTGGCGATCGACCGGTTTGCCGGTGCCGTAGGCATCCGCGATGCCCAGGGCGCCTGGGGCGTGCTTTCGAACAATTTCATCACGCGGCAGGAAGCATTTCGTGTCGCTGTGGTCGCCGCCTTCGCGCCGTTCTATAATGTAAAGATGTACCGTGCCGCGGCTGCCGGTGCAGGTTCGCGACCGTAGTGGCACAAAACACGGTGCTCTGCGGCTGAAAATGGATTTGGTATCAGGGGAGGAGCGACCTTGGACATCGTCAAAGGCAATATGGGCTGGATTGAAGTCGTGGTCGGCCCCATGTTTTCCGGGAAGAGCGAAGAGTTGATCCGCCGCCTGCGCCGCGCGGAGATTGCGCGACAACGCGTTCAGATCTTCAAGCCCGCCATTGACGAACGCTACGCCGCCAACGAAATCGTTTCGCACTCCGGCCTGGGCATTCCCTCGGACAACGTTTTCAAAGCCGCCGAAATTATGGAGAAGCTCTCGCCTCGCACGGAAGTCGTCGGCATTGACGAAGCGCAATTCCTCGGCGACGAAGTCGTGGACGTCTGCACCAAGCTCGCCAATCTCGGCAAACGCGTCATCGTCGCCGGCCTGGACACTGATTACCGTGGCCGCCCCTTCGAGCCCATGCCGCGCCTTCTTGCCATCGCCGAAGAGATCACCAAGCTGCTCGCCATCTGTGTCCGTTGCGGCAATCCCGCCGTTCACACCCAGCGCCTTGTCGAAAGCGAAGAGCTGATCGTCGTTGGCGCGATGGGCGCTTACGAAGCCCGTTGCCGCCGCTGCTTCGAACCCAATCCCGCCCTCGCCAAAGAAAAGAAGGACGGCCCCCAACTCATCGCCCGCAACCGCTCGGCTTCTGCAGGGAGTAATTAGCGCTTCGTTTCCGCGATGCCGCCACCCGCACGCGTATGGATGTCTTGTTGTTGCCTTTCCATTGACACTCCCCACGGTCCTTGCTTGAGCTTGAAAGCCCCTTCCGTCACACTGGCTCGACTGTAGAATCCTCAGAATCGAGCCGACTTGACTCATGATCATCGAATCCAAAGCACCGACCCGCGTGGACTTTGCCGGAAGCACGCTCGACATTTGGCCGCTCTATCTCTTTCATCCCGGATCGGTCACCTTGAACGCCGCCATCTCACTGTACGCCTCGTGCACAATCGAAACGCACGCCACCGGCGACAATTCCATTAAACTGGTTTCGCGCGACATCAAACTAGGCGAGAGGTTTTCGTCTTTCGCTGCCATGGTGAAGGCCAAGCGCTACCGTCTCCCCTTGCTCGCAGAGATCACCAAATTCTTCCAGCCTGAGGGTGGCTTCACGCTTACGACAGACTCGGAAGCTCCCGCGGGTGCAGGTATCGGAGGATCCAGCGCCATGGCTGTTGCCATCTGCGCCGCGCTGGATCGCTTCACCGGAGCAGGGAAGAGCAAAGTCGACTGGATCCACATCAGCCGCGATGCCGAAGCTATTGTCATCAATGTTCCAACCGGCACTCAGGACCACTACCCGCCTGCCTTCGGCGGGGCTGCCGCCATTGAGCTTCCTCCCGGAGGCGAGCATCGCGTCGACCTGCGTGTAAATCTCGACGAACTCGAGCGCCGCGTGCTTGTCTGCTACACCGGCAAGCCCCGCCAACACGGGATTAACAATTGGGAAGTTTTCAAAGCGCAAATCGGCGGTAAGCGCGCCGTGCAAACCAGCCTCGAACGCATCTCTGAAGTAGCTCAGGAAATGCGCCTCGCCTTCGAAAAACCAGATTGGCAGGAGGCTGGCCGCCTCATGCGCGAGGAATGGTCCTTCCGCAAAAGGAACTTGCCCACCATCTCCACAAAGACCATCGACAGCGTGATTGCAAACGCCCGTCGGAACGGGGCACTGGCGGGAAAAGTCTGCGGTGCGGGCGGTGGGGGCTGTGTCGTCCTCTTAATTGAGCCAGAGGCCCGGGAACGCACGGAAAGGGCCATCGTCGAGGCCGGCGCTGAAGTCTTGCCAATGAGCATTGACCGTCAGGGGGTCCAAGTCGTGTCCCGCTAAGGCCTACTCGAAAGCACGGCCGGGAGTTCGGTTCAACTCGGATTCGATGCAATTAATCCCAAAGAGCCCTCACCGACCTGGGCACCTGTTCAACGGCCTTCATGCATCGTAGAATAGGGGCCAAGGGGTCGCCCGGGCGGTCCTGCCAATCCATGTCAAATTGGTTTATTCTCTCCCTGGCTTTTTTGCTCTTTTCGGACGCGGATGTTCCGCGCGTCAATAGCCTGCGTCCGCCTGCTAACCCTTCGGCCAACCTTCCCTTGGATGAGGAGATCGCTCTCTTCCCGAACGGGGATTCCTCAGCGGGCCAAGCGCAGAGCCAGCCACAGTCTCCAGGGAAATCCGCGAATACCGCCAAGAACATCCCGCTCCAGGACAATTCAAAACTTGCGCTGATCCGGTTCGTCTCCGGCGAATTCGCCAAGGCAGTCAAGCCACTGCCCGCTGGAAAGCAAGGCATTGTTGTAAGCGTCGGCAAGCCCCTGAACAACGAAATGCTCGATCGCGCCGTTGCGACGCATGGTGCCGCGGTCAACACCGGCGACAACGTTCAGATTACGAAACTCGAATTCCGCGATCGTCAGATCGTCGTGGACATCAACGGCGGTGGTCGTGGCAAGCGGCATTGGCGCGATCATATTCAGATCGGGTTGGGAGGCGGGGGTTATCCCCCCATGCAGCCCACTGCGACTCAGGACACGGGTCCTCCCGGCCTGCAGCCCGGAATGGGCAGCACCATTTTTCTTGAGTTTGAGAAGTCCCTGCCGGATATGAGTCCGGACGACCTGAAACGTCTCCTTTCGCCTTTGCTCAACTTTGCGAAAGAACGTTCTGCCGCCGTGCAGTGGTTCGATACGCTGCCGCTGGAAATGAAAAAAGCGATTCAGGATCGCCGGCCGGTTGTCGGCATGGACCGCGAAGAAGTCGTTGCCGCCATCGGCAAGCCCGATCACAAAGTCCGCGAACGCGACTCCGACGGCAACGACATCGAGGACTGGATCTACGGCCAGCCTCCCTCGAAAACCGTATTCATACGCTTCATGGGCGACCGCGTCACCAGCATCAAGCAGTTCCCACAGTAGTGGCCAACTATTCCCGCGGCTCAGTCGCCTGCGGCCACTGCAAGACGACAATTCTTCCGTCATCCTCCCGTTCCAGTGTCGGAGCGTATAGCCCCAATTGCTCGCGTCGCCACCAAAGACCGTGCGCTCGTTTCTCGGCTGGTGTCGTAAACCAATATTGCCAAATCACTGCACGCACTTGGCGCGGGGGAGCGTGAGGGAACGGATTGCCGGCAAAAAGAAGAAGAACATCGTTATCGCCGCGAAGCAAACCCTGCTCCGTGCGCGGCACGATGGGCTCCTGCCGCCACGAACTCAGCGACGCGAACCACAGATTCCAGTCAAAGCGCGGCTGATACGGCGCGTAAATCCCAGGCGGCTTGCTGGGATCCTGCGGCTTGTAGCGAAAGGGATAGATGAGCCACGTCTCCCCGTCGTCTGAACCTTGGAACTCAACTTCATAGCGCCCCCGCGTCATCACCGCAAACAATCCATAGCGATTCGCGATTCGAAAGGGCTCCAGCGCTGAGACTGGTGTCGTCGGCAGAGGCCACGGCCGTACCATCCATACCATTTGCGCGAGAGTGGCATAGAAAATCCACGTGAGCATTACCGCTGTTAGCGCGATCTTCAACGCGGAGATTTGCTCTCCGAGTCTCCTTCGCCATTTTTCTTCGGCAGCCGGAGCGGCAAGAGGTTTGGCCTCTTTGGTCGCCAGGTAGCTCTTTTTCCAGAATCGCGGCAAGAATGGCAGCACGCACTGGTCATCGAGCAGCAAAATGCCCAGCGCCAGCACGAGGTAATTCAGAAACGTGTAATTTGCCGAAAGGATGATGCCGATTTGCCAGGGCGTCAGGATCAGAAAGCACAAGATGCGAAGTCGCCGTGGCAAAAACATCATCCACGCGAGACCCAGTTCCAGCGCCAGCGTTCCAAACGCTGTCGCCGCATGGAACCAGTGCGGCAGTTGCTGTTGCATGTGCCAGCCGATCCACGTTGGCAGCGGCCCGTTCTGGTAATACTCATCGAGTGCTGTGAAGTTGCGCCACTGCGGATCGCCGCCCATGATTTTCGCCACGCCCGATTCGAAATAGATTCGAAAGCCCTCCCACACCAGCAAGAACAAGCTTGCGCACGAGGGTCTGCTTTCTTCGCCCCACCCCGGCCGGAATCCCGCCGGCGCGAAGAACAAAGAAATGAAACTTGCTTCCAGAAGCATTCCATCCGACTGGTAGGCCGAAAAATCCTGCGCCGCGCTGACGAACGAGAGAAAGCACACGAAACAAATCGCCAGCATACCCCGCGGCCACAAATTCAAGACCAGCAGGACCGACGCGATCATGCCTATCCAGCAAATGGCCGTAAGCATCCGAGAACTGCTCGAAAGCCACAGCACCGTCGGCGCATACCAATACGCCGCATGACCGAACCGTTCAGCCAATGCCTGTAAGTATTCATTGGCGGGAAGAATGCCCTGCGGCCCGATCAATCCGCGAATTTGAGGTAGCAGCGAGAAAAACGCAGAATAATAAATGAGCCCCAGCGCGCGCAGAAAAATCCAGCGGGGAATCAGGCGGCCAGAAGCGCCCTGTTCCGAACTGAAGAACCAGCGCAGGGCCGATGCAGGCGTCCATTCCATGATGGAACGCAATTATAGCGGCCTAATTTTCCGCGCGTTGACTTTTGTCCGTGCAACCCCTAGCATTTTCTCTTCACCCGCGGCCGTCACTCGCTCCTGCACAGCCGCAATTTTCTGATATTTCTACCGGAGGAAGTATGCCCATTAAGGTCGGCATCAACGGCTTCGGCCGCATCGGACGCAACATCATGCGCACGGCGCTCGACGACAAGGATATCCAGTTCGTCGCGGTGAATGACATCACCGACGCCAAGACACTAGCGCACCTGTTGAAGTACGACTCCGTCCTTGGCAATCTCCCCCACAACGTTACGCATACCGATGACACCATTGCGGTTGAAGGAAAGAGTTTCAAAGTTTTTAAAGTGAAAGATCCCGCTGAAATTAATTGGGCCTCCGTCGGCGCAGACATCGTCGTCGAATCCACAGGCCTCTTCACCAAAGGCCCCGAGGCAAAGAAACACCTGCGCGTTCCCGTGAAAAAGGTCATTATCTCCGCGCCCGCCGACGGCCCAGACGCCACCTTCGTTCTTGGCGTGAATGACAAAACGTACGATCCTGCCAAGCACCACGTCATTTCCAACGCTTCTTGCACCACGAATTGCCTCGCGCCCGTCGCCAAAGTCCTGCAAGACACCTTCGGCATCCATAGCGGCACCATGACCACCATCCACTCGTATACAAATGACCAGAAACTCCTCGACCTGCCCCATAAGGATCTGCGCCGCGCCCGCGCTGCTGCCATTAACATGATTCCCAGCTCCACTGGTGCCGCCAAAGCGCTGCATCTCGTCATCCCCGAATTGAAGGGCAAGCTCGACGGCTATGCCATGCGCGTGCCGACGCCCAACGTCAGCGTTGTCGACCTCACCGTATTTGTCGACAAGCCCACCACCAAAGAAGCTGTCAATGCCGCTCTGAAGGCCGCCGCGAACGGTCCGATGAAAGGCATCCTTGCCTACACCGAAGAAGAACTGGTCTCCTCTGATTTCAAGGGCAATTCAAATTCGTCTATCGTTGACTCCGAATACACCAAGGTTGTCGGCGATCGTTGCGTCAAAGTTCTAGCCTGGTACGACAACGAGTGGGGCTACTCCTGCCGGTGCCGCGACCTGATCAAATTATTGGCCTCTAAGTTTTGAGGGAGATTGCTGTGGCGCATGGCGAGCGCGGATAGAATTCTCTCGCCACTAGCCACTCGTCACTCGCCACTTCTTGAATCATGAACAAGCTCACCATCAACGACCTCGACCTCCGCGGCAACCGCGTATTCATCCGCGTGGACTTCAACGTCCCGTTGAAAGACGGTATCGTCACCGATGACACCCGCATTCGCGAAACTCTTCCGACCATCCGCCTCGCCATTCAGAAAGGCAGCCGCCTCATTCTGGCATCGCATCTCGGCCGCCCAAAAGGCGGTCCCGATCCAAAATACTCGCTCCGACCCGCCGCAAAGAAACTGGAAGAACTTCTCGGCAAGCCGGTAGCCTTCGCCCTCGACTGTGTGGGCCCGGGCGCCGAAGGCCAGAGCAAAACTTTGCGCGACGGCGAAGTGCTCGTCCTCGAAAATGTCCGTTTCCATGCCGAAGAAGAAAAAAACGACGAAGCCTTCTCCAAACAGCTCGCCGCTCTGTGCGATGGCCTCTTCGTCTGTGATGCGTTCGGCTCTGCGCATCGTGCGCACGCGTCGGTCGTCGGCGTTACTCGCTTCGTTCGGCAATCCGCCGCAGGCCTGCTCATGGAAAAAGAGCTCACCTACCTTGGCAAAGCGATCACCAATCCCGCGCGACCTTTCGTCGCCATTCTCGGAGGCGCCAAAGTCAGCGACAAAATCGAAGTCGTCGAAAACCTCATGAAAATCGCTGACGCCATGTTGATCGGCGGCGGCATGGCCTATACCTTCCTCAAAGCCGATGGCGACCCGATCGGCAAGTCACTCGTCGAAGACGATAAGCTCGATCTTGCCCGCCGCCTTCGCCAGGAAGCGCAAGAGAAAAAATTCCCACTTCTTCTTCCCGTGGACCACGTGGTCGGCGCGGAATTCAAAGCCGACGCCGCCACAAAAACCATTTCGATCCACGACACCCCCGACGGCTGGATGGGCCTCGACATCGGCCCGAAAACCATCGATACCTATCGCCAGAAAATCGCTGCTGCGAAAACCATTGTTTGGAACGGCCCCATGGGCGCCTTCGAAATGCCCGCCTTCGCGAAAGGCACGCTGGAAATTGCCAAAGCCGTAGCCGCGTCTACTAGCGCTGGCGCAACCTCCATCGTCGGCGGAGGCGACTCCGTCGCCGCGGTCCATCAATCCGGTGTTGCCGACAAGATCTCTCACATCTCTACAGGCGGCGGCGCATCCCTTGAATTCCTCGGCGGACGCAAACTCCCCGGCGTCGAAGCCCTCTCTAATAAATGAATTCACTTCTCTGCGCGCTATCTGCGAACTCGGTGTCTCTGCGGTATCCTTTTCTTCTTGTCTGGAGGGCTGCATGCGACGCCGCGTAATCGCCGGCAATTGGAAAATGTACAAAACGCTCGCGGACACGCGCGCCTTCTTCTCTGCCTTCGCGCCGCTGGTCGCTGCCTCGAAGCACTGCGACATCGTGATCGCGCCGCCCTTCACGGCCATTTCCGCGGCAGTTGAAGCCGCAAAAAATACCAGCATCGCCATTGCAGGCCAGAACGTTCACTGGGAGAAAGAAGGCGCTTTCACCGGCGAAATCTCCACCGGCATGCTCGTCGAAGCCGGCTGCCGCTATGTAATCATTGGGCATTCGGAACGCCGCCAGTTCTTCGGCGAAACCGACGAAACCGTCGCCAAAAAAACAAAGGCATCGCTCGCCGCTGGACTCATCCCGATCGTATGTGTAGGCGAACTGCTCGCCCACCGCGAGTCCGGCCAAACCAATCATGTCTGCAAGACCCAATTCCTCGGCGGCCTCTCTGCGTTGACCCCGGAACAATTCTCCCGTATTCTAGTTGCATACGAGCCGGTCTGGGCCATCGGCACAGGCCGCACCGCGACACCGGAAATTGCCGCTGAAGTTCACCGGTTTCTCCGTCAGTGCGCTGCGGAACGTTTTTCCTCCGCGCACGCCGCGGCCTTGCGGATTCTCTACGGCGGCAGCGTCAAGCCCGACAACATTCAGGGATTGATGGCGCAAGAGGAACTGGATGGTGCGCTCGTCGGCGGAGCGAGCCTGGACGCCAAATCGTTCGCGGCGATTGTAAATTTTTTGTAGGGGCCGGGCCTTAGCCCGGCTTACTTCTGCTTTAGAGGTTTTGAAATGCCTTCTTGGATGAAATGGGCCGTAGCCATCTTGATCGGCTGCGGCATTATCGTCGCCGGATGGAAGTTGACCAATTCGCGCTTCTTTTTCTGGCTGCTGCCCTTCTTTTTTGTAGTGAATTGTTTGGTGCTCATCATCGTCGTGCTGCTGCAGAGCGGCAAGGCCGCCGACCTCGCAGGTGCTTTCGGCGGCGCAGGCAGCCAGACTGCCTTTGGCCCGCGCGGCGCGGCCAACGTGCTCTCCAAGGCTACCACCTGGTGCGCCATCATGTTCATGCTCTGCGCTATGGCCTTAGTGCTGCGCACAGACAAGGCCGTTGGCCAAGGCAGTTCGATTCTGGAAAGAGTCTCTAAGCCGGCCCCTACTCGATCCCCGGCGAAGGTCCCTGCTGCGCCGGCAACGACGACTCCGGCTACACCAGCGGCGCCAGCGACAACTCCAGTTACCACGCCACCAGCACCCACAACGTCACCATCTACAGCGCCAGTGCAGCCTCCGTCCGATGCTCCGGCCGCTTCTCAGCCTCCATCTGGCCAGAAACCCTCTGCTTCACAGCCGGCACCTGCACAACCGAAGAAGCCGTAACTATTGCAGGGGCGGTCTTTCCAGGCCGCCAGCTTCTTTCATCTCTCCGCCACCAACCAAGACTGACTCTGCCCATCCAGTATTTCGGTTGGCCCCTATCTGGTCGCAGAAGTCTTGCAAATTTGGATCTCGCCATCGTGTTCTCCAGCCGCTCATTTGACACCCCACTCCGTTGCCTTTAGGATGAAATACACGCGGTCGTGGCGGAACTGGCAGACGCACTAGCTTGAGGTGCTAGCGCCGCAAGGCGTGGAGGTTCGAGTCCTCTCGACCGCACCAAATTCTCCGGCGACAAGAAATTCGCCATTTAGACATTGCTCCGTTCCCCTTGCCTTTTCCTCCGTGATGTATTCTATTTATCCCTCATCCGAAGCCGGGTTTCTCTTTGAGAGGGCAGGAGTCTCCTTGGGGCGGGCATGGTCACCTATGACAACAGCTCAAATCACGCAGACCCACCGCCACGCAGGTCTTTCTCCCGCCTTCTCTTCAGCACGAATCACAAGACGATCGGCCTGCAATATCTGTGGCTCGCCCTTTTCAGCGTTTTTCTCGGCATGGCTATGTCTTTGCTCATGCGCATCCATCTTGTCTGGCCCGGCGTCCACATTCCGTTCCTCTCCAATCTGGCCAACACACCCGAGCGCTATGTTTCCCTGACTCTGCTCCACGGCTCGCTGATGGTTTTTTTTGTCCTGACCGCAGCCCCGCAGGCCGGCTTCGGAAACTATTTCCTCCCCCTCCAGATCGGAGCGCGCGAGATGGCCTTCCCCACTCTGAGCCTGCTTTCCTTCTGGGCCACGGTCGCATCGCTCTTCGGCATAACCGCCGCGTTCCTGATCGCCCCCGCTGCCGGAATCACGCTCTGGATTCTCAGCGTCGCTCTCTTTTGCGCTGCCTCTCTCCTGAACGCTCTTAACTTCAGTGTCACCGCCATCGACCTTCGCGCCCAGGGCATGACCCTGCCCCGCCTTCCGCTCACGGTTTGGGCGTGGTTCCTCAACGGCATTCTTGGGTTGTTGATCTTCAGCATCCTCCTTGCCGCGTGTCTCTGCCTCCTCTCGGATCGGCTCCTTGGCACACACTTTTTTTCGTTCGCCGGTTTCCTTGCTAGTCTGCCGCCGAACATTCAGTCGAATGCACTCCCGGTGATCTGGCAACGCCTCTTTTGGTTTTTTGCCCAGGCCGAAGTCTACGTCGCCGTGCTTCCATCCTTTGGAATCATCACGCATCTGCTGTCCACGTTTTCCCGCAAACCGGTTTGGAGGGAGCGCCTCGTCGTTCTGGCGCTCTGCGCCGTGGGCCTCTTCGGCTTTTTCGTCTGGGGCCAGCACATGTTCGTCAGCGGCATGAATCCCTCCTCGCCTCTTGTCTTTTCGCTTCTCGCATCATCCCTCGGGCTTCCCGCCACGATCCTTCTCATCAGCTGGCTCGGGACGCTCTGGAACGCCCGAATTCAATTGACCACCTCCATGCTTTTCGCCATCGGTTTTATTTCTCTTTTCCTTGCTGGTGGACTCTCCGGAATTTTCCTCGCGCGTCACGATCTAGCCTCCGTGGCTGTTAGCGATGAGTTCATCACTGGCCATTTCCATCTCGTCATGGGCGTGGCCGCGACTTTTGCCGTCCTGGGCGCGCTATTCTTCTGGTTTCCGAAACTCTTCGGCCGCCGCTTGAATGAATCGCTGGGAAAACTCCATTTCTGGCTTACTTTCGCGGGCGTTTATTGCGTCTTTATGCCCATGCACTGGCTCGGCCTTGTTTCGCACACCGACATTCACTCTGGAAGCCGCATCGCCAGCATCGCCGTGATGATTGGTCCCGTTCGCACGTTCATCACCGTCGCTATTCTCGTCACTGTTTTTGCGCAGGGCCTTTTTCTCTTCAATTTTTTGTGGAGCCTCTTCCGCGGCGAGAAGGTGAGTGGATGCAACCCCTGGCGCGCTACTACTATTGAATGGACCGTCTCTTCGCCGCCACCCGCCGATGATTTTGGTCCGAGCGATCCGGTGGTGTATCGTGGCGCTTATGAGTTCAGCTTGCCCGATGTAGTCGAGGATTTCGTGCCGCAGGATCTGGCTCCCGCTTGCCCTGAGCCGCAAGCGAAGCGAACAAGTGGCAAAATCTAGCTGGATGCAGAACAAGGAAGACCAACATGCCGGGCACAACCGCAGTTCCAGACATCGAGCTCATCATTGAAAACACCGGCGGCGGTGGCGGCGGCGTAACTCCGCCTCCGGGCGGAGATGCTGGCGACGAGGGCGATGGCGGTAAGCGCCCGCGCAAGTGGTCTCCCTCACCCAAGCGCTACTCCACAGCCGTTACCATCGGTATTGTTTCCATTCTGATGTTTTTCATGGCGCTGGCTAGCGCATTTATCATCCTTCGCCGGAGCGGCGAAGTGTGGGTAACGGTGCATCTGCCGCGTATTCTCTGGGTCAACACTCTAATTCTTCTCGGAAGCAGCTTCACACTGGAACGCGCGCGGGCGCGGCTCTTGCTTGCAGGCATATCAGGCTTTCGAAAATTGTGGTTCTTGACAACGGCGCTGGGTTTTTTATTCGTTGCTGGACAGCTCGTAGCTTGGCGGCAGCTCGTGGCACAGGGCGTCTTCATTGCGACCAACCAGGCCAGCAGCTTTTTTTACATTTTCACAGGCGCTCACGCTGTGCATTTGCTGGGCGGAGTGGCGGCCCTGCTTTTTATTTCGCTGCGCAATTTTGAAAAGTCTCAAATTTCGCTCCCCACCGCGACCGAAATCGCTTCCTACTACTGGCATTTTATGGACGGCCTGTGGGTTTTCCTGCTGGCCCTTCTTTACTTGGGGAAATAAGCGGGAATTGCTCGGGACTTAGCACTTCAAAAATTCGGCGACAGCCTCCACCACTCGTGCAATCTGCTCTTTGCGCAATTCCGCATACATCGGCAGCGAAAGCACTTCCTGCGCCGCACGCTCGGCGTGCGGGAAGTCACCCACCTTGTATCCGAGCGAAGCGTACAGCGGCTGCAAATGCAAAGGGTGGGGATAATAGACCGTGCTGCCAATCTTTCTCTCGGCCAGGTGACGCTGTAGTTCGTCGCGCTTTTCGATTCGAATCGTATATTGGTGATAGACGTGTTCGTAGCCTTCGGGCGCGCTGGGTGGCATCACGCCAGGAATCTGGTGCAAAAGCCTAGTGTACTCCGCCGCATTCGCCTGCCGTGCGCGCTGCCACTCAGCTAAATGACGCAATTTTACGCGCAAAATCGCAGCTTGCATTTCATCCAGCCGGCTGTTCCAACCTGGCTCCTTGCTCACATATTTCCCCGTTTGGCCGTGGTTCCTGAGGATTCGAATCCGCTGCGCAAACCGCTCTGAATTCGAAACCACCATTCCCGCATCCCCATAAGCTCCCAGGTTTTTTGTCGGGTAAAAACTGAAGCACCCCGCGTCTCCCATCGAGCCGGTTTTTCGACCTTTATAGGACGCGCCGATCGCCTGCGCATTATCCTCAATCACCGGCAGCTGCCGCACCCGGGCAAACTCGAGGATCGGGTCCATGTCGGCGGCAAGCCCGTAAAGATGCACCGCGAGAATGGCCCGCGTCCGCGGCGTCACGCGCCGCTCTACTTCCGCGGGATCCATATTGTACGTTTCAGGCCGAATGTCTGCGAAGACCGGCCTCGCTCCGAGCGCGCTCACCGCGCTTCCCGTCGCTACGAACGTAAAGGGCGGCAGGAGCACCTCATCTCCTGGACCCACTCCGCACGCGCGCAGCGCCAGAATCAGTGCGTCCGTCCCGGAAGCCACTCCGACTCCGTAGGCCACGCCGCACAGCTTGGCGATTTCTTCTTCCAGCGCGGCGCCTTCGTGCCGCAACACGAACTGTTGCGATGCCATCACCCGCTCGACCGCCGTTCGAATCTCGCTGCCAATCGAAGCGTACTGTGCGGCGAGATCGAGCTGCGGCACCGGCTCGAAAGCAGGATTGGCCTGAGGATGCGTGCTCATGGTTCGTGATTGCCGTCTTCAGTATACGTGAGTAGCGTACCCTGCGGGATTTCTGGAGCGACAGCTATAATGCTCGCGCAAGCTTACATGGACTATGTTCGCGAAACGCACAAATTGGAATCTTGCTCCCAACCGCTTGAGCCAGGCGCTCGCCGCGCACCGCGCCGCAGGCAAACCCCTGTTCGATCTGACCATTTCGAATCCGACGGAATGCGGCTTCACGTATGACAGCCGGGCGATCCTGCAAGCTCTGAATAACCCTGCGGTTCTCACCTACGAAGCCGACCCAAGGGGGCTGGCTTCCGCTCGCCTCGCGGTCGCCGCATATTATGCCGATAGGCAGGACGTTGTTTCGATCGAGGACATTTTTCTCATTACGAGCACCAGCGAGGCCTATTCCTACGTCTTTCGAACGCTCTGCGATCCCGGCGACGATATCCTGATTCCGACGCCAAGCTATCCGCTTTTCGATTTCCTCGCGGACCTGCAAGACGTTCGTCTCGTGCGCTATCCGCTTCTCTACGACCACGGCTGGCAAATCGATTTCCACTCCCTGGAACGGGCCATCACGCCGCGAACGCGCGGAGTCATCGTCGTCCATCCCAATAATCCGACGGGCCATTTCACCAAGTCCGCCGAAATAACGAAGCTGAATGCTCTTTGTTCAAAGCGACGGATAGCCATCATCGCCGACGAAGTGTTCCTTGATTACTCTCTCGAAGCGAAACGGCGGCTGAGCTTCGTGTCGAACGCCGAGGCCCTCACCTTCACCATGGGCGGCCTCTCCAAAATTTCCGGCCTCCCGCAAATGAAAGCGGCCTGGCTGATCGTTGGCGGGCCGCAAGAGCTGAAGAGGGAAGCCCTCGCCCGCCTTGAGTTCATCGCCGACACCTACCTCTCGATGAACGCCCCGGTGCAGCTTGCCATTCCCGCGTTCCTCGAGCAGCGGCATGCCTTTCAGAAGCAACTGCTGTCCCGCGTCAGCCAAAACCTCACTGAACTTGACCGCCAATTGGCCACCCAAAAGGCCTGCACCCGCCTTGTGGTCGAAGGCGGCTGGTATGCCGTCCTGCGCGTCCCCGCCACCCAATCCGACGAAGACTTGGCTGTCGCTCTCCTGAACCAATGTGGTGTCTTCGTCCATCCCGGCCACTTCTATGACTTCCCCTCGGATGGCTATCTGATCGTAAGCTTGATCACACTCGAAGAGGTATTTCGAGAAGGAATGCAAAGGCTCCTGTCGTTTCTTTGAACATGTACAGTTACACGCGAGAAACTTCGTCCAGTTTGGTCAGTGCGGTTCCGGTGGAGAAGAAGCAGCAGCGCGCTGGCGAAGAACAGGCAGGACCTCGCGCACACGCTCCATATAGGTGCTCTGTGGGTCGAGCTTGGCGAACAGTTCGAGTTCCGCGACTGCTTCGCGCGGTCTGCTGGCGTTAGCATAGATGTCTGCCAAGAGCAGATGAACTCGTGTTGGCGCATTGGCATTTTTGCCGGCTTCTATTCCATACTGCAGTGCCGCATCCCAGCGGCCCTCCTGCGCTTCGCAGCGGGCCAATTCGAATGGCCAGCGCCAGTCAGCTGCGTCCTGTTTCTGTGCTTGAAGCAGGAGTTCATGTTCTTCGCTCAAGCGCCGCTGACCGAACAGCAACATTGCCAATGGGTAGTAGGGAGCCGTGCGGTGTGCATCTAACGCGATCGCCTTGTGCAGGGAGGCTTCAGCCCCAGGCGCGGCTTTGATCTGCATCTGCGCCATGCCCATCAGAAAATAGGCGTCAGCATAGCCGGGATACAACTGGATGGCCCGCTGAAAAGCAGTGATACTCCCGTCAGCGTCTTTCTTCTCGTTCAAGAGCCGCCTGCCGCGCTCAAATTCTTTCCTAGCATTCTCTGGAATCCGAAGATCCTCGGCGGCGATATTGCCGCCAGAGGCGCCTTTTCGCTCTTGCTTCTGGGG
This sequence comes from Candidatus Acidiferrum sp., assembly GCA_035704085.1. Taxonomy (GTDB): domain Bacteria; phylum Acidobacteriota; class Terriglobia; order Acidiferrales; family UBA7541; genus Acidiferrum. The sequence goes on along the minus strand of DASSXG010000056.1, from coordinate 243,108 downwards.
CAAGAGCGGAATATCCACATTGTAAACCATCCCTCCACCAGTGCGCACATCAACGTCAGCCTCCCCCGGCTCGTAACCTTGGCGGGAAGCTCGAATGGTATAGGCGCCTACCGGCGAAATGCCCGAGAATAGAACCCTGCCGTCCGAACCTGTGAATTCCTCACTGACGATTTCGTCCGGGAAGATGATCAGTTGTACATGGACTTGGACAAGGAACTCTTCGCTGGTTCGATCGTAAACTCGGACCTGTACCTTGGCGAAAGGGTCCCCCTGCGCGGCTGTGGATTGGGTAAAACCGACGAAAAAAACAGACACCACTAAGCCGGTGGCAATGGAAACCTGGAGACAGCGGAAAAAACAGGGCTTGAAATCGAAACATGGCCGCATGGAACTCCCCAATGCGGATGGGCATTAACTATGAGAGGATCCTACGCCGCGTTGCTGAGAGCGTCAAGAAAAAACGCCGGGAAGCCCGAAGGCTTCCCGGCGGAAGAAGGTAGACTCTGGCGCGAGCTAGAAGGTCAGCTTCAGTCCGAGCTGGATGTTACGGCGTTCATCAGCGGACGTTCCGGCAAAACCTGAAGGACCGCCTTTCTCCGTCTGGATAAACGGAGTCGAGTTTCCGTTGTTATCCACCAGAGAGGAAGCGTCGAGGTTCGTCAGATTGACGAACTGGTTGTGGTGATTAAAAATATTGTACATCTCAGCGCGAAACTGCAGTCCGAAGCGCTCGGTGATCTTAAAGTCTTTGAAGAAATTCATGTCGACGTTCCAATACCCCGGGCCGAAGTAGTTGTTGCGCTCGGGGTATGAAAAGCCACCGGCGCTGTACACGCACCCGGTGTGAAAGAGCCCACTGCAGATTGGGATGCCCTGTGCGTCGCCCACGTTGTTTACCGCGCCGCCCGTGTTCGGTAACGTTATGTAGTTAAACGTGTTGGGCGCAAAGTTGGATCCCGCGTTGACGGCGGAACCAGTCCGGGCAACCGACCCTGACGGAACCCATTCTGGACAATTGGTTCCACCCGGGTTGCTGCAATCGAAGATACTGAAGGGCGCACCCGAGCGCCACTTAATGACGGAGCCGAGTCCCCAACCGCCGAGGACGGTGCGCGCAATCGCATTGTTCGAGGTCTTCATCCACGGAACCACCCAGCTCCCGCTCAGGACGAAGCGATGGCGGATGTCAAAATCCGCATTGCCAAAGTTCAATTTGGGATTGAAAGCGTCCAGATATCCCAGATAGTACGCACCGGACGCTGTGCCTAATTCGGAGTCGGTGAAGGTGGAGGAAAGGTTATCCAGCGCATGCGAATAGGTGTAGTTCGCGTTCAGGTTAACTCCCTTGTTCCAGAGATTATTGGTCTTGTACTGCACGGTCACGCCGCTGTAGCGGCTGTAGGCGTGGTCGCTGCGGAAGTTCTGGTTGCTGTACTGAAGGTTGATGCGATTGGCACCTCTGGCGTCACCCAAGTACGCTGCGCCTGAACCAGCGGGGTTGATATTGGCGATGTCGTAGAGGTGGACACCGTGCGATCCCGCATAGTCCACAGAGACAAGCGAGTGCGGTGTGATCTGGCGCTCAATGGCGAAGTCCCAGGTCTCGGCATAGGCTGTCTTGATGTTTTGGTCGATGGCGCGCTGACTGACCGGTGGCAGCGCCTTGCTTCCCGTCGAGCCGCCCAGGGGGCCGGAATTGTCGGTGAAAACCGGCAAGAACGTCACATCGCCCTTGTTGTTGGCGCCAGCGGCGCTCGAGTTCTGCAGGCTGATCACAGCATAATTCGGCGGGTTCTGGATAGCGTTGAAGGTCACGTTGCCGAAGTTCCGCTCGTAGCCGATCCCGTAGCCTCCGCGCACGCTAGTTTTGCCCCCGCCAAACGGGTCCCACGCAAAGCCGATTCTGGGGCCAAAGTTGCCGTAATGGTCATGCCCGAACACGCCGCCGTTTTGAGCGAGTTCAACCGCTCCGTTGCGAATTTGATTGAAAAAGGTAGTCCCCGGGCCCAGGACGAAGTTGGAGTCCAGCGCGGGATTGGCATTGTGCTGTACGCCGTAGAACTCCCAGCGGACTCCCACGTTGAGCGTGAGGCGCGGCATGATCCTCCACGAATCCTGGCCGTAGGCTGCGCCGTCGTTATAGTGGAAGTTGCGGTTGAACGCAGGATGCCCTACCGGTAATGTCACCGTGCAGGCGGGAGTGACCATAGGCGCTCCAGTATTAATATCCCTGACGCAGGGAAACTTGCCCTGGGGAAAGATGGCGTCCTGCCACGTGAAGATGGCTCCATTGGCCAGATTAGTCAGTCCGGTACCCAAATTCGTGCCAAGTTGCTCGACCGCGGTCTCGTAGGCGCCAAACACCCGGTTGTCGCGGATGTGAACGTATGAGCCGCCGAACTTGAGCGTGTGTTTGCCATGCGTATAGGTGATATCGTTGTAAAATTGGTACAGGTTCTGCGGTCCGCCAAAGGGGATGGCTGCGCCTGGTGTGGTCTCGTTGTAGCCGGGAAACACCAGGGGGGTGCCGAGCACACTAGGAGTTGTGCCGGCCGCGAACAGCGTTGGACCAATGGGAGCGGAGCCCAGCGGCTGAATCGGCCCGTTAATCCGGTTATAGACCACCTTTGCCGTGTTCACGAAGTTCGGACTAAAAACATGGGTGAGGCTGAAGAGATAGTTCTGGTCATAGTTGGTTTGACCAGTGTTGTACCCGACATAGGGGCTGGAATTGACCACGCCAGGGAAGTCCAATTCCTTAAAAAACGCGTAGCGTCCGGAGATCGTCGTCTTGTCGGAGTAGTTGTAGTCAATTCTGGCGACTCCCAACGTCGAATTTTGCGGGTTTCCGCCGCCCGCATCGCTGGGCACGTTGAAGGAAACCTGATCGCATGTCAAGGGCGCGCCGGGCGTGCCCGCCGTGCCCCCGCAAGAACCTGTCTTGAGAGTGGTAACGCCTGGGGCCAACTTTCCGAAGGCAGTAAAGAACGCCTGGCTGGCGGGCGCCAGCAACGGGATAGAAGCTGAATCGAGAATGGTCAGTTGTTGGGGAGCCGAGCTGCGCACCCGAAGCCATTCGGTGTTGTCGAAGAAGAACAACTTGTTTTTCTTAACGGGGCCACCAACGGAAAATCCGAAATTGTTGCGGGTGAAGACGCCCTTGGGAGTGCCGGTGGAATCGTTCTGGAACGTATTGGCGGACAAGTGAGAAACACGATTGAATTCATAGCCGGAGCCGTGGAAAGTGTTGCTACCCGACTTGGTGACAAGGTTGACCACGCCGCCGCTGGCACGTCCGAACTCGGCGGTGAAGTCATTCGTGAGAACACTGAATTCCTGCACGGAATCCAGCGGGATCGTCTGGCCGACACTAGCGGTAAAAGCGTCAACGTTTTCGCCACCATCGAGCAGGATGTTCGTCGAGGCCGAGCGCAGGCCGTTAATGGCATACCCGCAGCCGCCCGTTGGGGCAGCGCCACGGGTGCTGTTGCAGTCCTCCGTTACGTTGCCAGCCGTCGCCACGAGCGCATACGGGTTGCGGGTAGGATCGGTAGGCAGGTTGTTGAGCTGCTCCGAGGTGATGACCTGCGACAGGGTTTGATCTTCCGTGTGGACGGTGATGGCTTCGGCGGACGCAACCACTTCAACGACTTGCGATGCTATACCGACCTCCAGTTTTGCCGAAATCTCATTGGTTGAACCGACTGCTACCTGCACACGCTCCGTGAGCTTCCGGAAACCTGTTGCTTCGACGGTAACCTCATAGCTGTCAGCCCTCAGGCTGGCAATCGTGTAAATGCCCGCGGAGTTGGTCGTTGTTTCACGCGTAGCGCCGGTGCTGACGGACTTGGCCGTTACCTTGGCACCGCTCACGACGCCGCCACTGGCGTCTGTAATCGTACCGGTGATCTGGCCGGTCTCGGTCTGAGCCCAAGCCATTCCTGTGAAGACAAGCAACAAAGCTGCGAAGAAAAGTACCACCACGTTTCGCATGTTTGCGTATTCCTCCTTGAAATTTCCCTACAACCAGACTCTTCGCCATTCATTTTGAAGGGCTTTCCCGGTTCAAAGCAGTCTACCCCCACCGGGATCCAACCATAAGGTGTTTGTCAACCAAGCACATTTCAGGCCATCTTGATGCAAATCTTAACTCGCTTTGTTTCAATAACATGCCGTAGATTGAGGAGGGTTTTTCTACATAAATTATGTTGTTTTTCAAATGCCTATATTAGATTTCATAGGATTTAGATAAATTTAATATCTTCTTTCTTTTCTTTCCTTCCAACAAAGAGTATTGGATTTGCGTGGGAAAACAGAGGAGTCATTCGTGGCAGAGAGACATCCACTTCCATCCAGTCCGGCTTTATATGGCCCTGACTGGCCCATTGCCTCTGATCCAAGCCGTGCCAATGCGAATCGGTAGGTTCACCCGCGATCAGGCGGACTGAACATTTCCATTTGGAGTTTCTGCTGTATGGCGCAGTCAGAACAGGCAGATTTGGCGTTTGCTACCGAAGACGGCCAGGGGGATCGGCGGGTGAAGGCATGCCTGCTGTTTTGCTAATCCCGGAAGCCCCGGCGGAATTCGCCGAGACATTCACCGGCGCCGGCTGTGGAATCCCCACGCCGGCGTTCAGGTCGACATGGTCTTTCGCGCACGCAGGGCAGTAACCCTTTCCCGTCTCATCATCGCGCAGACTAGCCAGCTCGTAGCATCCGCAGATGCAATCGCAATAACCTGTCTCAGAAGCCGTCTTGATGGGAATCAGCGCCATAGCAGGCGAATAGTACGGTTTCTGCGGCTTCCGCGCAAGGGGAGAGAGCAAGAAGGAAACCAAAGGGACGAACCAAGAGCGCAGAAGATAAGGGCAGGAGCAGTGGTTACGGCATTCTCCGATCGAGGCCCTCAGTTTACAACCGCCGCGGCACAAACACAGAGTACGGAACTACAAATTCCTCAGATGCGCCAATCGGAACGGCGACCCGAGATTCTCTCTTAGATCTATCCAATGCTGCTCGGGGATGGACATAAACACCTCAACCACCTGCGGATCGAATTGACTCCCCGAACAGCGCCTGATTTCTTCTCGCGCATGGGACAGCGGCAGCGCCCGCCGATACGGCCGGTCACTGATCATGGCATCCATCGAATCGGCAATCGTAAATATCCTCGCTCCCAGCGGGATTTGCTCGCCTCGTAACCCTCGCGGGTACCCCGAACCGTCATAGAACTCCTGGTGCGCCAGCACGATCTCCGCCGCATCGCGGAGAAACGGGATGCGGATCAACATGTTGTACCCGATCTCGCAATGTTTGCGCATGATCTGCTTCTCATCGTCGTTCAACGGGCCCTGCTTGCGCAGAATCCCGTCGGGAACCGCCATCTTGCCGATGTCATGCAGAAACGCAGCACGCGCCAGGATTGGGAGATATCCGTCTGGCACCGGCATCGATTTTGCAATCGAAATGCAGAATGCGGTGACTCGCTGGCAGTGACCTTCGGTCTCCGCATCTTTCAAGTCCAGCGCGCTGCCAAGCGCTTCCAGAGTATCGTCATACGACTGTTCGAGTTGTTCCACCGCGAGCTGCAATCTCCTGGTGCGCTCTTCGACCTTCTGCTCCAGGTCGCGCTGGTAATTCCTGTTGTCAATGACCAGCCGGCGATGTTGCAGCGCCCGTCCGACTCCGAGGAACAATTGTTCCTTCTCGAACGGCTTCAAAATGTAGTCATACGCCCCGCGTCGAATCGCTTCCAGTGCTGTGGAAATGTCATGAATCGCAGTAACCATGATCACCGGCACGTCCGGATCGTACTGCCTCATCCATTCCAGCAGTTTTAACCCGTCCATTTCCGGCATGATCATGTCACTCAAGACCAGGTCCGGAGTGGCGATCTTCACTTGTTCCTGTGCCACGCGGCCGTTGTGGACCGACGTACAGTGATACCCTTTGGATTCGAGCATTGTCGAAACGACTTCTCGAATCGCCTCCTCGTCATCCACAACTAGTATATTTTCCATCTCCACGTTGGTGGGCCCCCGTCAGGCATTATATGTGAAGGCACAGAGTAACGTGGGTGGTCTTGCCCAGTCAGAAAATAGCATGTTAGCGTCGTCAAAGGGTTATCTGTCAGCGCTTCACGCCCCTTGAATCGAGTCTCGAGGCAACTCGAGCACCGCAACGGCGGCAAGTCCGGCCGGGAGGCAGCGCATCGTGGTAGAGAATCAGGGCCTGCTCGGCATCGCGTTCTTCCAATCGGCTGCCTGCATTATCTTGTTCGTCTTGTTTTTGCTTTTCCGCCGCGATCAGCATGCCGGTTATTTCCGATTTTGGCTCGCCGGATGGTGTTTTTTTACGTTTTCGGCCTTCTCGGAGGTCGCTTATCTGGTTCGTCCGCTTCCGGGCTTGCATCTGTTCGACCTTGAAAGCCAGGCGGTTGCACTGCTTCTTTTTCTGTTTGCGGTAATACATTGTTCGGTCGGCTCTTATCGCCGCACCTTCTCCGTTCTTCCCCTCATCGGGCTGATCTTAGCGGTGATTTACTATGTCGAGCGCTCGGGTCCGCAGGGTTCCGCCTCCATACACTGGGAGACCTCGATCCTTGAAAGCGCCATCTGCCTGTTTGCGGGCTGGCTGTTGTGGCGCTCTCCGCTCGCCCGTCGCGGCCATGGCGCAAAGCTCCTTGCCGGCTTATTCCTATTGAATGGTCTGCACGGCCTTGATCGCCCGTTCTGGCCGGAATCTCCCTTCTTTCTCTTGCGCGTAGCCTTTGACCACCTACTTGGCCTCGCTTTCGGCATTGCCATGGTTGTTCTCGTTCTGGAAGGGGCCCGCAGCCGGACCGAGGAACTAAACGACAAGATGCACCGCCTCACCCTGCTGACCGCCGCCAGCACTCAGACTCTTTCCGTCCAGGAAGTGATTGAGCAGGTTCTCTCACATATCGTGGGGAGCCTCGGCGCCACCCATGGACTTGTCCGTCTGAAAGAAGGAGAAGGCAGCACCGCGCAACTCGTCGCCCGGGCATCCGTTGGATTTGACAAGACCTACCTGTCCCGCTGCGGCAAGATTTCCGTCATGGAACCCTCCGTCCAGGGGGTCTTGAGGGGCGAGTCTCAGTTTCTAATGGCCGCCGAGGAACAGGACGCCACCGTTCGCAACAGAATGGTGGAAGCGGGTCTAAAGACATTGGTCTCGCTCGCTCTGCCCGGGAAGAACGGGCCTCTAGGCGTGCTTTCTATTGGCTCAGTACGAGACGTCCACGTTCAACCGGACGAGCTCCCCTTTCTTGTGAACATTGCAAATCTGCTCGGCCTTACAATGCAAAATGTTCGGCTCTTCGAACAGGTCGCCGCGGTTCAACAACAGTGGGAATACACCTTCGATTCCATCGGTGACCCCATCTTTGTCCACGATCACCAGGGCCGGGTTCTTCGCGCCAACCAACGCCTCAGCCAACTACTTCGCCGCGAAAACAGCGCCCTCGTCGGCCGCAACGTTTCTGAGTTTTTCGCGGTCAAGAACGCCGCCTTTCAAACTTGTCCGTACTGTGAGGGCATCGCCGGCGAAGGCGACGAACCGGACCCCTGGCTGCCCGGCTATTTCCTCGCATCCAATTCCTCCTTTACGGACCCGAGTGGACATGAATTGGGAACGGTCCACGTCTTGAAGGACATCACCGATCGGAAACGCGCCGAAGAGAAATACCGAAGTCTAGTGTCCAGCGTGCAGGAAGGTGTTTTCATCTCCACGCCGCAGGGGCGCTTTCTCGATTTTAACGACGCCCTCCTGCGCATGACCGGCTATGACTCCCGCGAGGAACTCCTGGCCGTTGACATTCCCGCTGCCTTTTATGCCAATCAGTCCGATCGCGAGAGGCTCAAGAAGCTCTTGCAGCAGCACGGAAATGTCGCCGACTTCGAATTTGAGATGCGCCGCAAGGACGGCGAAATTCGGACCATGCTCGAGTCTTCTATTGCCGTCAGGGACGCCGCGGGAAACGTCTCGGCTTATCAAGGCTTCTTGCTCGACATCACGGAACGAAAGCAGGCTGAACAAGAGATCCGTCGCCGCAACCGCGAGCTGCTTGTCCTGAACTCCATCGGACAGACTCTGATCGAATCCATGGACCTCAGCGATTCTCTTCATCGCACTTTGCGTCAGATTGCCGAGCTATTCGGTCTGGACGCCACTTCACTCTATCTTTTCGATCAGGAAGGCACCCAGCTTCGGCGTATCGCGGCCGTCGGGCATCAATCCGAATACTCCCGGCATTTTCCCCCTGTTTCGGTGAAGCCCGAATTGATGCAGCACATCAAAGCGGTCCATGCCACGTTTCTTTCTGCGCGTGGCTTGCCTTTGCCCCCCGTTTTCCGCGATGCCCAGCTCAAGGAGCAAATCGCTGAAGCCTACATCGTAATCCTTTGGTCGAAAGACCGCGTCATCGGCGGCCTTGTTGTGGGCAGTCGTACCACACGCGAATTTTCTCCTGCTGACGTGAACCTCTTGATCGCTGTCGGCAGCCAGCTCTCCAATGCCATCGAACGCTCCATGCTTTACGAAGAGACTCGTCAAGCGTACGAAAATCTCCGCCGGACTCAGGAACAACTCCTCCACAGCGAGAAACTGGCTGCTGTCGGACAATTGATTTCCGGCGTTGCGCACGAATTGAACAATCCCCTCACCGCGATTCTCGGCTACAGCCAGTTATTGACCTCCAGCGGGCAGTTGGGCCAGCAGGGCATCGAGTACGCGGACAAACTCTACAAACAGGCGCAGCGCACCCACCGCATCGTGCAGAACCTTCTCAGCTTCGCGCGTCAGCACAAGCCGGAGCGCGCTCCCGTGAAAATCAACCAGACCCTCGAAGAAACGCTTGCCCTGCGCGATTACGACCTCCGCATGAGCAATATCCGCGTCCACCTGGATCTCGCCGCCGATCTCCCGGAGACCGCCGCCGATCCTCACCAGCTTCAGCAGGTCTTTCTGAATATGGTCAACAACGCCGTGGACGCCATCCTGGAGCGGTCTAGTGACGGCGATTTGTGGGTGCGTACGGGCACCAATGGTGACCGTCTGTTCATCGAATTTACCGACAGCGGCCCCGGCGTGCAGGACGCTTCTCGCGTCTTTGATCCCTTCTACACGACCAAGCCTGTCGGCAAGGGGACCGGCCTCGGCCTAAGCATCTGCTATGGCATCATTACCGAACACGGTGGTACGATTCGCGTCAGGAATGTTCCCACCCGCGGCGCGTCGTTTACCATTGAATTGCCCATCCAGTCCGTTGCCGCCACCACGTCGCTTTCTGCAAGCCCATCTGCTGTCCCTGGAAGAGATCGCCATATTCTGTTGGTGGATCACGACGAATCCGTCCTGGAGGACGTCGGCACCATCTTGCGCGGCTCCGATTATAGAGTTGAGGCCGCTAGAGACTTCAGGGAAGCCGTCACCTTGCTGGAAAAACGAGAATTCGATCTCATCATTGCAGACTTGCAGATCTCGGAAGGGTCTGACAAGGAAGGATTCCGAGATTGGCTGGCTCAACATAAGCCCGCCCTTAGCCGCAATGTAATCTGGATGTGCGCGGCCGTCACGTCGCCCAGCGTGGGGGAAAAAATTACCAGAAATGACTGTCAGATTCTTCAGAAGCCCTTCAAAGCGTCAGATGTTATCGCGGCGGTGGACGAATTGGTCCTAAATATGGTCCACACCGCCCCTATCCAGCGCTGAGGCCAGTTCTGTAGCCATAGCGGCGCGTTCCCCCAGCTCCTTGATGGCGTTCTCCATTCGAACGCTCAATCCGCTGACTATGTTGGCCAGTCCGCTCAGTCGCGGCAACGGCGCTAACCCTGCCTGTAATTGCATCCGAATGATTTCATATTGCCAGATGAACTTCAGCGTCAGGCGAAGTCTCTCCCATTCCTGCACTGCGGTCACTTCCGGGGAAAGTGCAGCGATAATCCGGGCGATCTGCAACTGTTTCTCGAAGTCTCTTCGCAATTCGCGCAAATAGCCCAGCACCACACCCCGCCGTTCACGATGCACTCGCCGTCGCAAGACACTAGAACCTCTCTTCGTAAGAAACTCATTATCCGTTTCCGAGAGAGCCTGGCGGATCTGCGGCAGATGTGTGGCGTGATGCAGTTCGCATTCTTCAAATGCAACGGGATCGCCCGGAAGTCGGGAGAGTCTCCAAGAATGACGAGATGACAAAAGAAAGACTCCCAGAAGCAACGCAACCAGGAAAAAGATAGAGAGGAGGAACAGGCTCATGATCGGCGTGCCTCCGCTTTATAAAGTTTGCTGAGACTCTCGTTGAGAAGCCGAAGGCGAACATTCACTTCCGGCGCCATCACTCGATAGACGTCGCGCGGAAGAAGCGTTGGATCCACTTCTGCATCCGGAAGAGGATTCCGAAAGGTCCAGATCCAGAGAAGCAGCGTAGCTAAATATGTCAAAGCGTTGAGAATGTTCCATAGGGCGTCGTAGGGAGCGAATTTTTGCTCCAAAATGGCATCGTTCAGAACCCAAAAAGCGGAGTTTAGACAGAAACCCAGAGCCAGTGCGTGAATTATGGGCGAGGCCGCGATGCCGTAGTTACGAGCACAGAGGAACAGAACGACGATTACGACGATGATAGTCAGTTCAAGGCCTCGGTCTGCCTTCAGAACTCCAGTGTCCCATCGCCGGCCAGCCGCGAACACGGAATACAGGGCAAGGGCAACTCCGCAAACGAAAATCAGGCGCTTGGTCAATGCCCAAATTCCGCTATATCGGGCTAGCAAATGGCGGCATAGCTCGGCTATCGCCAGTGCTCGGGCAAGAATAATGGCCCCCTGCGATGCCCAACCAAAGTATTGGGCGAGATCTGACGAAAAACCCCGAGATCGATAAATTGCAAACAAGGCTCCGCCCTGTACAAGATTGAGCAGAATGTAGGAGAAAAAGGCTGGGTACGCGCGCCAGCTTTTTCGCGCCAGGAAAATAGCAACCAGAGCGGCTTGGGAGAGAAAAAGAAGCGCGAAGAGCGCCCATTGAAAATAAACCACGGGAGCCACCATCGCGCGCATACTAGCATGATTGTAATTTGAGAGTAAATAGACATCTAGTATGGTCGATGCTGGCAATAAAGTACCGAAACTCCCATGACGTAAGAGCTCATCCCGCCCAGTCTAGGATTTGAATTCTTTTAGACAGCCTCGAATTCAAGATCCATTTGATGTGGTATTGGCAACGGCCAGCCGTCGGCTACGAGTTCGGAATCAGTGACGTGGGGTATTGGCAGCGGCCAACCATCGGCCACGAGTTCGGCATTGGCATCAGTGGCGTGCGGTATCGGCAACGGCCAGCCATCGGCCACGAGCTTTCGTTCAGTCGCAGGGGGATTAACGGCGGAATGGTTGACGCATTGCAGTGCAGGCAGTACGATAAAATTGACTAATGCGGAAACGGTCAAAACCAGTGCTGTTTTTTTCAAGGCAGTAGCCCTCCTCACGGCCATCTTGGTGAGGAGCAGCTCTGCCGGGGCTCTTTGCTCTAAAACGTTCTGTCTGCGGAACACACGGCGGGATGAAGACTCTTACGCAGCTTCAACAGAATCGCAAAGTCATCCAGGACTTCACGCTTACGACTCTTGCGGGCATTCCCGGACTCTTTGCCCGTTTAATCTATGTAGCTTCTTTACGTGATCTTTCCAGCGGACGCTACGATCATGCTGGCCTCGCGGCGCTCTATCCAGATGAAGCGCTTCAGCAAGCCATTCAAGTATGTCACGAGCAGGTTTTTGAGAAGGTTTTGGAAAAGCCGCTTTCCAGCCAGCAGGAAGATCTGCGGGCCTGCCTATCCGCCATGGACGGCGGCCTTTGCGCTGCCGTTTCCCATTGGCAACGGCTGGAATCCTATCGTTTCCTCATTCCAGAGCAATCCCCGGACTACCTCAAGGAGCTTTTCTGTTCCAATCTCCATGCTCTGCTGGAGATTCTGCAGAAAGAATGTTCCCAGCCTCGTCGAGTCGAGTGACCACTCCCCTCACTCGCCCCACCACTTCCGCTTCTTCCGGCGTCTGCCACGTTTCTGGCAAGCAATGTGATAGTGGATGGGGCTGCATTACCAGCCGCGAACCATCCTGGTGGAACCATCCGCATCGGTATCCATCGCGGATTTCCACGAAGTAGATCGGGCGATCGTGTTCCGTCGTCCATTCGCTATTCTCGATCTTCCTCACTTTGCCATCCACCAGCACGATGCTTCCCGGCCTCAGCAGTGGCACCATCCGCCGGTCAGACATCCCTATGTATCCATAAGTATTCCGGGAATTCCCATTCGTCAGCACGCCCTCAAATTGCCCCCACTTCTCCACCATCCGGGACAATAGCTCCGTCCGCCGCGGATCGAACGCCGGATCGAATCTGAGCGGGATCCGCAATGCTGTCGGCGCCGCCATCAAGTGCGTTCGCCGAACTGGAATGCTCGTTCCGTCATGGAAGCATTCCTCTATCGGGATGTCGTACCAGCCTAGGACTTCCAGAGGATTCAGCCTGTATATCGCCGCTAGCGTATACAATTTATGGAGTCCCGGTACCACGTCCCGATTTTCAATATCCGCCAGTCGGCTGATATGCATGATGAATTCCGGACGCCCCCGCCGTGCTGCTATTTCGTAACTCGCCCGTTCCACGTCTCGATAGGTTAATCCGAGTCGTTCGCGGGTCTGCCGCATACGAAGACCAGGATTCATATTGTCCTCAGGTGGGGAAGGTTGTCTGACAAGAAGATTATAGCGAATTTTACCATTCTGTTAAGGATTCAGAACAGATTCTCACTCTCACCCTGATCGCACGTGCCCCGGTTCAATGGCGGTCCCTTTCCACCCCAGCACCTTCGCGAAAACGATCCTCGACCATCGTACCCTGCGGTTCCAAACGGGTACTCAAGATATTTCGCTTTCTTCACGGTTCATGGTCGCGAGTAGGAATTCGCGCGAGGAACCGCAGCGTGCTCTGAGGAGGTCGACAGGACAACCAGGTATCAAGACAGAAAGGGTATGTCCGCGCATGCTCGAACGAACAGCGGTTCTTCTCTGCTGCTCACTTTGCTGGACCCTTGCGTTTGTGTGTCGGAAACAGAAAGGGGCGGACCTTGGCCCGCCCCTTCTGTACAGCTGTCAACCACCATTGTTCAGTTCGAAGTGCCTGCGGTCCGTTACTCCTCCCCTCCTCCGAAGAGCCGCAGCACAATTCCTGTCGATGCCCAATAGTTGTTCTGATGAAGGTTCGTGCCAAAGGAAGTCCTGTAGTAGTCCACATCGATCAAGCGGATCTCCAGGTGTCGCGATGGGCGGATATCCACACCGCCGCCTGCTTTATAGGAAAAACTGTTAGCTGAAGTCGAGTATCCGCCGACCCCGCTCACAGTTGTGTCCGCGCGCGTTCCGCCGAACAGACCCTCAACAAACGGGGTCACGCCCCATCTGCTTCGTCTTCGGTAGAACAATCGGGACCCATAATGATTTCCATACAGCACATTCTTGGTCCCGCTGACCGTTACCACGTTGTAGCTGGTGTCTGCGACAAGCTGTAGCCACGGTTTTGCATTCCAGCCAAACGAGCCCATTGCCCCGTTCATGTTGCGCCCAGGTCCGGTGCCGGCTAGCCGTGCAAATGCATACCCGCCAAACAGTTCCACAGGTGAGGTCCTTCTTCGAGCCCCCGGGTTCGGCTTTTCCCAACTTGACCTCAAGCTTGCGTCTCGAGCCGCCGGTGAGATTGGTGCCGGGTCTGCAGGCGCTACGTCACTCGGAGTAGGTTGCGATGCTGCGGGCTCGGGTTGAGCCGCTACGGGCTCAGGCTGAGTCGGCGCGGCCGGAGCGGGCGGCGCAGCCGTTACGACTGGTTCCGCGACATTCGAGGCCGGCGCCGTAGCTGGAGTCGGGTCTGCCGAGGCCAGTTTAGTTGGTACAGGAGTAGTCACCGTAGGCTGAGGCTGCGCCGGTGGAGCTGCCGTCGGCTGTGCGATTGCCGTCGTCGTCGCTGCAACATTGGCAGTCGCTGAGGGTGCTGCTGCTGCGGAGGCCGTCGGAGTCAATTGAGCTGGGGCAGGCGGAGCCGCTGCGGGCTCAGGTTGTACTGGCGTCGCCGGGGTGGGCTGCGTGGCCGCCCCCGTCTTTATTGCAACATTAGACCTAGGCACGGGCACTCTCTCTGAGGCCGGCTGCAACGTGGTGCTTCCGGAATGATCCACGGAGATCAGGCTTGAGTACACGTAACCTACCTTGCCGTCCCTCGTTTGGATTCGCGAGAAGATAAAGCCGTGGATCAAGATCGTAAACCGCTCCCCGCAAGGCAAGGAACCCACCGTGTCTGGGGTCCGCCTCGCCTTTCCGAATACCTGAGTCTCTTCCGGGTGGCTCGAGCATTCCACGAACCCCACTTCGTCCGCCAAAGCCGCTGAGGCCATTAACAAACCCCCGCTCCCCAGGATAAGCAACCGTTTGCGTAGCATCGCCCCCTCCTCGGCCCGGGGACACCCCAAGCCCTAATTCCCTTATCAGGCCTGGAAACGCTATCGTCAAAGCAGCCAAGGGTCAGACAGTTCCAAAGGGGTACTGGCCTAAATGCCAGTTTCGCGCCTGCGTCGCCCTCCTTCGCCATTCGTTGGCCGTTCCGCGTGCCTGAGCGGGTTGACGTCGGCAACCGCTCTAGGTATGGTGCTGCAAGATGCCACTATCGAACGAATTCCATCCGCGGAGATACTCGATGAAACGCTTCCTCAGTTGTTTTTCAGTCGTTGCCGTAGTCGGTTTTCTCTTTCTCTCCGTTTCATTCTCGGCCGCGGTCCACGCAGGCACGCCGGACCAGCCCATCGCTTCGCGTACCGCGGAGGTCGCTGGCGTCAAGGTGCAATACCTTACGGCGGGTCATGGCCCAGCCATCATTCTGCTGCACGGTTATGCTGAAACCTCTCGAATGTGGCGGCCCATCATCCCTGTGCTTGCTGAAAAATTCACTGTCTTCGCGCCGGACCTCCCGGGCATTGGAGACTCCGCGATTCCCGCTGATGGCCTCGACATGAAGACCGCAGCGATCCGCATTCACGCGCTCGCCGGCTCCCTCGCCGTCGAAAAGGCCCGCGTCGTCGGCCACGATATCGGCCTCATGGTCGCCTACGCCTACGCCGCCAAGTTTCCTGCCGAAGTCGAAAAACTCGTGGTCATGGATGCGTTTCTCCCCGGCGTGCCCGGATGGGAAGACATTTATAACAACCCGGGCTATTGGCATTTCCGTTTCAACGGCCCCACTCCCGAGGCGTTGGTGCAAGGCCGCGAACGCATCTACTTCGAATATTTCTGGAACGACTTTGCCGCCGACAAGACGCACTCCCTCCCGGAAGCGGACCGCCAAGCCTATACCGCGGCTTACGCCCGCCCGGGACGCATGCACGCCGCTTGGGCCTATTTCGTTTCCTGGCCGCAAGTCGCCAAGGACTTCGCCCAACTCTCTCAGACCAAGCTGACCATGCCGGTTCTCTCAATCGGCGGCGAGAAATCCCTTGGAGATGCGCTGGGGCAGCAAATGAAGCTCGTCGCTACTGATGTCACCATCGTCGTCTTGAAGGACACCGGGCATTGGATCCTCGAGGAACGCGCCAAGGACACCACGGATGCCCTCGTCAAGTTCCTCTAACAAGTTTCTCTAACAAGTAGCGTGGTTTTTTTGCTCTGAGTGTCCCGAAGGGCAGCCGGGTGCCGTGATGAGGCTCGCTCTATTCCGCTCCTTCGATCTTGTCGACGAGGACATTCTTTTTGGCGATATCGAACCTTCCGCTTAGCTCAGTTACCACTCGCCAGTCACGGTTTCTTGTCCCACCCTAGCACACGCGGCCACCAGCGGCTAACGTTCCGGCAATATTCCTCGTAGTCCGCCCCGAACTTCCCGCGCAGCGTCGGCTCCTCATAGAAAACCACGAATAGATGCACGCCGAGCGCAACTGCAGCTACGGCAGTAATGAGTGCCACGTTGGCGTGCCCGAAGACAATCCACAGCCCGATCCAGCCCGCCCCAAAGCCCAGGTACATGGGGTTCCGCACATGACGGTAGAATCCCACAACGACCAACCGCTGCGGCGGAGCAATCGGAGCAGGCGTGCCGTGCCCACTCCACCCGAAGTCCCAGACGCACCGCAGCGCTACTCCGAATCCTAGCACCGAAGGAACGGCTGCCAGCCATCGCCAGCGGGCCGCCCCCGCCGTCTCCACGCTGAAACCTAGCCACTGCGGCAGCAGCCAGAACCACAAGGCGAAGAACGCCGCTCCCACTGCCAGCGAAGCGAGCGCCAATGGCCATTTATACCCATTTCCCTCCGCTGGAGCCCTTGTAACCTCTCCGTCCGTCATAAGCCCTCCTTTCGCAGAATCTGCCCGTCATTCGCAAGGGTCTACTCTGCATGGCGTTGAAATGCCTAATCCTTACTTCGTTGCTCTCTACTCAGACTTACGAGAATTGCATCCCAGGGTTACAAACCAAAGCGTGGCGGTTCCTCGGACGGCTAGGAAGCTCCCGTGCACTCGGCCATTACTTCTTTCGTCCTCCGCTGACGGCGCGCACAACCCGAATCTGCTATTCTGCCCTTGGTATGGTTTTCCACTCAAAACGCTCCCGTTCCCGATTGCCCGGCTTTTTTCTGACGCTCTTATCTTTCTTTGGTGCGCTAAACGTTCGCGCCCAACAGGCTGCTGTCGCTCCGCCGGCCACAGATTCCAAGCCTGCCTCCAACGCCGATTTTGTCGCTGCCGCCGACGAAGTGCTCAATCAAATGAGCGAGATCACCGGCCTCCGCCAGCGCTCACCTCTGAAAAAATCCCTGCGCTCCCGCGAAGAAATCCGCGCCTTCGTCATCAAGCAAATGGATGAAGACAAAAAGCCTGCCGAACGCTACGCTGGAGCTCGCAGCGCCGAAGCTTTCGGTCTGCTCCCCAAGGGCTTCGATTTGGACAAGTTCATGATCGAGATTCTCACCGAACAGGTGGAAGGTCTTTACGACCCTAAAACGCAGGAATTTTACATTGCGGACTGGAGCCCCGTGGAGGACCAGCGCATGGTCATGGCCCACGAATTGACCCACGCCCTCCAGGACCAGCATTTCCAGATCGAGGCCTGGGAACGCGCCGCCCGCCCCAACGACGACGCCGAGCTTGCTCGCGACGCCGTCCTCGAAGGCACCGCCATGGCCGGCATGGTGGATTACTTGATGCTTAGCACCGGCCGCTCGCTGAAAGATTTGCCGGAGTTCGATCCCAGTATGTTGCTGGGAGATCTTGCCAGCACCCCGTCGCTCGAGAAGGCTCCGCCGTTCATCAAGGATTCTTTGATCTTTCCTTATTTGAGCGGGCTGAATTTTTCAGCCGCGATGCTAAAGGACACCGGCTGGAGCGCCCTCCCACGTTTGTTCGAAAAACCTCCCGCGTCCACGCAGCAAATTCTTCACCCCGATCTCTACCGCTCCGGCCATATTCCGCAAAACGTCTCCATCCCCAGCCTTACGAAAATTCTGGGCAGCAGCTGGGCCAAGCTCGACGAAAACGTCATGGGCGAATTCGGATGGAACGAGGTTCTGAAGCAATTCCTGGACGCTGACCGCGCCAAGACTCTGGCCGCGGCCTGGGAAGGCGATTGGTACGCGCTCTACGAACAAAAGCAAACGAAGAATCTCATCCTGGCGTCGCGCCTGCTCCTCGACAGTCAGGAGCATGCGGTGCGTTTCTTCGGGCAATATTCCGAGGCCCTCGAAAAAAAGTATTCGGAGCGCACCAATCTGTTTCGCCGCCCGAACTTTTTTTCATTTGATGTTCCGGAGGGGGCAGTCTTCCTGGATTGTTATGGCAATGAGTGCGTCACTCTGGAAGGCGCGCCGCGCAATGTTTGCGATGCGCTGATTAAAGCGTTGGGCTGGCCTTCCGCTCCGCAACCTCCGGAACGCCCGGGCGCCGTCCCGGAGAAGAAGGCCATGATCATTCCTTCGAGAGAGCCCGACAGTGTTTTCGCCACAAGTTCAGCTTCCAGATAAGGAAGAGATGGAATTATACGGCACGCCGCAGTGCGAGGAGCGTCAAATCGTCTGTTTGTTTGGCGCTTTCGCCGAAGTGACTCAACTCGCTTAGGTATTCGGAAATCAGTGCTCTCGGGTTGGCAGTGTTATTGCGAGCCGCCAGGCGTTCGGCCCGCGCGAGGCCGAACTCCTCCCCAGCCCGATTTCGTGCTTCGGTCAGTCCGTCGGTGTACAGGAACAAGCTGTCGCCTCCCGCGAGAGTCAGCCGGTGCAGCGGAAAGCGTGTGCTGCAGAACATCCCCAATGGCACTCCCGTTGAACCGTTTGACGTGGCCCCACCACTGTGAATGTGAAGCAGCGGCAAATGGCCGGCGCTGACATACTCGACCGAGCCATCCTGACCCGCGCGCCCCACGACCAGAGTTGCGAATTGTCCGGCGAGCGTGCTCTCGCAGAAAATGTGATTGGCTTGCTCGACCATGCGGTCGAGCGGAAGAGCCGCCTCGGCGAGACTGCGAAGCGTCGCGTGCAGATGGCTCATGAGCATGGACGCAGCGACTCCCTTGCCGGAGATGTCTCCCAGCATGAAAAGCAGGCCGTCATTCGTTTGGAGAAGATCGCAGTAGTCGCCACTAACCATTCCGGCGGGCTGATAATGATACCGCACCTCCCAACCGGCTGGGGCAAGGCTTGGCTCCGGCAGGAGCCTGCGCTGGATTTGAGCGGCGAGGGAAAGATCACTCTCCAGCGCGCGCTGCTCGTCGCGCGTGAGGTGGTCGAGGCAAAACTGCATCAAGGGGTCGGCTAGCAGCCGCTCCGGTTCGATCGTGTCGTGACAGGTTTCGCAAATGCCGAAAGTGCCGTGCTCCATGCGGTCCAGGGCCGCGTCAACGGCAGTCAGCAGTTCAGAAAGGGAAGCGTCTCCGCCGGGCGAACGTAGAGCGGAATGAAGGCGCTCGCGGCGTTGTTTCAGTTCGGTGCGTAAATACGTTTGTTCGGCAGTGATCATAGGACCTCCTGCCTTAGCTTGCTGTTTTGCTGCGGTGCTTTCCATCCGATTTCCTCCGTTGAATTGAGGAACACAGGAAGAGATTCAACGAAGACGGTCCAGCCTCTCCATGTCCGTTTCCGCCTGAGAGCATGATAACGGAAGCGGCTTTGCTGAGTCTCCGCTGATTTTCATTCGATGCTCGAGACGCGCCAAACGGTGCATGAGTTTTTGCTCTAGGCGGGCCAATTGCGAGGCAGCATAGGGATCACGGGAAGTGGCGCGGTTGCGCTGGAGTTTCGCGAGCGCGAGCCGCGCGAATTCGGTTGCCCGGCTCATGTCTTTCGCGTGGTGTTCAAAGTAAATGGCGAGTTGTTCGCACGCGTGAATCCCGTCGTGCGGATCAGCGACGATTTCGTTCCAGAGCTCCGCGGCTCGGGCATGCTCGCCACGGCGCTTCGCCATGAATGCCAGCTCGCGCCGCGCCTTCGGCCGAATTTCAGCCGGCAGCCCGATCGCCAGGGCCTGCGCGCACGCGGATTGCGCGCGGTCAGCATCCCCGCGGCGCCGCAAAAATCGCGAGAGCCCAAACAGATCGAGGCTCTCAATTTGATTCGAATGACCAGTTTCATCCGCGAGCAGCTCATTCATTCTGCAATACAGCGCGGCGAGCGCGCGAAGATCCATTTGGTTGTGGCGCACAACCCCGGCGAGCGGCGCCGCTGATCCGCCGCGCAAATAGTCGAAGTAATACTGTGGAATCATCGCCGAAGAGATATCGTCATCACGGCGGTAGCCAAGATGGTTCGAGTCGAGGACGTGGCTTTCGAGTTCGGTGAGCCGCACCGAGCCAAGGCGCAACTTCCACAGCGCCCGTGCGGGATGCAACAAATCGAGATGCGCCGCAAGTTTCGGCGCGGGGATCGAGCGCGTCATCGTAAATCTACTTTCGAGAAGCGGCCAGTCGAACGATTTGCCGTTGAAGGTAATGAGCACGGGGCGTGCAGCGAGGCGATCCGAAAGCTCATACAGCAGCGAGTGTTCTTCGGCGAAGTCGCGCATGAAGAATTGTTCGACTTGCAGGCCCCCGGCATCCCACCACGCTAAACCAATCAGAAAGGCGTACGTGCCCGTCCCGCCGGCGAGGCCCGTGGTTTCCGTGTCGAGGAACAGCCATTTTTGCGAATCTTCCAGAGCGGCGCGCGCTCGAATCGAGAGGGACTCGCTTCGCGTTCGAATGGGGAGGGATCTGCCGCGCGTGCGGGAAAGCAATTCGAATGCGATGGGCGAAGGGTCGGAAAATTCCGGCGTGGAAAACCAGTTTCGAATGGCAAGGTGCTCACCGAAATGATTTTTTGCCACACCTGCGCCAAGAAGATTCGCGATGACGTCTGCTTCTTCCGGCGCGCGCAAAGCCGCGGGCTTCGAAGGAATTACGCGCGCGGGCTTAAGCGCGGCGAGCCGGGAGAATTTGTCGAGTGCCCCAGACATCTAGGCACACAACCGATCCAGAATCGCGAGAGCAGCTTCCTTGGCGCGCGGGGCGAGATCTCCGGCGGGGCCGACGCAGGACGGACAGCCCTGTGCACATTCGCAGGAGGAAATGAGCTCTCGCGTTTTTTGAACCATAAGGTCATGCGTTCGAAACAGCGGTTCGGAAAAGCCGATGCCGCCGGGGTAGGCGTCGTAGAGATAGAGATTGGGTTCGAAGAATTCTTTGGCCAGTGAGGAGACGGCGTCCTCCATGCGTATGGATGCGGCATGATCGCTTTCTGAGCGAGCGGGTGGGCGCTCGCCAATGGCTGTGCCAAGGTCGCGGCTATCGCACATAAGGAGGAGCGTGGCGACGGTTTCGAGAGCGTGAAGCAAGCCGAACATTCCGCTCTGACGTTCGCTCACAGGGAAGGGAAGCGACTCCAGCAACGCGCGCTCAAGCGTGATCCAATAGGAGGTCGTGTGCATTTCGTTTTCGGGGAGTTCGAGCTTCCCGTCGCCGATGCTTTCATTGGTGAAGAATTTGATTTTCTTGAAACCGACGACCTGGGAACGGATCAGAACGTCGCCGTGCGCGCGAATCGCGCGGGCTTCCGGCCGCGACTCGTTCGCTCGCGTTTGCTCTGCGATTTCCAGCACGCGCACCTGCGTGTAACGGACGGCGTCGGTATAGTAGTCGACGTCCACGCGTTTAACGTACGCTTTGCGTTCTTTGAAATCGAGATGCTCGACGTGGAATTGCTGGCCGCCATGGAGGTAGATAGCTTTTTCATGAATGAAGACCAGGGCACTGGGGAAGTCGATTTCGCCGATGACCTCGGGCTGGCCGGTGATGTCAATGATCACGAAGTTGTCGCTGCTGACGGAGCGTAGGCTGATGGTGTCGGCGGGATAGGCTTCTTGGGTCCAATGATAATTTTCTCCGGCGAGATGGAGAAAACCAGCATCGGCGAGGCGCGCGCAGAGATCGGCTAGGTCCACTTCGCCGAATTTTTCGCTGGGAGCGATGGGCAATTCGAACGCGGCGCATTTCAGATGATTGATGAGAATTTCCAGATTGTCCGGCTGAATGAAAGCGTGCTCAGGCGTATTGCCAAAGAAATAGTCCGGGTTTCGAACCATGAATTGATCGAGCGGCGACGAGGAAGCGACGAGCACGGCGCAGGAACTTCCGCTGCGGCGCCCGGCGCGTCCGGCGCGCTGCCAGGTGGCCGCGATACTACCGGGATAGCCGGCCAAGACGACGGCATCGAGCGAGCCCACGTCAATGCCAAGCTCGAGCGCGCTGGTGGAGACGACGCCGCGGATTTTTCCGTCGCGCAAGCCGCGCTCGATTTCACGGCGCTCGTTCGGGAGATAACCGCCGCGGTAGCCGCGAATAGTTGCCGGTTTTCCTGGGAGTTTCGTGTTCGCTTGCTGCAAATAAGTGAGAAGAATTTCGGTGTGCAGGCGCGAATTGGCGAACACCATGGTTTGCAGATCGTGATTCAAAAATTCCTGAGCGACGCGCGAAGTTTCATTGATGTAGCTGCGGCGGATTCCGAGGGCGCGATTCACGACAGGCGGATTGTAAAAGACAAACGTTTTTTCGGCGGCGGGCGCGCCGTTCGAATTGAGAACCTCGACCTCGGATTCAAGGAGACGGGACGCGAGCTCCCCGGGATTGGCAATGGTGGCGGAGCAGCAGATGAATTGGGGGTCGCGGCCGTAGAGGCGGGCGATGCGGCGAAGACGCCGAAGAACGTTGCAGAGATGGCTGCCGAAAACGCCGCGATACGTGTGCAGCTCGTCGATGACGATGTACCGCAAATTTTCGAACAGGCGCGTCCAGCGAGTATGGTGGGGAAGAATCCCGGTGTGGAGCATGTCCGGATTCGTAAGGACGACGTGGCCTTTTTCGCGGATGGATTTGCGGGCGTCGGCGGGAGTGTCGCCGTCGTAAGTGAAAACGCCAAAGCGGTCCTCGAGGCGCTGGTTCACATCGTAGAGTTCCGCGAGTTGGTCTTGCGCTAGCGCTTTCGTGGGGAAAAGATAAAGTGCGCGAGTATCAGAATTTTCGAGCACCCCGTTTAAGACGGGCAGGTTGTAACAGAGGGTTTTCCCGGAAGCGGTGGGCGTGACGATGACGACATTTGTTCCGGCGTGGACGGCTTCGGCAGCAGCGGCTTGATGCGTGTAGAGGCGGCGAATTCCCTTGGCGGAGTAGGCGGTGACGATGTCGGGGTGAGCCCAGGCGGGGAAGCCCGACCACTGTGCTTCGCGGGCGGGGAAGTGCCGGATGGCGGTGAGGGTTTCGCCGGTGTGGTCGCGGGAGGCGAAGGCATCCAGCACATCGCGAACGCGCGTGATGGCATTTGAAGTGTCAGTCATTCGAACAGCAAGCAATTCCGACATGAAAAGCTCCTCTTGTTATTTCGCCTTTTATTCGCCAAAGCTAGCACGGTGTTTGCTGCCGTGCAAGACCAAATCAAGATTGTGTTCTCAGCCGGAGGATCAGCACGGCGCCGGCGAAGAAGAGGATGGCGGAGGCGGTGAAGGCGGTTTGCACGTTGAAGGCGCTCCAAAGGAAGCCGACGAGGAGGCTGGAGACGAAATCGCCGACGGCGTTGACGGCGGCTAGCGTGCCGAAGGCCATACCGTGCTGCTCCTTGGGGACTAGCTCAGCGGAGAGCGAATCTTCCAGCGCTTCCTCGGTGCCGATGTAGAGACCTGCCAGGACGAAAATCACACCCAGCAACCACAGGGAATGCGTTCCGGTGCAAAGCAGAATCGCGGTGACGCCGGCGAGGGCGTAGCCTGAGGCGAGGACGGCTTTCCGGCTGGGAACATGGTCGCTCAGCCAGCCGCTCAGATACGCCGATCCTGCATAGAAAACGTTGTGCAGAGTGTAAAGGCCGACGGCGAGGCTGGCGGCGCGGGCCATCCCGTGGCCGGGTCCGAGCATGCGGGATGCGTAGAGGATCAGCATAGAGTGGGAAAAATCGCCGGCGCCGAAAATACCTATGCCCACCAGCAAGCGCCGGAAGGGAATGGGCAGCGCTTTCAGGCCGATGAGGAAGGAGCGCTGCGGCCGTGCGGCGATGGGACGTTCGCGCACCAGCAGCCAGAAGGAGGCGACAGCAATCATTCCCGGCAGAAGGGTCCAAAGAAAAACTTTTCGATAGGAGTGGCTGGTGACTTCGAGGAGCCAGAGCGCAGTGAGCGGACCCGCGATGGCGCCCACGGTGTCCATAAGGCGCTCGAAGCCGAAGGCGCGGCCGTAAGCATTGGGCGGTACGTCGGCGGCGAGGAGCGCCTTTCTTCCTGGCGAGCGCACACCGCGACCGAACCAGGCGGCAGCCCTGCCGAAAAGCACATGGTAGGCGTGGGTGGCTAAAGCGAAAGAGGTGGTGGAGAACGCGGTGACGGCATAGCCGAAAAGAGCGAGCGGCTTCCTGTGCTTCAGGCGATCGGTGTAGTAACCGGCAGCAAGTTTGGTAAAGCTGGAGAGGCCGTCGGAGATGCCTTCGATGGCGCCGAGCCAGGCGGGACCCGCGCCGATCGCGGCGAGAAAAGCCGGCAACACCGCCGTAGCGGTTTCGTGGCTCCAGTCGCTGAAGAGGCTGGTCAGGCCGACGCCGAGGACCGTGCGGTTGAGCCAGGATTGTTTTTCTGCGGACTCGGGCATGGAGTAAGAGTTTACAATCGACAGTTTAAAGTTAATAGTTAGGATAGAGGGGAACCTACTTTTGCTCGCATCCGGCAGCAAGCCGCCGCACCCCAAAATTATTTTTTGGCCGGGCGGTAGAGAATCACGCGTACTTTTTCGAGGGTGATGAGGCCGCCGTCGACCATTTCGTCGAGGCGCGGGAGGATTTTTTCGATCCGATCCGTGTATTCAATGACTTCGAGGATGATAGGGAGATCCTGGGACAGGCGCAGGAGCTTGTCGGTGTGATAGACGCTCGAGCCGCCGTAGCCGCCGACCCCGCGGAGAACCGTGGCGCCGGAGAAGCCTTCTTTGCGGAGGAGTTCGACGATTGCTTCGTGGAGCGGCCTGCCGTGCCATTTGTCGGACTCGCCGATGTGGATGCGCATCAGGGTGCGGTCGCCTTCAAATTTTTCGTGAGTCATATCCTTCCTCGCTGAGTCCTAAGAGAGATTCCTCGCTGCGTTCGGAATGACGGAATGGTTGCTCATCGTAGTTAGAATCTGTTGGCTAGGCGAATGCCGGCTACGGAAAGAAGCAAGCCAACGACCACGCTTGCACCGACATAGGCCGAAGCGCGAAGCCATTCGCCATCTTCCAGCATTTTGGCGGTTTCCCAGCCGAAGCTGGAGAACGTTGTGTATCCGCCGAAGAAGCCGACGGCAATAGAGACGCGCCAGTCAGGTGAGATTACCATTCGATTGATTGTAAATTGGCCAATCAAGCCAAGCAGAAAGCAGCCGGACAGATTAATGAGCAGCGTGCCGTAGGGAAAGGTGCTGGCGACGCGAATCTGTACGAGGCCTTGCAGGCTATAGCGGGCAAGCGTGCCGATGGCACCGAAGATCGCGATTAAGGCGAGACGCAATTTAGCTCCAATCTAGCGCCTGTTGCTTTGCGCCGCGTGGTGCAACAGCCCACGGCTCTACAAACAAAAACTCCTGGAGCCACTAGGCTGCCAGGAGTTATCAGAGCCGACCAAGAACGGCCGCCCGGTTATGGCGAACTCCATCGCCTTTTAGATGTCGCCTTAGTTTAGCAGCTTCCCGCATTGCCGAAACGCCAAATCGATGGCTTTGTCCATCGCCGCGAGAGGAGACTCCATGGTCTTTCCGTGGCCGACGGTGCCTTGCGAGTCAGTAGTGGAACCGGTAGCGGAGCTGGACGAAAATTTCGCGAGGGTTGAGGTAGTGGGTGCCGCCGAAGGTGAAACTGTTGTCGAGGAGAATACGACGGTTGGCGACGTTGGTGGACTGGACATTGACGGTGAAACGCTCGCCGAAATTTTTGCCGAGCGAAAGATCGAACGTCGTGTGCCCTGGTAAATGGTTACCAGGAAACTGAGCTGATGGATTGCCGTTGGAGAAGCCGGAGGCGTAGTAGACGTCGGTGGAGGCGTAGGCGCGCCATGGGAGTGTGTACTGACCGCCGATGTGCAGCGTGTTGCGCTGGTCGTGGTCGAGGAAGCCGAGGCCAGGTAGCGGCGTGGAACACGGAGGGACGAGGCCGCCGGTGATGCAGCCGAAATTCTGAGCCAGTTGATTGGAATAGGTGAGATAAAGCTGAGCGCGGCTGCGAATGCGCGGAGAGCGCAAGGTAAGTTCCCATCCGTTGATGCGCGCTCCCTGGATGGTGAGAGGAAAAAAGAGGTCGGAGTTGTTGAGATTGTTGTGATCGAAAAAGTTTTCGGCGCGAGTGAAGAAATTGTCGGCATCGAGAGTCCAGCCATGAAACGGAATGGTGACGCCGAACTGGTGCTCTTCGTCGCGCTCGCCGTGGAGCGGGATGAATGTCGAGTTCTGATTGGTGGCGGCTTGCAAGACTGGGCCTGAAAGACTCAACAGCGGCGGCGCCTGATAGAAATGGCCATAGAAGCCGCGAAATACCCAGTTGAGTTTGGGGATGCGCACGGAGGCACCAACGCGCGGGCTGGTGGCGTTTTCGATGACTGCCGCGGAAGTGCTATTTGCCTGAGGCTTGCCGCCGTCAAAATGAGTTTGGCGGAAGCCGGCATTGAGCGTCAGCCACGAAGTAGCTTTCAGTTGGTCTTCACCATGAACGGCGACGAGCCCTCCGGAGGGATTATCGATCTCTGAAAACGAGTTGCAGGCGGCTGGATCATTACATATGAGTCCGAAACTTTGGTGATCCTGCTGCGCGAAGCCGTAGAGACCAACGCGAAGGCTGTTGCGTTTCTCGACCCAGGAAAGCGTGGCCTGGCCGCCGGAGTAATTGGAGGATCGGTGTTCAGTAGCGGAACTTGGAAGGTCCTGAGGGACGCTGTCGTAGTTTGCGCTGTTGTGATGGAAAAAAGGAGAGACGGTGAGCATCAAGCCAGGATTGAACGTACGGACCCAGGAGAAGGCCACGAAAGAATCGTTTTCCCGGTTGGCGTCATGAAGAAATTGTCCCGGCGGGATGTTCGGATCGTTGGGATCGAAGGGGACTTGATAGAAATCGCGGCGTGATTGGGCGACGAGGCGCAATTGATTTTGCGAATCGGCATTGTAAATGAAAGAAGTAAATCCCCCGAAACCGTTGGCGGCATCGTGGATGACGGCAGCGGTTGGAGGTTGCAAGCCCAGGTTGGTGCGGTTGCCATTCAGGCTGCCGTAGTAGGCGAAGCGATTGCTGTGCCCGCCGAAGTTGAGCTGATCGTCGGTTTGATAGAAATTGCCAGCTGAAAGGACAAGCTCGGCTTCGTTGTTGCGTTCGAAACCGGTGCGCGGAGCGACGTTGAAGATGCCGTAGGTGCGGTCGCCATAGTCGGCGGAGTAGCTGCCGCGCTGGAGTTCCAGTTCGTCGATGTCCTTGGGGTCGATTTGCGGGCCAAGGTTGCTGGCGATGTTGGTATTGGGAATGGGCACGCCGTCGATGAGCCAGCTTACCTGGTGGCCGCCGCGAACGTGGAGCTGATCGTGCGTGAAGTACGAGCCGGGGACGTAATCGGTGATCATCGCCAGGCTGTTGGTGCGCGAGGCTCCGGGAGTAGCCTGGATTTGCAGGCGATCGACGAGGCTGGTGGGCGTCACGGTTTCGCTTTGAGCGGCGTCAGCGGAGACGGTTACGGATTGATTTTGCGAGGCCATCTGAAGTTCGAAATGCAGAATCGGAGCGGTGCCGGAAAGAACGGTTATGGGCTGTTCTTGTGCGGCGAAGCCGGTTGTGGAAACCGTGACGGTATATTCCCCCAATGGCACGGCATCAAAGTGGAACTCGCCGTCGGCATCGGTTTGCGCGGTCTGGGCGTAATCGGATGCCTTGGCTCTCAAGACGACTTGAATGTCGGTGACGGGACGGTGTTGCGGGTCGTGGACGATTCCACGCACGGTGCCAAAAATCGTTGCGAGACAGGTGGTTCCGAACAAAAAGAAAATGGCGAACAGAAGCGATCTATGTCGCATAAGAATTCTATCTCCTCGAGAATATGGAATGCGCGCCGCTTTAGGGCGTGCTGCGGGTTAATCAGCGAGTGCGAGAAGAGACGGTGCTTTAGGCGACCACAGCGGCGAGGCGAGGAGGAGGAGAGAGAGGTTCGATGGAACGGAGAAAATTCAGCGACTCGAGAAGTTCGATAGGCGACTTACGAATCGTGGGTCCAGAAATTGCCGCCGCGGTAGGGAGCACGAAAATGGCGGAGGCTACGGCCGCGCGCTCCGTATTCGGGCAACAGGACATCGAGCAAGCCATCCTGGCGGTCATGTCGTGGCCGCAGTCCATGTGATCCGCAGGCGCAGCGGGAGCTTTGTGGTGATGATGCTCCGGAATGGGACATTGACCCGAGGCACAGCAGGCGGCTTTGTACGAAGACCACGCGATTGTCACCAGCGGAGCATACAGTAAAGCCACCGCAAGCAAGCAGAGGATTGCGGAACTCGAACGCCGGCGATGGTGAGCGGCAGTTTCCATTCGTGACCAGCTTGAAACTATATCGTCAGACACTATGGCGTGACACGCCATAGATTGCAAGCAGAATTAGATTGGCCGCTTGCCTGTCGATTCACTATACGCCGAATATCGCGGTGATTCGAGGGGAGGGCCTGCGCAGTGCCGCTAGCTGCTGCGAACCGCGACGGGAGGGAGCGCCTTGACTTGGAGTACGGCGCGTCGCAGACTCGCATTATGGCGCACATCTATATTCGATTGGATTTTGGCACGGACGAGGAAAAGGCCCAGCAGGCTCGGCATAAACTGGACGGCTGGAGGCAAGCGTTCCGGCTGGACAAGCGGGTGCAGTATAAATTGGACCGCCCGGAGAGCACCGCGGCGGAAGGTGGCGCAAGGCTGGAAGCAGCGGAGACGCCAGCGCCTGCTGCGAAATCGAAGGACAAGGCAGCGGCGAAATCCGCGGGAAAAACGGCGGCGAAAATGGGAGAGAAAAAAGCCGAGTCGGTCGGAGCAAAGACGGCGGCGGCCAGCAACGGCAAAGTGGGATTGCTGGTCAGGCTGTACTTTTCGTCCCATGAAAAACTTTCCGAGCGGCGCTGGCTTGAACGCATTCCATCGGAGGAGCCGTTCAAGAGCGCTGCACCGAAGGTCATTCATCAGAACGATCCAGAATTCGAAGAGGCAGACAAACAGTTTGAGTCGCTGACTTAACGGAACTGGCCACAGCGCTTTGTGGATTCAATGTGCAAGGCCAAATTGGCTGGGTCGCCCCGGCGAGTGGATCAGCAAGAAATGCCAATATGGAGCGAGGGGGAGGTAAATCCGGTATAATGGAGTCCCGCAGAGGCAGAATCCCCGATTCCAACACGAGGGAGAACGAATGGCGTTACAAACGCGCGTCAAACTGGCAAAAGTTGACGCCACCAAAGTTCAAGGCCTCAATCACGACACGCTGATTCGCATTTACCGCACGATGTACCTTTCGCGGAGGTTGGACGACCGCGAAATCCAACTGAAGCGCCAAAACAAAATTTATTTCCAGATTTCGAGCGCCGGGCATGAAGCGGTTTGCGCGGTCATGGGGCTTTTGCTGTGCCCGGGCGTGGACTGGGTTTATCCGTACTACCGCGATCGTGCGCTATGTCTGATGCTCGGCGTGACCCCCTTAGAGACGCTTCTTGCAGCAGTTGGAGCAAAGGATGACCCCAGCTCCGGCGGACGGCAGATGCCGTCGCATTGGGGCCAGCCAAAATTGAATATCGTGAGCAAGTCGTCCTGTACGGGGACGCAGTTTGTGCAGGCTGTGGGCGCGGCGGAAGCCACACTTTATTACGAGGGACGCCACAAGGCGCTCGCGCAGGCGAAGAAAGCTCCGCTTGGGGAATTCGTCAGGCACGAGCGGGATGAAATTGTGTACGTTTCGGGTGGCGATGGAGCGACGAGCGAAGGCGAGTTCTGGGAATCGCTGAATGTAGCGTGCGCGAAGAAGCTGCCGCTTCTGTACCTCGTGGAAGACAACGGTTACGCCATTTCCGTGCCCGTGGAAGTGCAAACCGCCGGCGGCAGCATTTCCAAACTGGTGCGCGGCTTTCCGGGGCTGCACGTGGCGGAATGCGACGGCACCGATCCGTTCGAAAGCTATGCCGCAGCCCAGGAAGCGGTGCGGTATTGCCGCGAGCGCCGCGGCCCTGCGCTGATCCACGCGCACGTAACGCGGCCGTATTCTCATTCGCTGTCCGACGATGAAAAGCTCTACAAATCGCCCGAGGAGCGCGAGGAAGAGGCCCGGCGCGATCCGATTTCCAAGCTGGCGCTTTTTCTGGTGCGCGAAGAGATCCTAGATCAGAAGCAGATCGAGGCGCTGGAAGCGGAAGTGGACAACGAAGTCCGGGAAGCCACCGACCAGGCGCTGGCTGTGGAAGCGCCGTCGATTGATTCGGTTCTAACGAACGTGTATTCGGCGGAAGTGGACCCGGCATCTGCGGCGTTCGAAACAGAACCGCACCTCCATGGCGCGCCGAAAACGATGGTCGAAATGGTGGACGCGACTCTTTCCGACGAAATGGCGCGAGACGAGCGCATCCTGGTATTCGGCGAAGACGTCGCCGACGCCAGCCGCGAAGAAAGCCTGAAGCATGTGAAAGGGAAGGGCGGCGTTTTCAAGGCGACGTCGGGCTTGCAGCGAAAGTACGGCAACGACCGCGTGTTCAATACGCCGCTGGCGGAAGCGAGCATCGTGGGGCGCGCTATTGGCATGGCGACGCGGGGATTGAAGCCCGTTGCTGAAATTCAATTCTTCGATTACCTCTGGCCGGCGATGATGCAGATTCGGGATGAGCTCTGCGTGATGCGCTGGCGTTCAAACGGCGCGTTCAAGGCGCCGGTGGTGCTCCGCGTGCCGATTGGCGGCTACCTCACCGGTGGAGGCATATATCACAGCCAGAGCGGGGAATCGATTTTCACCCATTGCCCGGGACTGCGGGTGGTGATGCCGTCGACGGCTCTCGACGTCGCGGGCCTATTACGCACAGCGATCCGCAGCGATGACCCGGTAATGTTTCTGGAGCACAAGCACCTGTACCGCCAGCCTTACAATCGCTCGGAGAATCCCGGGCCTGATTTTACGATTCCATTTGGCAAGGCACGGCTGGTGAAAGAAGGCGCGGACCTCAGCATCATCACTTATGGAGCGCTGGTGCACCGCGCGGAAGTGGCCGCGGCACAGCTCCTGCGTGACGGGATCAACGTTGAGATTGTTGACCTGCGTTCGCTCTCGCCGTATGACTGGGAAGGCATCGCGGCGACAGTTCGGAAAACGCACCGAGTCATCGTGGCGTACGAGGACATGTTGAGCTGGGGCTACGGTGCGGAGATCGCGGCGCGGATTGCCGACGAATTGTTCGAGGAGCTGGATGCCCCCGTCAAGCGAGTGGCGGCCACGGATACGTTTTGCGCGTACCAGCCGAAACTGGAGGACGTGATTCTGCCGCAGACGGGGCACATCATGGCTGCGGTGAAGCAGCTTCTGGAGTATTGACCCGATTAGCTCCAGGTTTTTTCGACTAGGAAACTTTTTCGGCCGGTCCTTCGTACCTAAGAGTAGGGAGACCAAGATCGACCGCTCTGTGGGGGTGATTGATGGTTTGCAACAATTGCCAAAAAGACATCGCAGCCGGTTCTAAGTTTTGTTACAACTGCGGCGCAAAACAGCCGGAATCAGCACCGGCAGGGCTCCCACAGCAGTCAGATGTTAAGAGGAGACTCGTGCGCTCTTCCAGCAACAAGATCATTGCGGGCGTCTGCGCCGGGCTGGCCGATTATTTTGACCTTGATCCCACGGTTATCCGGATCATCTGGGTGCTGGCGTTTTTCTGCGCAGGGACAGGACTGCTGGCTTACATTATTCTTTGGATCGTCCTGCCGCTGGCCCCGTCTGCTGCCATACGAAGTTCAGCGACAACCGCTTCTTAGACTGCCACCGAATTTCAGCCGCGAAGATGGCTCTCGAAGTGGGGGTCCATTAACACGGCTAAGAATTCGCGGAATCCGTCACTTGCGTCCGCCCTCGAAAAGAGGGTGGTCGAAGGAGAGCCTTCCCGCGCCGACGGTGGCAAGGGCGAAGCATCCGGTGGCCAAGGTCAGAGGGAACTCGTAATTGTGAATCGCAAAGTAGCCGCCGCCGCTGTGAACCTTCCAAATCGCTACGCCCATCTCGATCGCAAGTAACAATGCCGCCCCGCGCGTAAACAGTCCTAAGACCAGAAGAACGCTTCCAAAGACCTCCAAGACGCCAGAGACATAGACAAAATAGCCGGGCAGGCCATGCTCGATAAAAAAACTCTGCATGCCTCCGCTCGCGTGCGCCAGCTTGGGGTAACCGTGGGAAAAGAAAATGAGTCCCAGGGCCGCACGGAAGAGCAGCAGTCCCAGAGGCTGGGCAGTGTTGAGAGACTTCATGAAAATTCCTCCGCGGGCGAAATCGGTGACGCAATTCGAATGAGGCGGCATTTTAGCAGAAAAGCAGCGCATTCACTGCCGCACACGGGACCGCGCGAACTTTCAGGTACAATCTTTGCAGCGTCGCGAAGAGCAGCAAGGATTCATGGCAAAAGTAAAGACGACAGGATTCGCCGGCAACAGTGGTCACGCAACACGATTGAATTTCGTGATTCACGCGGCGCCTGCGGTGGGCACGGCTTTCGGTGGCGCGGCATGAAGAGAAAACTGCTCATTGCCGTGCCATTGCTTGGATTGGTGGCCTTGCTGGCCTGGATATTCCGGCCGAAACACGAAACGCTGGGCGAAGCATTCGTGAGCGAGAGAAATGTCACGCTTTGGGGCCGCGTG
The DNA here is from genome assembly GCA_035704085.1 of Candidatus Acidiferrum sp. Taxonomy (GTDB): domain Bacteria; phylum Acidobacteriota; class Terriglobia; order Acidiferrales; family UBA7541; genus Acidiferrum. The sequence goes on along the minus strand of DASSXG010000056.1, from coordinate 210,658 downwards.
GCGCAGGTGCGCGAGCCGCTCGGGACGCTGCATTACGGTGACCGGGTGGACGTCGTAGCGCGGCGTAATGACAACGTGGAGGTGCGCACTGCAGGAGGAGTAATCGGCTGGGTGGATAGCCGTATGTTGATGGATCCGACGCTGTGGCAGCGGAGCGCGAAACTTCTGACCCAAGTCCGAACGATGCCTGTGCAGGCGCGCGGACGAACCAAAGTGGCCACCAATCTTCGCGTCGAACCTGGCCGCACCGAGCCGCGCGTTTACCAATTCAGCCGGGGCGTCCCCATAGAAATCGTCGGGCGCGCCGTGGCGGATTGGGTGCAAACCACGGATGAAAAAGATTCATCCGGCGAAGTGGAAGAAACAAAAAAAGAAGACTGGTTCCTGGTCCGCGGCTTGGCGACGCGCCCCCCCGGCGAAATTGCCGAGCGCGCAGCCGACTCCAATACGACAACGCAACCTGGAGATCAGACTGTGCCGATTTCCGGCTGGGTCATCGCAAGGTTCATTGAGCTGGACCTGCCCGAGCCGGTGCGGGAGGGCGCGAGCTCTGCGAATCTTCGCCCGCTCGCCTGGTTCGAGCTGAATCGCGTCAGCGACCCGTCCGGCGACAAGCCGCAATATCTTGTGGCAGCGGCGCGTGGCCCGGAAGGCCAGGCTTGTGACTTCACGGCACTTCGCGTTTACACCTGGTACGGAAAGAAAAGAAGGTACGAAACAGCGTTTATTGAAAACAATCTCTGCGGGCAGCTGCCAATTCGTGTCGAGAAAATCTATGGCCCTGTTACCTCACTGCCTCCTAGAGTGGAGCCTGAGTTTCGTTTTCGCGTGATGGACTGCAACAACGAAGAGCGCGTTTACCGGCTGAATCAGACAGTGGTGCGAAGGGTGCGAGAAGGAAAGGAATCTTCGGGTAAGCCTAGCAAGGTGAAGCCCGCAAAGCCGGTCGTCAAATAATGCGATTCGTCACGAGTCGTGTGATTGCCCAATTCGATTGTCCCAAATCAAGCACGTCGACGGCTGGAACTGGTCTTAGGCAAAGGCGGAGATTGACGCGATGACGCTGCATATCAGCGAAGCGGAAGTGCGCGAACTTCTTGACATGCCACAGGCCATTGAGGCCGTCGAAGAGATTTCGCGCAAACAGGCGACCGGAGAGGTCGTGGTTCACCCGCGGCGGCGATTCGAATTGCCCGAGGGAGGATTTTTTCATTACATGGCGGCCGCGGATTTTTCAGCAGCATTCGTGGCCATGAAGCAATACACCTACGTGAAGGGCAAGCTGAGATTTCTGGTGCCGCTGTATGAAATGTCCACGGGCGACCTGCTGGCAATGATCGAAGCAGACTACATGGGCCAACTGCGCACTGGCGCTGCCTCCGGCGTGGCCACGAAATATCTGGGGCGAAAGGATTCGCGAATCGCGGCGATCATCGGCACGGGCGGCCAGGCCAGGACGCAATTGGAAGCGATTGCCGCGGTTCGCAATCTGGAATCCGCACGCGCCTACGGGCGAGATGCCTCGAACCGTGAAAATTTTTGCAAGGAGATGTCTGAGCGCCTTGGGATACCGGTACGGCCGTGCGCTACCTCATCTGAGGCGGTTCGCGGCGCGGACATCGTCTCAACGGCCACCACCTCCTCACAACCCGTCGTCAGCGGCGCGGATCTCTCGCCCGGTGTGCACATCAATGCCATCGGCGCTAATCACGCGCACAAACGCGAGCTGGATGACGAGGCCGTCGCGAGCGCGGATGTGATCGTCGTGGATTCTGTCGAACAATCGCGGCAGGAAGCCGGCGACCTTATTATCGCCTTTCGCGGTGATGAAATCTGCTGGACGGGCGTAAAGAAGCTCTCTGACATTGTGGCGGGGAAAGTAAGCGGCCGAACCAGCGACACGGAGGTCACACTCTTTAAATCGAATGGCATCGCTTCCTGGGATTTGGCCGTGGCGATGAAGGTTTACACGCTGGCGAGAGAGAAGAATCTTGGCAGAGAATTGCCGTTATGGAGCGAAGGGGTCAAGAGTTAGAGGACAGATTTAAATATTCTTTTCCGCATACCTGCGGCGCAGTGCCTCGTGCAGTCGGGATTTCACAGTTGGGGGGAGCTCCACCGGCTTGGAATCGCAGAAAAGATCAACCGTCAACTTCGTTTGATCGACGAACAACTTGCAGTCCTCGCAGTCCTCAAGATGGTGCTCCAGTTCCTGCTTGACGGACGGTTCCAGTTCGCCGTCAATGTAATCCGAAAGCTCGCGGATGACGCCCCGGCAGTTCAATGGACAAGATCCTTGCGGAAATGACGGTCTAATTTCTGGCGAAGCTTGAGACGGGCCCTGAGGAGCCTGGATTTTACCGCGGGAACCGAAATTCCCAGAGCCTGGGCAGTTTCCTCGGTGGAAAGTTCTTCGACGTCACGGAGCACGAAGACGACCCGAAAATCCGGCTCCAGCTTGTCAATCGCGTCAGAAAGAATTTCATGCATTTCGGTTTGCGCGAAACGCTGCTCGGGGCTCGGCCCCCAATCCTCAAGCTCGCGAGGTATCAGCTCTTCTTCGCCTTCGACGGGTTCATCTATGGAGAAATGGTTGCCGCGGCGCTTCCGCAAGCGCATCAGCGCTTCGTTCGCGGCGATGCGCACCAACCAGGTATAGAAGCGGGAGTCTTCCTGAAAATCCTTGAGGTGGGAATAAGACTTTAGGAACGCATCCTGCATGGCGTCTTCGGCATCCTCGTGATTCCGAGTGATATTCATGGTCAGACGAAAAATCTTCGCTTCGTAGCGGTTTACCAGCTCCTCAAAGGCCTGGCCATCGCCGCGCTTGGCGGCGGCGACGAGGAGATGCTCGTCGTCGCGTGCGACGCTGGAAGGCAAGCGGTGTGGATTTGTAGCACTCAATGGGTGGAGCATGCCGAAGAAGGCCTGCGGCCTCGCTTTCGTCCCCATCATAACCCCAGAGAGCACCGAATCACCTCGGTCTTTACTCTTCTTTGGATGATGGGTCCAGTTGTAAGATTCAGGAAAGATGACAAAGTTACAGGACTTTGAGGGCAACGAGCCTTGGTTAGGATATACCGGGCAGGTAGTGTTTCGAGCCGATGGTGACCTGTTATGGCGTTTAACGTGATGATTGCCTTCATAAGTCTTTACGGCATAATAGTTTGGTTCGGCACGTGGTGGTTTGTAGCGAGGACCCAAAGCGAGGCTGCCTTCCTGTGTTAGGAAACGTACTGCAAAGAGTAAAGGCAAGCGAGAACGATCAAAAAGCATAGTAAGCTGACGCCATGAGAACGCTGCCGGATCATCTCCGAAAAGGCATGAGACTGGTGATTGTCGGTTGCAATCCGAGTGAATCTTCCGTTCGTGTGGGTCATTATTATGCCGGGCGCGCAAATGAGTTCTGGCCGCTGCTGTTCCAGGGCGGAGTCGTTCCCGAGCCGTTCGACTATCACGACGACAAGCGGGTGATAGAATTCGGCATTGGGCTTACGGACCTGGTGAAGCGTCCCACTAAGGGCGTCGAAGAATTGAAACGCGAGGACTTTGCCGAAGGACGCATCGTCCTCTCCCAGAAACTGGAGGAGTACGCTCCTCACGTCGTGGCGTTCAACGGCAAGCTGACGTACGAGCAGTTCTCGCAGCGCAAGTGCAAATTTGGAATTCAGAAAGAACTCCTCTACGGCGCGCGCGTCTATGTCCTGCCATCCACGAGCGGCGCCAATACGGTGGGCAGAAGCGAGAAGCTGCGGCATTTTCGAAAGCTCGCGCAATTGGTGGCTCGCATTGGGAAAGAGTTCGACGAAAGAGGGCACTAAGGACAATACCCATGAGCAATTCTCCACAACCTGCACAAAACGTTCCTGTCATCCTGGAAACGAAGCACGACGGAATCGCGACAGTCCTGATGAATCGTCCGGACCGCCTGAACGCCTTGAATAACGAACTGGCGATGGCGGTCAATGACGCGCTGGGCCGTTTGGCGAAGGACGACAGCGTTCGCGTGGTAGTGATTAGCGGCGCGGGGCGCGCATTTTGCGCTGGCGGGGATCTTGGCGCGCTGGGCAAGGGAAGGCAGACGGGCGCCACGCACGAACTTGGGCCAATCCTGCGAGCGGGGATGCAGATGATACTCAAGATGCGCACGATGCCGCAGCCGGTGATCGCGGCTGTAAACGGCGCCGCGGCTGGCGCAGGAATGAACGTCGCCCTGGCTGCGGACATTCGGATTGCCTCGGAAGAAGCCACCTTTGGACAGAATTTCGCGAAGGTCGGACTATTTCCTGATTATGGTGGCACCTACCTGTTGCCCCAGTTGGTTGGCCCCTCGAAAGCGGTAGAACTTTTTTACACGGGGGAGATGATTGATGCAAAAACCGCACTTCGCCTTGGAATCGTCAATCACGTTGTCCCCGCCGCGCAGCTCGAAGCGGAAGTGAAAACGCTCGCGCAGAAAATTGCACAAGGACCAACCCTGGCGATCCGGGCCGTGAAGAAATGTCTTTTCGCCAGCCAGGAGAAGGAACTGGCGCGAGCTCTCGAACATGAAGTGCAGGAACAGATTCGTTGTTACCTTTCGGACGACTGCCACGAAGGGATTCGAGCGTTCCTGGAAAAGCGAGCTCCGAAATTTCAGGGAAAGTAGCCGTCACGAGTAAAACTCACCAGAAAATATGGCCAGTCAACAAGAAACCGTTCAGTTGCGGGTCGAGCACCGAACGGCTTGGATCACCCTGGATCGTCCGCCACTCAATATCTTGAATATCCCCATGATGCAGGAACTGGATGCGGCGCTTGGCCGGGCGTTGCCGAAGTGCGACTTCGTAATTTTTCAGGGCGCAGGGACAAGGGCTTTTTGCGCTGGCGCTGATGTTGCGGATCACACGCCCGAGCGTGTTGAAAAAATGTTATCGGCGCTTCACGCGGTCTTTCGGCGACTCGCACGGGCCGATTGCGTGAAAATTGCCGTCGTACACGGTCATTGCCTCGGCGGCGGTATGGAACTCGCCACGTTTTGCGATTTCGTCTTGGCAACGGAAACCGCGCAATTCGGACAGCCCGAAATCAAGCTGGGCTGCTTTCCACCCGTTGCTCTGGTGACGTTGCCGCAGCTCATCGGAATCCGCGCCGCGGAACATCTCATTCTCACCGGGCATCAAATCAGCGCAGCCGAAGCGCACCGCCTGGGCCTTGTCACGTGCGTGGTTCCCGATTGCGAGCTTTCAGCGGCGTTGGATGGCCTGCTCGAAGAGCTAAAGGCGCTGAGTCCGGCCGTGCTTCGTCTGACGAGCAGGACGCTTCGGCACCTGCATGCTAACGATTTTGCGAAGCAGCTCGAAGAAGTGGAACGCGTATACTTATCCGAGTTGATGAAGACGCATGATGCACAGGAAGGCGTGCGCGCCTTCCTTGAAAAGACAGCTCCGGTTTGGAAGGGAAGATGAATGGATGAATTGGAAATAAAGCCGGCGGAAGTGAAGGAGCGGCTCGACCGTGGAGAAAAGCTGATTCTTGTGGACGTGCGGGAGCCCTGGGAATATGACCTCTGCCGCATCGAGGGGGCGAAACTTGTTCCGCTTGGATCGCTGGCGGCGAGTCTGCATAAGCTTCCGGATGTGGACGAACTGATCTGTTATTGCCACCACGGAATGCGGAGCCTGGATGCCGCAGCCTGGCTGCGCCTTCAAGGCTTCGAGGAAGCAAAATCTCTTGCCGGCGGGATCGAACGGTGGTCCGTCGATGTTGATCCAAGGGTTCCGCGATATTGAAAACTTTTCAGTGAGTAGGGCGCAAACTTCCAGCAGGGCCGGGCCTGATGCCGCGCGACGTACGCGACTGGAATGGAGACGCAAGGATGGATGTAAAGACCATTGCGGTCGTCGGCGCGGGCACGATGGGGCGGGGCATTGCGTACGCCGCTGCTTTTGGCGGCTACAAGACCGTTCTCGAAGATGTTTCGCCGCGCGTTCTTGAGCAGGGCGTCGCTTGGATTCGCCAATCTTTTAACGAAAGCGTAGCGCGAGGCAAAGCCGATTCCAGCGCGAGAGATCGTGCTCTCTCCCTGATCAAAACTGCCGGAACCATCGAAGAAGCGATTCGTGACGCGGAGCTTATTATTGAGACCGTTCCGGAAGAGCTGGAGATGAAGCTGGAGCTCTTCACGATTTTCGACAAGTTCGCCAAGGCCGGAGCGATTTTCGCTAGCAATACCTCCTCGCTCTCGATCACGGATTTCACGGATGTCACTGTTTCGCGGGACCGCTGCATCGGGATGCATTTTTTCAATCCGGTCCCGAAAATGAAACTCATCGAGCTGGTGAAGACGCCGTACACGTCCGAAGAAACGGTTGAGATTTGCCGCCAGGTGGCAAGCCGCATGGGGAAAGAAGTCGTTATCGTTAACGAAGTTCCAGAGATGATCCAAGATGACAGCGCTTGCAGATAGGATCGTGATTCAGCAGGGCGACCTGACGGAGATGGATACGGATGCCATCGTCAACGCGGCGAACAACGATCTGATTCTTGGCGGCGGCGTTGCGGGCGCGATCAACCGCAAGGGCGGAGAGGCCGTCCAGAAGGAATGCAACGCCATCGGCAGCATTCCCGTGGGCTACGCCGCCATCACGACGGGTGGAAAGTTGAAAGCCCGCTTCGTGATTCACGCCGCTAGCATGCAACTTGGGGGAAGGACCAGTGCGGAGTCTTTGCGGAACGCCACGTCTCATTCTTTGAAGATCGCCAATGAGCGCGGGCTGAAATCCATTGCCTTTCCAGCCGTGGGCACGGGAATCGCGGGCTTTCCTCTAAAAGATTGTGCGGAAATCATGTTGCGCGTTTCGGCACAGCACCTGGGCGGCGAAACCTCGGTCGAAACCATTTACTTCGTGCTGTTTGATGAGGTCGCCGAAGGAATCTTCAAGCGGGCTTGGACGAAAATCCAGGCCGAGACAGTTTCCGACACTACGGGAGCTACGGGCGCGTGACACCACTGGCCGAGCTGATCGCCGAGCGGATTCGCCGTTACGGGCCACTCACGTTCGCGGATTATATGCGTGAGTGCCTCTATCATCCCGTCCACGGGTACTACAGCATGGCAGACGCGCCGCGTTTCGCCGACTACTACACCAGCGTTGATGTGCATCCTGTGTTTGGCCGTCTCCTCGCGCGGCAATTCGCTGAAATGTGGGACAAACTGAGACGCCCGGAGGAATTCACCTTGGTGGAAACGGGAGCAGGCGTCGGGAGTCTCGCGATGCACGTGCTCGACTTTTGCGAGGGAAAATTTCCCGCCTTCTATGAAGCGCTGAGGTATATGGCGGTGGAGCGGTCTGCCGCGCGAAGAACGCAGGCCGCAATTCGACTGGAACGCCACTCCGCAGCAGGACATTTCGCCTCTTCGGTCGAGATGCCTGCTCACGTTCCGTCGGGTTGTCTTTTTTCCAATGAGCTGATGGATGCCTTGCCGGTGCACAGGATCACTGTGGAGAGCGGGGCATTGAAAGAAATTTTTGTCGGTTTCCGCGATGGACAATTTGTAGATGTTACCGCGCCACTCTCCACTTGCGCCATTAACGAATATTTCGCGATGCAACGAGTGGTCCTGCGTGAGGGACAACAGGCCGAGGCTGGCCTCGAAGCTTGCGACTGGATCACAGAAGTCGGCCGGCGCCTCGAACGCGGATACGTGCTGACGGTGGACTATGGGCATCCGGCCGCAGATCTGTTTGACGATCACCACATGCGAGGGACGCTGCTTGCCTATCGGGACCACCGCGCGAGCGAAGACTATTACGCTTCACCGGGCAAGCAGGACTTGACCGCGCACGTCAATTTCACTGCACTCGAAACCTGGGGAAAACGATCAGGCCTCGAAACTGCGGGCTTTACCTCTCAGACCGCTTTTCTGCTCGCCTTGGGGCAGGGGAATGAGTTTGCGGACCTCTATGACAGGGGGCAGTCCGAGTCCGACCAGATTCGTGCGCGGCTCCAACTTAAGACACTGATCTATCCCGAAGGGATGGGCGAGCAGTTTCAGGTGCTCGTTCAGCGCAAAGGCGTACCAGAAACTCCTCTGTTGGGCTTGTCGGGCATTGGCACAGCTCATTTGATGGAAAACAGTGTATAAGGTCTTACCTATCTGAAGGTTTCAAGCGCTCTTCAAGTAAGACTTGAGAATTACGCTACCGAGGTACCCCGCCACCCCTATGTTTTGCAAATGAGTGCGCAACAGATAGAGGCTAAAGGGCTTAGTAATCTACGTAAAATGAAAGAGTGCGCAAGCACTTGAAAACAAGAGGCTTAAAAATCAGCACTTTTGCGCAAATTGCAAAAGAGTGCGCAAGTGATTGAAGAAAAGGTGCTTAATGCTGAGAGGGCTCCAAAAACAAAAAAGCGGCAGCAAGCTGCCGCGCCTAGAACTCTTGGAGATTTCCCTACTTGTAATTATACCATACGGATAGATTCAGTCAAGGGAAATTGCGATTATGACCTAGTTTCCAAGCGGTCGCCAGACCGCCCACGATCTTCCTTTGCTCGCGCCTCATTGCCTTCGACCGCGTCGAGGTTCGCCGCGAAAGGGCGAGGCTGTGCAAGCGCGCTCAGTCGGCAATCTCACAGCGCCTGTTTGTACAAAGCCACCAGCTTGCGCCAAGCGCGCTTGGCATCCTGTTTGCTCTCGGCCGCTTTGCTGTCGGGCACGCACCAACTGTGCAGCGCATTGGGGTAGACTTCGATTTCTGCGCGGACCTTCGCAGTCCTACTGAGCTTCGACTAAAAGGCGCCGTTAGTTCCTTGGGGGAGGCTCGAGCAGTGGGGGTATGAGATCGGGATGATCGTGGATGTACTGTTCGAGGGGCTCGTTGCGCATGATGACGCGGAATCCACGCCTGGTGTTGACATCGACGGTTTTCTGCACATCGAGGTCGTCGAGGGGAATCGTTTGCCCGATGGATTTCGCGCCGCCCTCTTCGACGACGATGAAATGGACCTCGCCGTTGACAAACCAGTAGTCGCTCACGGTGTACTCCGTGCCATCTTTCAGATAGAGCCACACTAGCTCGCGTTCTTCTGAGGCATACAGGTATGCGGGAGCTTCGTACGGCTGCAAAGTCACGTAATTCTCAAAACCGTATCCATACCCATAGCCATAGAATGGCAAACCGTTGCAGTAGTATTCCCAGATCCAGTACGGGCTGCAGCTCTGCCACCAAGAGGAATTGAATGCGAAGGCTGGCCCAAACCTGAAAAAGGGTGCGCGAAAGAAAAGACGGCGGCGAAAGAGGTTATTCGGGCTCGGCCGAAGACCTAAACGCGCGCCCAGGACGGTCAGGCGCGGACTAGTGATAACACGAGGCCGAGAAACCGTTGTGCGTGGAGCTGGTGGAACAACCACACGTGGCGGCGGGGCCATGCGTGCGCCACTCATCGGATGCACGCCCCCGCCAACGTGGCCGCCGACGCGTTGCGCCGTTGCCAGGGGAGGTTGGATGCAAGCAGAGGCGAGCGCGCAGGCAGCAATAAACAAAATCTTGCTCGGGACCGAATCGCGAAGGACAAAGCGCGCCATAGAGTTACTCCTTGAAAGCCCCCGCCGCGCAGGGAGCGCGCGAATTTGTTGTGAACAATTCTATACTTTTAGACGCCCTTTGCATTCGCGAAGTTACAGAGACCCACGTTACGCACCGCGTCGCTCGCAGGATCCCCCTGTGCCGGACTACGGCGGTAGCGAAGGCACTGATCATGGTGACTCCCGCTGGCTTTGAAGGATTCTGTCGGGAATCGGGGCGGTAGGCGAAGACGCAGCGGTGCACGACGCACTCGGGCGGAAGTGCGGCGTCAGAAAGACTGAAGCTTATTGTGAAAAGGGACTGGGTTTTTTCAGGACGGGCTTTTCGCCGGAGGCTGGGGGCGGGATGGCCGCGGCGGTGGGTTTGGCGGCTCCGGTCGTCGCGGGCGCGGCGACCGAAGTGCCGCCTTCCGAATAGGCTTTTTTCAGGAGGCCTTCCGCGACCTGTTGCGCGCCGCCGGTGTCATCGTTGGTCTGCTTCGCTTTGCTATATTCGTTGACGGCGCGTTCGCGTTGTGCCAGCAGGTCGAAAATTTTTCCCAGATAGATGTGACTCCACACCTCGGTCCACTTTTCCGAAGGCTCGGGCACAGTTTGCAGAGCTTCGCGGAAGGCGTTAGCTGCGGCCTGAAAATTCTTCTGGTAGAAGAACGCCTCGCCCATGCGGAAATTCGCGAGCGGCCGGCCCGGCTGAATCGAGAGGGCGCGCTGGTATTGCGCCACGGCATCGTAGAACTTCCATTGCTCGGCGAGTTCTTCGCCGCGGGCAATTGCCGCACGCGCGCGCAACGAGGTGCTGCCCTTCAGGATCAAGTTATTGGGATCAATCTTGATTCCACCGGGTTTGGGGCGGCCGAACGTCTCCACCGTGAATCCCGATTCCGTGCCGATGACGTCAACCGTTTTCAGCTCCGGATTCCCTTCGGTATCAATGCGCAGCTCCACGGGCATCCGGAAGGTGTCCAACGGCTGCTTGATTTTGCCGTTTACGCGGAATCCCTTCGGCGTCCGGTACACGACATATTCGATGGAAAATTCCGGCACCCCCGTTGAATTCAGCCATTGCACGAAAAAGCTACGCAGGTTCGGAGGCTCCTTTGGCGGCTTGACGGCAGCTTGCGCACGGCGTTCGGCGATATTTTCGAAGTCTTCGATGCGCGCGTATTTCTCCGCGAATTGAAAATAGAAATCGCGCAGCGCCATTTTGAAAGCTGCTTCGCCCATCATGGCGCGTACCATGTGAAAGATCATCGCCCCCTTGTTCATCACAACTGAACGGTAGTCGGGTGAGTAAGGGGCGAGGCGCGCCGCTTGCGCGATGGGGGCAGCGTCTTCATACATCAAGGCGCCAACCGCAAATTCATCCACCGCTTTCAAACCTGCTTCACGGCTGGTACTTTGCTCGGCGTAGAGGGCCTCGGAATACCGCGCCAACCCATCGCTGATCCAGACGTCTCCAGGGGTGGCCGGCATGACTTGAACTCCCCACCACTGCGAGGCCACCAGGCGCGCAATCGTGCGGTCGCTGAACTTGGGGTCCCAGGCGCGCTGGCTGAGCAACAAGACTCCAGGGGCGGCAAAATCGCGAAACGTTCCGTCCGGAATTTGAATCAGCGTGAATGTGGGATCGGGGAGCGGCCCAAAAAGGTCGGAAAAGATAACTACGGAACGCGCCACGCTCGCGGCAAATTCAGCAGCATTGGCGGATGCGGCCCGGGGCGCGTAAACCGAAACGTGAACGCCTTCTGCTTGAGACGGATTGAGCTGAAGATTGCCGGCAACGAAAGAGCCGTTGGGCGCGGCGTTCTTGCATTCAAAGGTGTACAGGAGCCTGCCACCTTCCACGGCATTTTTTCCGGCCATGGGCGTCGGCGCACTAGCCTTGCCTGTGCCCGCCACTGCGAAAGAATCGGGAACATTCAGCCGGAATGTGGCGGTGTAGCGGTTCGACGGGAAATTGGTGAGCGGGAACCAGCGAGCCGGCAAGAGCAAGTAAGCGCCATCTTTGTTGATAACGGCGGCGCGAATGCCCGGCACCGGGCTGTTCTCTTCGTTGGCCAAAATACCGGCATAGGCAAATGTCAACGTAACATGGCCATCGGTAGCCACCGGCGTGGGCAATTGCACGGCGACGATCAGCGAGTTCTGATTGTCGCGCTCGAAGGTCAGGGCCTTTCCGTCCGCCGACTTGACTTCCTTGACCTGGAGATTGGGATGCAATTCGACGCGCACGCTGCTGGAAGCTTCCACGGCCTTGAAAGTAATCTTCGCGGTCGCGGAGATGGATTGCCCGATGGCGTCCACAGTTGCGGAGACGTCGTAATTTTCAGCGAGAAAATTCGTGGGACGGGGCGACTGCGCGCGCAAAGACCCGTCAGCGCAAAACAGGAGGACTACTGAGAAAGCGCAAATCGCGCCAAAAATTCTTCGACTCCGGGTCATCGGACCCCTTTCAAGAAGGTTCAATCGGACAGACTTATGCACCTATATAGGATACCAAACCCCTCACTTCGCGTTGCTTTTGCTTACTTGGAGGAGTGCGACAATCTCATCGGCCGCCCGATCTACCGCTCCGGGCGGCCCAAGCCGCCTGCGGACCTCCGCCAGCGCGCGCTGCATCTCTTCCACGCGCGCTTGGCCTGCTGCTGAGGGATCGAGAAGCTTCGCGGCTTCTTCGGCTACGCGCTTGGGAGTGAAGTCGTCCTGGATCAATTCAGGCACCGCGGCGCACCCAGCGATTAAATTTACCATGCTGAAATGCTTCGTCTTGAGGAGCGGCTTGGCCAAGCGGGCGGTGAGCGGCGACAGGCGATAAACGACAATCATGGGCCTCCCGAGGAGGGCCGTTTCCACGGTAGCAGTGCCGCTGGAGACGATGGCCAGGTCCGCTGCGGCTATCGCATTGTAGGTGTCGCCCTCAACAAAATGCACGCCTCCGCCCTGAGGAAACTTCGATTTGAGCCGCTCCACGTCGAGCCCGGGAGCTGCGGCGACGACGACTTCAAGGCGGCCTGGCAGAGTTCGCTTAATCTCCGCCAACGCCTCAGCCAGGACCGGCACATGGTGCGCTATTTCTCCACCGCGGCTCCCGGGAAGGACAGTGAGAATGCGGCATCCATCTCCCAGACCGTATTTCTTGCAAAATAATTCCCGCGTCAGCGTGGGATTCACGTTTCCCACGAGCGGATGACCTATGAATTTCACAGACACGCCGGCATCCGCGTAAAACTTTTCTTCGAAGGGAAAGATGCACAGCGCCTTGGCAAACCGCCGCCTGACCAGGTTCACCCGCCAGGGCCGCCAGGCCCAGAATTGCGGGCATATGTAATAGACGTTGCGAATGCCCTTGGGGCCCAGCTTGCGCGCCAAACGGAGATGAAATCCAGGAAAGTCCGTGAGAACGGCGAGGGGTGGCTTGCGGCGCGCCGCTTCCTCCACGAGATGCCGCATGGCGCGGACCAACGAAGGTAAGCGCTTTATCACTTCGGTGATTCCCACGACCGAAACTTCCGAATAATCCGTGATGATCTCAACGCCTGCTGCGCGCATCTGTCGCCCGCCCATTCCAAAAATAGCCACATCCAGGCGTCGTTTTAATGCTGTCGCGAGTTGGGAGGCGTACATGTCTCCGGAAGCTTCGCCTGCGGAGAGAAGGAGCGGAATTGGTGGCATGTGCAGTTTTGCGGCGATCAGTCGCTGGCCGGAAGGGCGGACGGTTCCGCGGCGCCATTCGCTTCGATCGGGAGATGCAATTCCTGCTCTTTGTACTGGAGCTGATAGAGGCGGAAGTAAATCCCGCGCTCTGCGAGGAGCTGCTGGTGCGCGCCATGCTCGCGCAGCCGGCCCTTGTGAAATACAAGGATGCGATCCGCGTGCTGAATCGTGCTCAATCGGTGAGCGATGACCAGCGCGGTCCGTCCAGAGAGCAGGCGGTTCAGCGCTTCGCGGATTAGCATTTCTGTTTTGGTATCCACGCTGGAGGTGGCTTCATCCAGAATGAGGAATCGCGGGTTGTGCGCCAGGGCGCGTGCGAAATTAATGAGCTGCCGCTGCCCGACCGAGAGCGTTGAGCCGCGCTCGTTCACGGTGGTTGTGATGCCATCCTGGAGCGAGCGTATGAATTCGCCAAGCCCGATTTCCTCCAAGGCCTGCTCAACGGTGTGATTGTCAATGCCCGCGGTGCCGAGGCGGACGTTGGTTTCAATCGTGCCAGTAAAGAGAAATGGATCCTGCAGCACGATGCCGAATTGCCGCCGCAAATCCTGCAGCTCGATGGTTCGAATGTCTTTCCCGTCGAGCAGAATTTGCCCGCGCTGCACATCGTAGAAACGAAGCAGAAGAGAAATCAAAGTGGTTTTGCCCGCGCCAGTGTGGCCGACGATGGCGAAGGTTTGACCCGGCTCAACCCGGAACGAGACATCGCGCAGCACCCAATCCTCGTCGGCTGGCTCGGAAACGTTGCGATAGCTGAACCAAACATTTCGAAATTCGATTTCACCGCGCGGCTGAACGAGAGGGATGGCATTCGGGTCCGATTCAATCGACACCGGCTCATCCAACAGCTTGAAAATACGTTCCGATGCGGCCATAGCCGACTGGAGAATGTTGAATTTCTCGCTGAGATCTTGAATCGGCCGGAAAAAACGCTGGGCAAACATGGTGAACGCGGTGAGAACGCCAAGAGTGAGCGCGCCGGAAAGAATGCGATTTCCGCCCGACCAGAAAATCAAGGCAATGGTGGCGAAACTGAGGAATTCGACGGCCGGATAAAAAAGAGCATAGGCGAGGATGGCATCGCGCCAGGCCAGCATATTGTCGCGGTTGCGCCCTTCAAATTCCTGCATGGCTTTGCGCTCGCGATTGAAGAGCTGCACCACGCTCATTCCGGAAATGTATTCCTGAAGGAAAGCATTGATGCGGGCGATGGCCGTGCGGATGCGGCGGTTGGCGTCGCGGACGAATTTGCGAAAGATCAGGGTGACGACCAGGATGCCCGGGAGGACGGCAAGGGTGTCCAGCGCAAGGCGGCGGTCGATAGCAAAAAGCAGGCCAGCCATGACCACAAGCAGAAAAAAATCGTTGATCATGGTGACGACGCCGGCGGCGAACAGATCGTTGAGGGCATCGACGTCCGTCGTCACACGAGTCACGAGACGGCCCACTGGATTGCGGTCGAAATAACTCATCGGCAAGCGCTGCAGGTGGCTGAAAATTTCGCGGCGCATGTCGTACATGGTCTGCTGGCCGACGCGCTGCATGATACGAATCTGGGCATACTGGGCAAGGAAATCGAATGCGAGCACGGCCAAATACAGCAGGCTGAGCCACATGATGCCTGACCATGCGGACCCTTCCGGAATAGCATGATTTACTGCGGGGACGAAGTAGCCATCAATGGCTTTTCGAAAAATCAGCGGAGGCGCGAGCTCCAGCGGAGTAACCACCGCAACGAGGAGGATTGCCAGCGCCACGCGCCCGCGGTACGGCTTCATGTACTGCAGAAGCCGCCGCATCAAGCGCGAATCATACGCTTTGCCGAGGGCCTCTTCTTCGTGCAGGTTGCTCATGCGCGTTCGAGCTCTTCTTCCAGCAACTGTTTCTGGTACAAATCCGCGTAGTAGCCTCCGCGAGCGAGCAACTCGTCGTGAGTCCCGCGCTCGACGATGGCGCCGTGAACCAAGACGACAATCTGGTCAGCGTCGCGAACAGTCGACGTACGGTGCGAGATCAGAATCGTTGTACGGCCCGCCATGATGCCGCGCAAGCTCTGCAGAATGCGTTCTTCCGTTTGCGTGTCCACACTGGAGAGCGAATCGTCGAGGATCAGAATCCGCGGATCGCGAACAACGGCGCGGGCGATCGCCGCCCGTTGCTTCTGGCCGCCGGATAGGGTGATGCCGCGCTCGCCGACCATGGTCTCGTAGGACTTGGAAAGGCTTTGAACTTCACTGTGGAGGCTGGCAATTTCTGCGGCTTCCTGGACACGCGGTTCGTCGTGCGTGGGCAGCCCGAAAGCGATGTTGCCGCCGATGGTCTCGCCAAACAAGTAGGTGTCCTGCGGCACGAATCCGATGGCTTGGCGCAGAGTGGCGAGAGGCCAGTCGCGAATCGGACGGCCATCGATCAGCACCGAGCCATCCGGCGCTTCCCAGAGACGCGCGATGAGAGCCGCGAGCGTGGTCTTGCCGCTGCCCGTGGGGCCGACGATGGCAAGCGTGGAGCCCGCAGGAACTCTCAAATTGATGTCGTGCAGCACTGGATGAAAGCCGTTGCCATTGGACTTCGAAGAGCCGTTCGAGCCCGCTCCGGAAAGGGTCGTCGGATAAGTGAAATTAAGATGGCGGAATTCGATTTCGCCGTGAGGCTTGATGCCTTCCGGCACTTTTACATGGCCATCGTCAATGTTTGGTTGGGCGGTGAGGATGTAATTCAGCCGGCCCATGGAGGCGGCGCCGCGCTGAAAAATATTGGTAACCCAGCCGAGGGCGATCATGGGCCAAACCAATTGGGTGAGGTAACCGTTGAAAGCAATGAGCGCGCCGAGGGAAATCTGGCCACGAAGTAGTTGATGGCCGCCCTGCCAGAGCACGATCAGGAAGGTTGTTCCAATGAGCGCCTGGAGCGAGGGCATGAACATGCTCCAGGTGCGGATCAGGCGGATGTTGCGGGAGACGTACTCGCGGTTGGGCTCGTCAAATCCTCGGATTTCCGCCTCTTCCTGCGCGTAGGCGCGCACGATGCGAACCCCCGCGAGATTTTCCTGAACGCGGGCGGTGAGCGTAGCGAGCGCCGCTTGGATGCTTTCGTACAAGTCGTGAATCGTTTTGCCGAAAAACCAGACGGCAACGGCGACGACTGGGGCAGGGAGCAGGACCCAGAGTGTGAGCGAGGGCGAAAGCGTGACCATGACCAGGATGGCCATGATCATGGTGACCAGTGTAGTCGCGCTGTACATGATGCCCGGGCCCAGCACCATGCGCACAGCGTTTAGGTCGTTTGTGGCGCGCGACATCAGTTCGCCGGTGCGATTGCGGACGTAGAATTCGGGTTCGAGCTTCAGGAGACGCTTCAACAGATCGTTGCGAATATCGAATTCGATGTCGCGGGAGACGCCGATGAGGACCCAGCGGGCAGAGAAGGAAAGAACACCTTTGATGGCGACACAAAGAACGACGATAAGGCAGTAGATGCCGAGAGTGCGGCGGCTGCTCGGTGCGTAATAGGGAATCGAACGGCTCAGCGTTGACAGGTGTGGAAGCGCAAGGAGCGGAGCGCCGACGCTCGATGAGTGTTCGAAGGGCGCCGGACTGCCAGCGAGGGTGTCCGTCATGATGCCGATGGCCAGGGGGAGAACGTTGCCGATGACTCCCATCAGCACGACCGTAAGCAGGCCGAAAATAATGCCTCCGGTGTAGCGCCGCAGATACGGGAACAGGCCTGACAGATCTTTTTTCGGGGGGCAGGCCACAGCGCTATTGGAGGCCGCTGCGGCGTTGGAGGTCTCTGCCGAGCTCATCGCAGTGAAGACCTCGCGTCTTCCAAGGATGTGGCCTCGAGGAGGAAGTGCTCGTAGGTCCGGTCAAGCGATTGGTATCTCTTCGTCACGGGATTCCACCGCACTCCGATAGGCAACACGTGTGAATCGGTCGTGCCTTTCAGCGGCGTAAAGTAGAGTTCCAGACCCTTTATATCACTCTGCTCAAATTGCAGCCGCCAGCCGGTGACTTGGGACAGCGGCGTCAAGGCCAGGAACCCTCTTTGGTTCTTCAAGTGTTCATCGCAGCGCAGGACTTCCGCCCATTTTCCGTCGGTGTTTTCCGCGACGACCGCGCGAGTCACAATCGTTCCCGGCAAATTATTGGTAGGTGTTTTTGGGACTACGTTTGCCACAAGAAAAGCCTGCTTGCCATTCTTCGCCAGATCCCCAAATGCCAGCACTTGTGACTCGCTTCCGAGCAGGCCTTTCGCCGCCGCTTGAATCTCTTCGGGAATGGCCGGCTCGGCGGGTTTTGCTTCCACCTGGGCCGCGGACTGCTTAGCATCCGAGCCGCATCCGCCCAGAAGAATAGACAGAGACAAAAGACCTGCCGATAAATGCAGAGGGATTCTCCAGGTTCGGGCCGCGCCAGCTCCGATCGCCTTCTCTAGGAAAGACGGTGCGAGGCCTGCCCCGTTAGCACGCGTAGAGTCGCTTTGTGAGGTTTTTTCCATAGCCGATTTGGGTGTGAAAACTCAATCTCCACGATTCGTCCGGCCGTCCCAATTCATTCCAACATGCCCAGCGCTTGCACCAGCCGCACATCCGAACCTGTCCAACCAAATGCGCAATACACTCACCAATTCTATCTGTTGCGCGCCTTTCGGGGAAGGATTCCGCGACTCCGGTTTGCCCAAGAGTTGAATGCACTAACGTTGTGCCAGAATCGCATCCAGCCGCGCCTCAAAGTTTTCCTCTCCTTCAGACGACAACTCCGCGCGTTCCACAGGCAGCGCCCGCTCAATCGCTTCCAGCCAATCGAACAATTGTTTGATGTTTTCCCTTGTCCTGGCGTGATATTCCTTCAGGTTGCCACTTGCCGCCATCCATTGCCGGAACCGGTGCTCCATCGGATGATCTGACGAATCGAATGGATTCGAGGCCGCCCCCGGCGCGAGTAGTCCGCCGTGACCCGTAAAGAAGTGTTCAAAGCCCAAATCTGCCATGAAGTGCCCCGCCGTCCTGGCAAGGCCGTCGTCATATTCTGGCCCGTGGCATGTCAAGACGAGCGGCTCTGGCCTGTGCTGCCACTTCAAGCTCTCGATGTCAAACTCCCACAGGTCCCACTTTGCGGCGACAATGTACGCGGAGTCCGCGTTCAGGTGCTGTACCGCCAGCGCCGCGACCTCCGCCGGGCCCATTTTCAGCGCGCGCAAGTCCCATTCGGCGACAGGCGTCTCGGTTGCGTCCACGGGCTGGACGACCAGTTCGGTAAACGGGTTCTGCGTCGCGGAAAGCGGCGCGGTCGTCAGGAACCGGGCGAATTCAGCGATCATTGTTTCCTGGGAAAAGTCGCGCGTCCATACGCGCAAATAGGCATGGTTGGCCATTAGGACTGAGACCTTTGCGATTATACCGGGGTAGACGGGAACTGGCGAATCAGAGGCTCTAACGAACGCTGAAGTCTATCCTTATTTTGTTTGGAGCACCGACGTCTTGGAGATTTAGGCCCCGGTATTCGCGCTCTTTGCCAGGATGGCAGGTTCTGGCTGCGGCGTAAAACTCTGCGCGATCTCTCTCAGCCGCTCGCGGAGGGATTCGCCCACGCCCGCGAAGACCTGGGCGCACGCCTCGCGCAGTTTTTCCTCGGCGGTGGCTGCAATTCCGGAAATGATGTCCCTCGACTGGTGGTCCAGCGACGCCACCGTTGCCAGCATCCACTGGTTTGAAACATTTTCCAGCCGGTTCTTGTATTGTTCAGCCGCGCGGTCGCCCATCTCGCCGTACACGTGTTCCATCTCTTTTTGATGGGCCTGCGTCATGGACTTCCAGGATTCCAGCAGCGGTCCAAAGCCTTCCTGAACTTTTTTCTGCGCCTCACCCACACCGGCCTCAATCGCACCGCCCATCGCCCCCTGGAAACGCCGCAAGAAATCCTCCTGATCGCCAGTTAGTTTTCGCGTCAGCTCTGTGTGAGCTTCATTCACTTGCGCGCGCATGCCTTCCGCGGAGTGCCGCAACTCTTCGCCAAAGCCATCGAGCTCCTGGCGGCCGGTCCGCTGAATCTCATCCGTGAACGCCGCCGCCGTCGTATCCGCTGCTTCGGCGAAGAGCGCCCGCGCCCGTTCAAATCCTTCGCGCACCACTTCTTCCATCTGGGTTTGTGTGTGTCCCACGAAGCTGCGGCTGGAATGATCCAGCTCACTCGCAAACACGCTGGAAATCTCTCCTGCTTTCTCCCGCATTTGATTCGCGGCTTGCTCGATCGCCCGGTCCGCCTGATTCTGGATTTGTGTCTGCGCCTTCTTCTCGTACCATTCCGCCGACTTCAAGAGTTCCTCGACGACCTGGTGCCGCAAGTCGCTGACTTTTTGCTCCAGCTCGGTCAGGTTGCGGCCAATCACTGTTTGAGAGGCTTCTTCCAGGATTTTTTCCGCGCCGCCGAGATTCTCCCGGAAACGCCCCAGCGATTCCGCGAACGCCTCATCCACGGAGTTGCGAATGCGGTCCTGCTGCAGGGTAAGCGCGGCATCCAGCAGGGAACGTCCTCCCGCGAGCCTGTGAACCGCTTCTTCCGCTCCTGAAATGTGCGGCTGAACCATTTCTTCGACTTGACGGTGGAACTGCTCCAGCGTCTGCCGGCTGGATTCCTCAAAGGAGGTCCGGATTCGATTGTTAATCTCCTCGAAGAGAGATTCGGACCTGCGGTGAAGTTCGTTGCGGTGCAAACTCAACACGTCATCGAGTTGAGATTGAAATCCTCCCAGCGCCTGTTGCTGGGCGCTTTCGAGCCGCTCCGAGTGGTGCTCGATCCGCTCGCTTATTTCGCTTGCCCGCCCCAGCACGGACTCCAGCCTTTGCGATTGTTCCCGCACGCTGTCCCGCAGAGCGCTAATCCGCTGCTCGGACTCCGCAGCCACGCTGGCGGCGGTATCCTTTATAACCGAGGCGTGCCGCTCCAACTCTTCTTGGAACTGACACATCAGCACGCGCAGGTGCTCATTCAGACCGCCAGCCGCGCGATCCTGCGCCTCTGCGAGCGTGTTCCCGGCCGATTCGCGCCACTTCGCCCGCGCTGATTCCAATTCATTCGTGAGCTGCCCTTGCCAGGAAGATTGCGCGCTTGTCAACGCCGCCGTCACTTGCTGCTGAATCTCCTTCGCACACGCGGTCAGGGCCTCGCTCTGCGCTCTCGCAATCGTTTCCGTTTGTTTCGCTGCCTCGTCCAGCGCCCGCGCCGCGGCCTCCGCCCGTTCTGCGATCTGCGCCTGTGTTTGCTCCGCCTGTGCTCTCAACCTCGTGGCTACGCACTCGCCGTCATAGGAAGCTTTCCGCAGGGCATCGCTTATGCTTTCCACTTGTTGCGCATTTTCGTTGCGCTGCGCTGCTCCTTCTTGGGAGAGCTTTGATGTCAGCTCGCGCGTGAGCTGCTCGAGTTGCGGCGCCAGCCATCGTGGCAATTCCGCGCGTAACGCTTCCGCCGCCGCCGCATGTGCCGTCCGCGCGTGTTCGTCGGATTGCTCATGAAATTTTTCAATGGCCCGCTCCGCCTCATTGACAATTTCCGCGCGTCCGGCGGCGAATTTCTGCTCCCACTGTTCGAAAGAAAGTCGCCTCTCCGCTGAGACGGCTTGGGAAGCCGCCTCGCGCGTCGCAGCTTGAATCTGCTGCTTGGCATCAGCTACGAGCCGCGCCACTTGCCGCGCCAGTTGCAGAGACGCATCCGTCGTGCTCGACGGAGACGGAAATACCCGCAAGTTGTCATCCCCGTCGGCGGCCGGAAGGTCGGCTACGGACGCTGGCGTATCCGCCTCCTCTGAGGGCGAATGCGAGGGCGCGCTCTCCAAGGGCAGTTCTATCGTGGTTGCGGTCTCCGCATGGTCTGGAAATGGAAACCAATCCTCTGGCGGAAAAGCGATCCCCCACGCGTTTCCGGAAACTTCCAGTTCCAGCGCCACTTGAAAAAGCTGGCGCACCGTTCGCGGCCTCTGTATCCACGCCACCCGGCCGCGCACGGTTCTCGGAAGCTGGCCCGATTCCGGGTGGGGGACCTCCATGGTTACCCACATATTTTTCAGGACGTAATGCTTCGATTGGTAGCGGCAGCCATGGCAATTGATGATGAGCGACGAGGTGCGCTCCACGAACGGCCGCCCGAGCGCATCGACACCGGTCACAACGAGAGGAACCGCCTGCACGATCCGCGTGCTGCGGCGCTTCCTCAACTCCGTGCTTTCGTTTGCGACGCCTTCGGGCACCATTTCAGTTGTTTCGTCGGCAAAATTGCCGCCGGAATCATCCATCCAAGCCATTACCGTCCCTCAGTGTAATTGCGTCTCTCGCCAGCAAGCGGCTTTAGTGCTACTGCTTCGTCGCCTGGCCTTCCGTGGTACCCTCCGAGGTCGGCTTGCGGTGCGTTCCGGTCAGGAACTCCCCTACTTCTTTAGCGACCCAGATCGACCCAACTAACAAATAAATCAGTCCCCGGAAAAACGCCGGATGGTTCCCTTCGATCCGGTGGCCGAGAAACGGGAACACCATCCGCCAATAAAAAACGCTGCCCCAAGAGCCATTTCATAAGGATGAGAAGAATGACTCCGGGGAAAATCATCGGGATGCCAACGCCATGAAGGACCTTGTTCCAGGCGGATTCGTGCTCGTGATCGTACTGCGCCACATAGTGCGCCAGGCTTGGCATCAGCGCACCTCCTGTCGGCCGCTTGGCGGCTGCCACTCGATGGGTGGGAGGACAGCCACCGTGGAATCCAAACTCTACATCGAAATGAAGCAATCCGCCAGAGAGTCCTATAACTACTGAGAGTTGTGAGGCTGTTCCTCTATTGCCTTAACAAACTCGCCTATTCTTCCTTCTGTGATTTTGCGGCGTTTTCGGCGGGGAGGATCCTTCTTGACTTTGCTGTGCAACAGGGAAATAGCCGAGTCGGGAGACTCGGCTTCCAGAACGGAGTCTTACAAATCCCGCCGGCCTTCCATCGCTTTTAGCATGGTCACTTCGTCAGCATATTCGAGGTCCGCGCCCACGGGAATTCCCACTCCAATGCGAGTTACACGCACGCCGAGAGGCTTGAGTAATTTTGACAGATAGACTGCGGTCGCTTCGCCTTCTGCCGTGGGATTCGTTGCTATAATAATCTCCTCGACCGCCCCCCCTTTTAGCCGCTCGATCAAAGTTTTGATATGGAGCTGGTCCGGGCCGCGCCCTGAGAGCGGTGACAGCGAGCCACCCAGCACGTGGTACATCCCGCTGTACGTCCGCGTTTTCTCGATCGCCATGATGTTGTATGGTTCTTCCACAACGCAAATGGTCTTCTTGCTGCGCGTCGGGCCAACACAATACAGGCAGGGGTCTGAATCCGTGATGTTGTGGCAAACCGAGCAGGCGCGAATCTTTTCTTTCGCGTCGCGAATGGCATCTGCCAGCGCCAGCGCGTCTTCTGGCGCGGCGCGCAGCAGGTGAAATGCCAGGCGCTGCGCGGTCTTCTGGCCAATTCCGGGAAGATGTTTTAATTCATCAATAAGTCGTTCGACGGGACCGGCAAAATCAGGCATCCAGCATGTGTAGCACAGCCGCGTTCGTCAGCGCAAACGCGCTAAAGAGCACGATACATGACGTAGGCATCGACATAGCCGAGCGTGGTATGTTGAAATGCGCCGGGAAGGCGGCCGACAATCTCGAAGCCAAAGCTTTGCCAGAGCCGCACAGCCCGCTCGTTTGTGCTGATCACAAAATTGAATTGCATGGCGCGGAATCCGCGCCCGCGGGCGCGATCCAGGGAATGCACGCACATGGCGCGTGCGACGCCGCGGCCCGTAGCCGAAGACGCCGTCATGTAACCGCAATTCGCCACGTGCGCCCCGCCGCCCTTTTGGTTTGCTTGCAGGAAGTAAGTGCCGACGATGTCATCGTTGTCTTCCGCCACGAACACCTCATGTTCGGGGGAATGCCAATAGGCGAGCGCGCTTTCCTTGTCCGTGTCGCGCGGAAGCGTGTAAGTCTCGCCAGCCCGAATGATCGGCTCCAGGATCGCCCAAATCGCATCGGCATCGCTTGCGGCTGCAGCTCGAATCTGCACCGTGGTATCTTCCCACGTTTGGTCCAAAATGCAGACGGGCCCCGACAGGGTTGGGGCCCCGACTCATTTCACGGCTTAACCGATTAGTTTTCCATCTGCGATTGGAACACTTCGCCAGGAAGCACGAATCTCTCCCGCCTCTCGATGGAACCTGGTGAACCCACACGTAGCAGATTCACGGGCTTTCGCGCTTCTTTCTCGGGCAGGGAAGAGCCTTCATCGGCTCGCATGCGTTCCATCTTGATGCCGAGCGAGCGCTCCAGTTGGAACAACTCGGATCGTTGCTCCTTTACGAAGAGCGTCGAAGCCACGCCGTGTCCGCCGTTGCGCCCGGTTCGCCCGACGCGATGAATGAAGTTTTCCGCCACTTCCGGCAGATCGTAATTGATGACGTGCGCGATGTCCTGGACGTGAATCCCGCGCGAGGCCAGGTCCGTGGCCACCAGCACGCGGAAGCGCCCCTGCTGAAATCCCGCGAGCGCGGTCGTCCGTTGCGATTGCGAGCGGTCGCCATGAATCATGGCGGCGGAAAATCCCCGCCGATTCAGGCTTTCCGCGATCCGCTCCGCTCCGCGCTTCGTCCGCGCGAAGACCAGGCACTTTCCCGTTTCCTTGGCCAGCAAGCGTTGCAGCATCTCCTGCTTGCGGTCCACGGCCACTTCAAAGGCCTGCACGCGCACATTCTCCGAGGGCTTCGACGTCGAGCCAAACGAGAGACGCATGGCATTGCGAAGATAATCCTTCACGATACGCGTCATGTCGCCTTCCATCGTTGCGGAGAAGCACATCGTCTGCCGCTCCTTCGGAAGGATCGAAACGATCCGCTTGATCGCCGGAAGGAATCCCATGTCGAGCATGCGGTCTGCTTCATCGAGGATGAGCATTCGCAATACGTTGAAATGGAAAAGCCGGCGGTCGAGATAGTCTTCCAATCGTCCCGGAGTCGCTACGACCAGCCGCGCACCCTTGCGGATGGCCTGAAGCTGTGCGCCCTCGGACAGCCCGCCAACGACCAGCGCTGCGGGAAGAAGCAATTTGCCGCGTAGTGCATTGAATTGCTCCACTACTTGCATCGCCAATTCGCGCGTCGGAACCAGCACCAGCGCTGCGATGCCCGGCGTCTTGTCCTTGAGCAGTTTCTCGATCACTGGGATCAGGAACGCCAGCGTTTTGCCGGTTCCTGTTTGCGCGGTGGCGAGTACATCTCTACCCTCCAGAGCCTGCGGGATCGCTGCAGCCTGCACCGGAGTCGGCGTGGTAAACCGCGCCGCGGCCAATCTTTCCTTCACATAAGGAGAAATCGGCATTTCCGAAAATCGCCCGGAAGGGCGTTCCGGGAGAGGACCGGAAGAGCGTTCTGCAAGAGGCTCCGTAGAGCGCTCTGCATTCACTTCTGAAACATTCAACATTCAATATTACTTTCTTGCTGGCAGAAGCCGTCGCGGCGCGCACACGAATTCTGGGGCGAACCGGCGGCTTGCTTTGCCAGCTTCTTTTAGATTACGCGTAAGACGTACGGAGGAAACTGCAGGCGGGGAGTCTCAGATCAAACACTGCACCGGAGGGACCGCACAACACAACCGAGGTATTAAGCGCAGACAAAGTATAACACACACCTTTACGATTTCCATCGCGATTTGCTCTCGACTAACAGCGAAGGCCATTTTGGGAGACACATCCCGGCGACAAAGCATCCCTCAAGTGGCTCATTTAACGGAGCTTAGCGCGTACCCGGTTACTGAGGTGTTCGTCCAGGAAACAAAGTGCAAGATTCTATTCCCCCGTCGTTCTAACATCAGAACAAAGGATCAAGCACGACCAAGGACGCCCCATGCCCATGGCTGAGCTGATGCTTGTGTTGTTTGGATTGCTGGTACTCGCTACTCCCATCATCACGCTTTTCCTGCTGGTGAAGTACCGCAAGCTTCGCGCGAATCTGGACCAGCTCAAGGAAGAGACTTCGCGGCAGCATTCCTCATTTCAGCGCGAAGTCGCGGAACTCAAGCGCCAACTGGCTTCACAATCGCATCCGATTGCTCCGGTCGCGGAAAAGGCTGCGGAGCGTCCAGCCAGCGCCGCCGCAACTCCAGTCCAAGAAGCTCCCGCGCCGCCTTCACGGGTAGACTTGCCAACACCAGTTAAGTTGCCCGCACCTGTATCGCTTCCAGGCCCAGAGAAAAAGCCTGAGTTGCAGCCTGAGGCAAAGCCGCAAGTGCCCGCCCCGATTTTACCGTCTCCCGCGGCAGGGACTCCTCCGAGCACGGCAGCCCAAAAGCCTCGCGCGCCTGTAGAGTCGAAGCTGGATTTGCCTGCAGCGGCCAAGACACCGGCCGACATCAAGCCAGCAGCGCCCACCGCATGTCCACCTGCGCACCTTCCTCCCGATGCCGGCGCGCGCATATTCACGTCGCCCACAGCCTCCGCGTTTCGTGTACCCGCGCCAAAGCCCACTCTCCAGCAACGGATGAAATCCGTCTCCGCGCTGGAAGAGACACTTGGTACCAACTGGCTGAACAAACTCGGAATCATCATTCTCGTCGTGGGAGTGGCGCTCTTCGGCATCTACGAACTCGGCGCCCTCGGGCCGCTCGGAAAAGTCGGCATCTCTCTTTTCGCATCAATCTTTCTTCTCGTGGGCGGTATCTACCTTGAAAAGCGCGAGCGATATCGGCTCATTGGCCGTACCGGCATCGGTGGCGGCTGGGCGTTGCTCTTCTTCACTACCTTCGGCACTTACTACGTCGGCGCCATGCGCATTTTTCCGCCAGATCCAAACTTCAAATGGCTCACGGTCGACTGCTTCCTGATGCTGCTCGTTGCCGTGGCGATGGCGCTGAACACTTTGCGCTACCGCTCGCAATTCGTCACCGGCCTGGCCTTCTTGCTGGGCTATACCACCGTCGCCCTCAGCCAGGATACGGTTTACAGTCTCTCCGCCGGCGTATTCCTCGCTATCGGTCTTGTTGCGATTGTCCTGAAAATGGGCTGGTTCGAGCTGGAAGTCTTCGGCATTCTCTCCAGCTACCTCAATCATCTGTACTGGCTCTATCGTCTGCTTGGTCCCAACGGCGCGCACGGTCATGCCTTTCCGGAATATCGCGCCAGCTTGGCCCTCTTGTTTTTCTATTGGCTGGCGTTCCGGATTTCTTACGTCGTGCGCAATGTCAAAACGGATCTTGAGGAACACGTTTCTACCGCTGGTGCCGTCCTGAACATGTTCCTGCTCCTGGGCTGCATGAAGTTTCAGTCTGTCGACCCGACGCTGGCCTATATCGCTCTGTTTGTCATCGGAGCGGCTGAATTCGTTTGCGCGCAGCTTCCGGTGACCAAACGCCGGCGTGAAGCCTTCATCGTTCTCGCGGTCGCGGGCACAGCGCTAATGCTCGCAGCCGTTCCCGCGCACTACGCACCTCACGACAGCCACATCACAATCCTCTGGCTGATTGGCATGGAAGTGTTCCTGATTGCCGGAGTCCTGGTGAAGGAAATTGTCTTTCGCCGTCTGGGTCTGCTGACCGGTCTTCTGGTGGGCATCCGGCTTCTCGGGTTCGACTTCCGGGACCTGGTCCAACTGCGGTTGCACGATGAGAAGCTGGAGCTTGGCGCCGGAGTCCTCTTCGCTTTCTGCGCGTTGGTGTTCTACCTCAACGATCTCGGTATCGGCTCGCATTGGAAGGAGTTTTTTGAGGGTTCGCTCGATCGCCCGCTGCTGACTGTGCATTCTTATCTCGGCGCATTCTCAGCGGCGTCCGCCGCCTGGGCTTTGTTCACGCAGGACTGGACTGCAATCGCGTTCGCGGCCGTCATGCTGATTCTTGCCGCATTTGGCCGCGCACTCGAATCGCGCCATTTGCAGGTGCAATATGCCTTGCTCGGCGCCCTCACTTTCTACCGCGCCGCTGTCGTCAATCTGCATCTCGAATCGGCCGCGCACGCGCACGTGCGTATGCGCCTGCTGACTTTGCCCATTCTGGGAGCGGGGTTTTATCTCACCGGCAAACTGGCGCCCCATCGCGATGATCCCGGGCAGCGCGCCCTGCGGGGTTTCTTCGCCGCCGCGGGGACAGCTCTTTTCGCTCTGCTTATCTGGTTCGAAGTTCCAGAGCTTTGGCAGCCGCTGGCGTTCATCGCTTTCGCGGTCATTCTTTCCGAGGCCGCACGCGCCTTGACCCATCACGCGATTGGCTGGCATTCGCACATTCTCGGCGGCCTGGCTATTTTCACCGCGCTTACTGCCGACCAATACAACGCGCACAAATGGCATACGATTCCGGTGCATGCTCTCGCGGCACTCCCGGTCGTCGCCGGGCTCTACTGGCTCGCCAAGCGCGTTGGTGTCATCAATCCTCGGCACCTCTCAGTCTCACAAGTTGTGTACACCTGGGCCGGCAGCGGCATGATGGTCTGGGTCCTTCAAGAAGCGCTGCATTCGCCATGGATTGCCGTCGGTTGGATCGCCTTCGCGGTTGCCCTCGTGCTTTCCACTCGCTGGATTTCGTACCGCCATCTGGCCTGGCAGGCAAACGTCGTCGGCCTTTGCGCACTTGTCAGGGCCTTCTTTTATAACTACGACCTGGATCAAAAACTCTGGGGCCCTATTTCTCTGCGCATCTTCACGATCTCCATCATTGCCGCAGGCCTTTATTTCCTCTCGCGAAAGGGAGCGCCCGAGGAGCGCTACGCCCGCGTCGTTACCTTTCTTCACTCCTTTGCGGCTACCGGACTGCTTACTCTTCTCGCCTGGTACGAAGCTCCGAATGGCTGGCTGGCTCCGCTTTGGGCTGCTTTTGCTTTGGCGCTTGCGATCGTGGACCAGCGCTTCAAATACGAGGAACTGCCCTGGCAGTCGCACGTGCTCGCTGCTCTGACGTTGCTCCGCTGCATCTCCTTGAATCTTTATGTAACGGCCGCGTGGCATGGCGTCAGTGTCCGCTTGCTATCGATGGCGATCGTCGCGGTGATCTTCTACGCGCTCTCGCGCCTGATTCGCATGCCTGCCGAGTGGCGCGCCCGCGACATTCACCATATCTATTCCTGGACCGCCTCCACCTTGGTTTCTTTGCTCTT
Source organism: Candidatus Acidiferrum sp. (assembly GCA_035704085.1). GTDB lineage: Bacteria > Acidobacteriota > Terriglobia > Acidiferrales > UBA7541 > Acidiferrum. Next base: position 182,232 of record DASSXG010000056.1, on the reverse strand, counting down.
GTGGTATGAATTGCAGCCGCTCAGCGTGGCCGTTGGCTGGGCCGTCTTCGGACTGGTCCTTTTTGAATATGGCTTGTTACGCAAGATCACGCAGTTCCGTTACCAGGCTTACGTTGCGCTTGCCGCCGCCTTCACGAGAATTTTCTTCGCGAATCTCACCGCGGGCGAGCCCGGCAAGTTTTGGGGCCCGCGGATGTACACCATCCTTCCGCTCGCGCTGATTCTCTTCTTCGTGTACGCGCAGTTGCCGGAGAAGGAAGAAAGCACCACACGCGATCGCCGTATGCACTTCGATGCGCTCCTCGCTTACCTCGGCACCGCGACCCTCGTGGCCCTTTTCTACTTCCAATTCATCCCGGAATGGGTAGTCGCAGCCTATGCCGCCGTCGCCTTCGTTTTACTCGGTGGGGCGCTGGCACTCGACCGTCCTATCTTTCTGCATCAGGGCTTGCTTCTTACACTCGGCGTGTTCGCTCGCGGCATGACGCACAATCTTTTTGGCGCCGGCTATTTCGGCGAAGGTGACTGGACGGGCCGGTATTTCGTCCTGAGTTCCGCTGCTGCCATTTTGTTGGCGAGCCTTTTCTTCGCCTTCCGCTTGCGCGACCGTTTCAAGCCGCCGCCGAACGCCAGCCGTCTTGTGCGATTCTTGTCGGCCGTGGTTCGCCGCCCGGAGCAAGTTCAGTTCTTCATTCCCGTCACTCTGCTCACCTGCATGCTCTACCTGAAAATGCGCGCGGGCATGGTCACCGTCTCTTGGGGAATAGAAGGCGTCCTCATTATCCTGTTTGCGCTCGCCGTTAAGGAGCGTAGCTTTCGCCTCGCCGGCCTCGGCCTGCTCTTGCTCTGTGTCGCGAAAGTCATGGCCCTCGATGCCTGGGGTCTCCAGCCACGCGACCGCTACATTACCTTTATCATTGTTGGGATCGCCCTGCTGCTCGTTTCGTTTCTCTACAGCAGATATCGCGAAACCATTCGCCAATACCTATGAAGCGCTCCGTTGTCTTCATCGTTTTCTTTCTGATCCTGGGCTTCGCCCTGGCTGGGCTGTACTGGAGCCAGCGCCGCCCCAAGTCCACTCCGGTTTCCGCCAGTGCGATCCTGGACATGGCGGCGGACGCGCAGCGCGATGTCACGCGCATTCCCATGCACTTCACGCGGATCTCCGATGAACAGGAGATCTCCGTTGGCCGCAAACTCGCCGCGCATTACGCCGCGCAAACACAAAAGCTCACCCCCGAAGAAGAAGCGCTCGAAAAATATGTCCGCCGCGTCGGCGGTACTGTTGCCGTTCATGCGCATCGCCAATTGCCATACAGCTTCACTGTCCTGCCCGACCACAACATGCTCAACGCATTTTCACTGCCCGGTGGCCCGGTCTATATTGGCGAGGGCATGCTGGACTTGATGATGTCGGAAGACGAACTGGCCAATGTCCTCGCTCATGAGGTCGAGCACATTGACCACTATCACTGCGTCGAGCGCGTGCAGATCGAAGCGAAACTGAAGAACCTCAATCTCGACGTCGTCGGGGCACTATTGCAGATACCGCTCGATTTCTGGGAAACGGGTTACCACAAGGATGAGGAATTCGAAGCTGATCGGGAAGGCATGCAACTTGCGGCGCAGGCCGGCTACTCGCCGTACGGCGCCGTGGACGCTTTCGAACGCTTCGCCAAGTTGTGCGACGAATACTTCATCCACGCAAAAAGTCCGGACCAGGAACTCTCCGAACTCGCCATCCAGGGTTTGACGGGCTATTTCCGTTCGCATCCGCTTCCGTCCGAACGTCTTGCGCAAGCCAACCGCGTCATCGCCCAGCAGCATTGGGAAGATCGCAAGGCCCAGAAGCCTTTCCGGGTAGAATACGAGGTGCACAACGGACAGTATGTGAAATAGTGAGAGGAGGGAGGGAACTGCCGAAGAAGTTTTTTTCCAGTTAAAAGAGCCCTGGGATTTTCATCCCAGCTATTCCGGGAATTCCGCCGGCGAGGTTTTTCATTTGATTGGCGAGCTCTTCGTCCACTCGCCGCGACGCTTCATTCACTGCTGCGCGAACCAAATCCTGAAGCATCTCCTGATCCTTGCTCGCAAAAACATCCGGCTCAATGCGCACATCCACAATCTGCTTCTGGCCGTTCATTTTCACTGTGACCATTCCGCCGCCCGCTGAAGCCTCGACGGCCACGGAGTTCACCTGCCGCTGCAAGTCTTCCTGCACTTGGCGCAGCCGCGAAAGCATTTGTTGGATCGCGTTGACTTCCATCAGGATTCCTCTTGGCGCCGCCTTACTTCAGAAATCTTGCCGCCAAAGCGTTGCAGCATCGACCGCACCATCGGATCGCGCTCGAATTGCGCCCGCAACTCTTGTGCGCCGGCCGCGCTGCGCGATGCTAACGCGCCTGCCGCTGCAACTGCCTCAAGTTTAGCACAGACTCGCACCGCGCGGCCGAGCACTTTGCTCGAAACGACACGGATCTTTTCCAGTGTCTCTCTTCCCTCCATCATTTCGGCGAATGGCCGCTTCTCCGGCGAAAAATAAATCCGCAGCTCCGCGCCTTCCAACTCCCATCGGCTGCTTTGTTCCACGAGTTCGCCCAGAAATCGCTGTTGCGACTGGATCGCTGCCTTGATCTCCGCCATTTGCTCTTGCGTCATTCCAGTTGCCTGCGTCACAGCTCCGTTGTTTTTCACAGGTGTTGCGGGGACTTGCTCCTGCATTTCGTTTTTTATCGCAGCGGCAGACGCAATCGGTACGGCAGGAGTCTGGGCCGGAGCCGCGACCCGAGAAGGGAACTCACTTTTCGCATTCGTTTTTGCCGCCGGAGGAGTGGTTGACTCGAAATTCGTCATCGAACTTTTTGCCGCCGGTGAAGATGCGGATGCCGCGGCGCCCCGTGAAAGTCCGGCAGTGACGCTCGTTCCCGGTGCGCCGCTCTTCAATTCCGCGAGCAGCTCTTCCAGCGGGGCCAGGCGCGAAGCATTGATCAGCCGCAACAATCCCATTTCTAGGTGCACCCGGGGATCGGGCTTCCGCCGCAGGTCATCATCCGTCTGCAACAAGATCTGGAAAAATCGCGTCAGATCTTCTTCGGTGAACTGCGTAGCGGCTTTTTCGAGCGCGGGACGCTGGTCCGGCGTCGCCGCAATCAGATCCGAATCCGTCCCGCACACGCGCGCAATCAACAAATTTCGCACGTGCCGGATCGCTTCTCGGCAGAAGTGCTGCAGGTTTCGTCCCTCCTTCTGGAACGTGTGCACCAATCCCAGCGCCCGGTCCGCCGAACCGGCCGCGATCGCGTTCACCAATTCATTCAGCGAATCTTCCGGAACAACACCCAGTAAATTCCGCACTTCGCTGTCTGTGATCTTGTCGCCGCAGTACGCCCGCGCCTGTTCGAGCAAAGACAGCGCGTCGCGCAAGCTGCCTTCCGCCATCCGAGCGATCACCGCCATCGCGCCCGACTCGATCTTCAACTCCTCTTTCTTTGCAATCTCTTCGAGCCGCCCGGTTATCTCCGCGAACGTCAGAGCGCGAAAATGAAAATGTTGCGACCTCGACCGGATGGTATCGGCCAGGTCTTCCGGCTGTGTCGTCGCCATCACGAAGATCACGCGGTCCGGAGGCTCTTCCAGTGTTTTTAACAGTGCGTTTGACGCCTCGCCCGTCAGCATGTGCGCTTCGTCGAGGATCACTACCTTGCTTCTTGAGGACGCGGGCGCGTACCGCACCATTTCGCGCAATTCGCGGATCTGGTCAATGCCGCGGTTCGACGCCGCGTCAATTTCTATCACGTCCAGCGAGGACCCGGCCGCGATCTCCTTGCAAGAATCGCATTCTCCGCAAGGCTCCGCTGTCGGGCCTTTCGCGCAATTGAGAGCTTTTGCGAGGATGCGCGCCGCCGTGGTTTTTCCTACCCCGCGCGCGCCGGAAAAAATGTACGCGTGTGCCACCCGGTCATTCTTGATCGCATTTGCCAGCGTTCCCGTGACGTGCTGTTGTCCGACGAGATCCTTGAAACTTTGCGGACGCCACTTGCGGGCTATGACCTGGTAGCTCATGAGGAGGTTTTCAGTTCTCGGTCTTCAGTCTTCATACTCAGGACGTCTTGCCACGCACAGAAAAAAAACCTGCCGCTGTTTCATCGAAGGGCCCTCACTGAAAGCTGACAACTGTCGACTGTGAACTGTTTCAGCGAGAGGAACTTCGGGTGATCTGCGGCACCCGAGGCAATCCCGGTACCGTTGCTCCCTTCCGGGCCTGGCGGGGTTCGCGGGACCTCGTTGCACAGAGCCCGAAGTTCCACGCTCCGGCAGTCGCGCCCTTCCGCGCGACCGCAAAGAAAAGTCTAGCACAGCATGTTGGGCCCAGCCAGAACGCGCCGCTCGCTTATTCTTCGCTTCGTTGTTCGAATCGCGCTGCCGATTCTGTTCGAATGCTCTTTGATATTGGAAATAGTTCAAGACTTCGGTTTCGCTGCAGATGCCGGTGTATCGGGGGGCTGCACTTCGGACGGGTTCACCCAGTTCACTTTGAACGGACCGGCGCCGTGCACTTGCACGATGGTTTCGCCCTTGCAGGTCGCGAAATGCCGCATCTCTTTCGGCATCGACACGAAATTTCCGACGTTCATCGTTTGCAGTTTGGCATCGTCAAACGTCTCTCCCATGCCCACCAGGAAAGTTCCCTTCAGCACCGTCACGTTTTCATCCGTCGGATGCCAATGGGCCGGAATCTTGGCTCCGTCCGCGCATCGGAGACGCACCACGAAGGGCGTTCCTTCCCCGTTCGAATCGCCATCAACAGCCGCGAGATCGTACCCCTTGATAAAAGGCGTCCATTTCAAATCGCCGAAATGAACAATCTTGTGGGCCTCGGCGCCCTCTTTCTTTTCCTGGCTATACCCGCTTATCGCAAGTGCAGTGATCCCCAACAGTGCCGCGCACAAACTTGCCTTCCGGATCTTTCTCATGCCTCTCTCCTCCGTCGAACGGAATTCCACTCGGCCTGGGCAAAAGATACTCTTCCAAAGTTCCATCGGCAAGAGATGACGTTCATTCGCGTGCTGCTGCAGGCAAGGCTTCTCTCCGCCTCTTGATTCACAGGATACATCTACAAAAAGGCTGATGCTGCCAACCAGATTTCGAGTAATCTTTTGTCGGATGGAGTTCCTCCCCATCCGCCCTGCCTCCCGGGTTGGCCGGGATACCGGGTCCGCCGCGCCAGCGGAACGCGTCGAGGCATCGCCTCGGTGTCGCCTCACGATACGAGGCCAGCCCGCACAACCAGTGCGCGCAGGAGGAATTCATGAGAGTTACATTATCTTTTCTTTTGGCGGTCGCGCTTGTCTGCGCTATCGCGCCCTCGTCCTATGCTGAACCGCGCCAAGTCATGCAAGGCACGCAGATACGCCTCACGCTCCTGAGCGGCATAAGCACCGCCGTGGCCAGGGACGGTGACCCATTCGTTGCCGTTGTCGCCGAACCCGTTTATTTAGGCAGCCAGTTGCTGCTTCCTGCAGGCACGCGCATCAACGGCGTAATTGGCACCATCGAAAAAGCCCGCCACTTTTCCACCTTTCGCGGCGAGGCCTACCTGAACCTCACTTTCCGTAGCGTGGAAGTGGACAGCCGCGTCATCCCCGTCCAGATGAGTATCATCGCCATTGAGCAGCCCCACGGCCAGTCGGATAGCAAGCGCCGAAAGGACGTGAAGATTGAAGAGGGTCAGGTCGTTCAGGAAAAGCACGACATCAAGGGTGATGTAGTGGCGGCAACCATCGGCACCGGTGGCGGCACGCTGATCGGCGCGGTCTTCAGTCACGTGGCGCGCGGGTTCGGGCTCGGACTGGCGGGTAGCGCCGTTTACGTCGTGGCGCGCAAAGGCAAGGAAGTCGAGCTCCCCGCGCAGACGGGCATGCTGGTTCGGATGGATAACACCATTACAGTTCCAGTGACCAGCGCCGCGAGCACAGGCTATTCCGGCACTCGCTGAAACCCGCTGAAAACGCGGATGCGCCGCGATTGGACATTCCTTCGTGTTTGCCCGCGGCGCATCCGTAGTTTTAGGAAGTTAAGAGGTGTGGCTCGGCTGGCTCTTCCCTAATTTCCATTTTCACTTTTCTATTTTCTTAGCTGTGAACTGTCAGCACTCCGCGAGCTCTGCGTACTCTTTTTCTTACTTCTTCGGAAAGTTTGGATCCGCCTTGACTTCGTTGATCTGCTTGGTGTGCCGCTCGCTGTGCGCGGCGATGAGCAGAACGAACTGATACCCATCCAGCTTCCCCATCGGGCTCTCCAGCACGTGATCGCGCAGACCCGTAGTGGATTTCAAAAAATCTTCCGTGGTTGCCCGACTTTCCACGAAATGCTTGAGCGAGCCCTCGGGCGATCCAAACCGGTTTGACGGCACCAGCGGCTCCGGCGCCTGAGCCTTGTGGGAACGATCCGGAACCATTGCCAGCACGGCGTCGTCGGTCTTTTTCACATCGCGGCTGGGCTCTCCCGCCGACACCATGACCTTTTCCTTGTCCAGCGTGAGCAGAAAATCCTCCGCCGCCGCGATGTGCTCCATTACTTGCGCCACCGACCAACGATCCGGCGCCGCTTTGAAATTCCACTGCGCCTCGGAAAGCCCTTTGGTTGCTTCCAAGATATTCTTCTTGGTGCTCTCAAGGTACTGGAGTGCGTGTTCTTTCTCCGCCTGCGTCACTTCTTGTCCCGCCGCTGCTGCTCCCGTCATCAAAAGCATCGCGATCAACATGCCTGCAAGGGACCTGGTTCTCATTTTTCATGTCTCCTTACGATTGTCTTCGGTAGTGGGAATAGGGAATCGTCAGCATAACAGATTTGTCCCCGTTACGCGGTCCGTTCCCCGAATGGTAAGAAAATGAGCTTTCTCAGCCGCGAGCTCGTGATTCAGTTAGGCGAATGCGCTGCGCTCTTGCTACAGATAGCTGATCCTAATGTTTGGCCTAGGAATGAGCGTCGCGTTCCCGGTGTGGGGTCGGGTGACGCGGCGCTCCACGGGGTTCTGGCAGGCTGGCTGGCAGTGAGTACGCTGTGGAACTACTTCACGCGGCAAGAACTGTTTGGCGAACGATCTTTTGATTGCAGGGGGCGTGCCAAATCGCGGGAGTTACAGCTCTCCTGTTTTCAAGCGTTTGCAAGATCCCAGGGCTTTGTGGCCTGCTTCAGGGCGGGAAACTGGTTCGGGTTGGAACATCGAGGCGTTCAAAATCGAAACCGCCACCGAAAGCGCATCAAAACGACAGCACGGGCGTTTCTCCCTCAGGCGGCTGCTCCGCCAGTCTTTTCTTTCGTGGTGTCGTAACCGTCGCGCTTCAGGTAGCGGTACAAGCTCGTTCGCCCGATTCCCAGGATCTGCGCGGCCCTCAGCCGGTTGCCCTTGCACATCTCCAGCACCCGCTGGATGTGCCGCTTGCCTATTTCATCGAGCGATAACGGCCTCCAATCGTCCCCACCCGCCGCTGCTGCGCTCCCGCGTTGTAAGTGTTCCGGCAGGTCGGCTATATCGATGAAATCTCCTCCGGCCGTTATGCACCCGCTGGAAATCACGTTTTCCAGTTCGCGTACGTTTCCCGGCCAGGCGTGTTGCAGCAGCACGGTTTGCGCTCGCCGCGTCAGTCCCGCAATGTTCTTGCCATAAGCGGCATTGTATTTTCTCAGGAAAAACTGCATGAGGAGCGGAATGTCTTCCAATCTTTCCACCAGCGACGGAATGCGAATCTGGATCGAACTCAGCCGGTAAAAGAGATCTTCACGAAAATGCCCTGCCAGCACTTCTTCGCGCAAGTCCCGATTGGTAGCTGCGATCAGCCGCACGTTGATTTGCCGCACTTCCGGCGAACCCACGCGCTGGATTTCGCGGTTTTGGATGACTCGCAAAAGCTTTGCCTGCATCGCCAGCGAAGTCTCGCCCACCTCATCCAGGAACACCGTCCCCCCGTTGGCATACTCGAACAGTCCCGGCCGCGTTTCCGTTGCTCCCGTGAACGCTCCGCGCATGTGCCCGAAAAGCTGGCTCTCTAGCAGCGTGTCCACCATCGCCGAACAGTTGCATACCGCCAGTTTTTGCTGACTCACCGGACTAATCTGGTGGATCGCTCTGGCCACCAATTCCTTTCCCGTTCCCGTCGGTCCCACCAGCAGCACATTCGTGTAATGCCGCGCCACCTTCCGCGCAAAATCAAACACCTCCAGCATCGCCGGACTTCTGCCCACGATCCCGTGAAATTCCAGGTCCTTCAGCAGTTGTTCTTCCAGCGCCTTCACCCTTTTGCGCTGGTCGTATAACGCCGCCGCATCATCCAGCGTCTTCCGCAGCCTCGTCCGGTCGATGGGCTTTGGCAGAAAATCCACCGCACCGCGGCGAATGGCCTCCAGCGCCGAATCCAGAGTGTAGTCTCCCGCCATCAGGATAATGTGCGCGCCGGGGTCAGCGCGCAGCGCGCGATCCAGGAACTCGTATCCATCCATCACCGGCATGTGCACGTCCACCAGCGCCAGCCGGCATCGCCCATGACAAACCAGTCTCATCGCCTCTTCCGGATCAGGCGTCACAACCGGTTCGTAACCCATACCTGTGATGACCGCTGCCAGCATATCCAGCTGAGCCGGATCATCATCCAGAATGCACGGGGTCAACGATGCTTTCGTTGAGGTGATCTCTACGGTGTTCGACAGAGCACGCGCCATAGCCTTCCTCTAAAGGGCAACCGCTCTGCCATTTCCGATTCCCTCTTGCCCCCGCACAACCTCTGTGCCCAAGAATCTGGCGTTCTTACCCCAGACACCCATCCTGTTGAAAACGAAGTCATTGCACTTCGGATCGCGGATGAATCTTAGAAACTAGCGCCGGAATTCAGAAAGCTTCAAAGCTTGCCTTGATCCACTCACTTTGTTTCCCCCTTTCTTGTCCCGTTTTGGGGCAGCACGCGTCCCCTTCTTCCCGCTCTGGCACAACCCGATCATTCTCAATTTTGGGAGCTCAATCCCTGGCACGACTCGGATTTCGCTATCGGGGGGACAGCCTGTTCAATCCGATATTAGGACTTATCTGGCTTAGGCGGAATTGGTTTTCCCCGTCTGCAGTAGCGCCCGTAAGCTCGGCGCGGTAGGGGACAGGGAAGGATTGGTCGGAGGACGTGGGCTGCAGAAGCCGGACAAAGAGCATGGCCCCTGGGCGCAGTGAACGCGTGAGCGTAACGAGCTTGCCGGACTCCTCGTTCCACTTCAGCTCACAGATCTCCACGAAAAACGTTTGAAGACTGTCCCACCCGGACACTTCCACGCGGTAGGAGCTGGCGGCGGGATGAGCGGCTGCTCTCAAACGCATGCGTGACCTCTGCCGCTCGAAAGTGCAGACGCAGGGCCAGCGGTTGGCTTTCTATGTCATAGACAATGAAAGGCTTAGCAATGTGGATGGATTTCTTCCTGTCCGTGGAGGGGACATTCCACCCCGAATTGTTCGCATTCGGGGCAATTCCTTCTCCCCGCCCAGCTTTGTTCACGCTCTTCGCTGTTAAAACCGGCCGCGCAGCAGCAGGTTTGTGGCGAAGATTTCCACGTATTGATAATAGCTGCGGAACACCAGCAGCCCCACCAGAAGCCCCAGCATCGCAAAGCTGTTGCCTCTCAGCCAGTCCAGATACTTTTGCGCCCTGTTCTCACTCATAAGCAACATGATCCCCGTGCTTCCGTCCAGCGGCGGAACCGGCAACAGGTTGAACGTTCCAAGCAGCAGGTTCAGAGAGAAGAATATGAAGAGCGTGACTGCGGCAAAATCGGGACTGCCCGTTTGCGGATTGCTCCCCAGCCAGTGCATCGCGCCGCCTATGCGCAGCCCGGCCGCCGCCAGGAGCATCAGCGAATAGTTTGCTGCCGGCCCCGCCAGCGCCATCCATGCGGCGCGCCTCGGATGCCGCCTCTCCCATAGCGGATCGTACGGCGCGCTGGCCCAGCCCATCATGGACTGGCCTTTGCTCACCACAAAAACGAGGAGCGGAATCACCACCATTCCCCACGGCTCGCGCTGGATGTGCGGCACGGGATTCAGCGTCACCTGTCCGCCCAACGCCGCGGTCTCGTCGCCGCCGATTTTCGCGGCCAGCGCGTGCGCCGCCTCATGGCAAGTCGTTGAAAATAGAAACGCGATGTACCAGATAAATCCATAAACCAGCATCTCGGGCGGAAAGTCAGGCATCAGTGGGCTCTTCGTTTTCTCGTTCTGTAGTGCAGGGCTTTAGCCCCTGGTTCTTCGTTCTTTTCAGGTGTAGTGCCGGGTTTACCCCTGCTCTTCGTTCCTTTCGAGTTGTAGTGCAGGGGCTTTAGCCCCTGCCACGGCTCGTCTCCTCCGAACAGTCTGTAGCCTAGAGGTTGCCGCCCTCGTTTGCAAGCCAGCGCCTCGCAGATTCCAGCTCTCTTCGGACGGGATATCCTCCACTCTTTCTGCCTTCCACTTCTGCTTTGTGGATTTCCTTCCCTCGCCCCGTTCCTTTCTAATTAAGTTATCCAGCTTTTACTTGACACCGCGTTATCTACCTGCCTATAAACTGCCTACCGACTACTCCTGCTCCAATGGTTGATTCATGCAGAAGTGGTATGCTCCTCCGGTGCTTCAGCGTCAGCAAAACACCACAAATCGTCTCTGCCCCACCCGTCGTTTCCCAATGAAGTGGCTCCTAATTGCTCTCAGCATCTTGGCGATATGGTTCGCGAACAGGGTATTCTTCATTCTCGTGGGTGAGCGTGAGGACACGCTCGTCTACTACGAGGGCATACCGCCCTTGTTCCTCTTACTGTGCATGGGCGCAGTTGGATGGGTCAGCCGCAAGCAGAAGAGAAAATTCGTTCAACGCCCACTGTCATGGATTGCGGCATGGGCGTCTGTTGGGTTTTTCGTTGCTGGCGCCTTAGCGACAGCCGCCTGGGTGATGAACACAAACTTCGTCAGCAGCAACGCCACCCTATTATGGCCGTTAAGCTCGGGGCTTGTTGCATTGGACGGCCACCCTTCCATCCCGTCGGGCTGTTGCTGGTAGTGTTAATGGGCTTCATAAATGGCCTACTACGCATTACTAGCAGCCACGATTTGGATGCTAAGTAGGGCTAGGCCGACGGGGACAGATGGCAACTCGGGCACAGTCGGGTAACATGGACTTCCTCCCGTACGGCGAACAAATCGCCGGAGCCAACGCCACCTCCCACAAATTCACCGGCAAGATGCGCGACTCCGAATCCGGCCTGGATAACTTTGAGGCTAGGTACAATTCACTTTGAATTTGTTCCCGTTCCCTGGCCGATTCATTTCTCGTCCCATCTAACCTCTAGCGTCCAAACCACTTAGAAGTTACTTGACAATTGATATCTATCTGGTATAACCGTTTTCTTGCGCGGGCGCGAACGTCTCCCGCCCAGCCATTATGCTCGCCTGCCACGTGGTCCTTCATACCTCTTCAATACAAGTCCACCCAACCCAATTACCTTCTTATAATATCGCCACTCCCATAACTCCTTTAGAATCCGCACTTGCAAAAGTGTGTCAAAACAAAGGATTTCAACCTCCCTGGAATGAACACTTACGAGAAACCCAGGGGGAGGGGTCCGATTATGGTTAACCGAATTGCGTTGATCTGTTTCCTATCTGAGCAACGCACAGGAATGTGAGCCTTGTCTTCGCACCCCGGGCCGGTCGATGTGCCGCCAAGGCCGGCTCTCCCGCAACCTTCTCTACTGCCACAGTACGTACAAAGATGGTATGCTCCCGGCATTCCGCGCGGAGGAACCCATGAGTCCCAGCGTCCCCTACAGCGCCAGCCAGCAAGATCTCTTCTATCCCGCCAAGTCGCTCGATTCTTTTCCCACCAAGCGCCCCAAGTCCGACGCGGAACTCTGCGCCTGGATGGCGCTGCTCGCCTATTGCGATCAGTTCCCGGATTTCGCCTTCGACTGCAACAAAATTGCGAGCAAGCTCGCTCCGCTCGGTTTCAGACCTGTGAATTTCTGCGAGAGTCAGGGCCATGAAAGGAACGGCGGCACGCACTGCTTCCTGGCAGTTCACGAGGATGCGGTGAAAGAAAACAGATTGGCCGTCGTCGCTTTCCGCGGGACGGACAAGGACGACCCCACCGACGTGCTCGATGACGTGGATGCTCCCCACGCAGATTGGAAAGGCTCGGCCAAAGTGTTCGACGGCTGGAAGGACGCCTTGGCGGAGGTCGAAAACGAACTTTATCCCGCCCTCCAGCAGGTGGATTGCAAATTGCTCATCACCGGCCACAGCCTGGGCGCGGCCCTTGCCACGCTGCTCGCGAGCATCAGGACTCCGGACGCGCTCTATACCATTGGTTCGCCGCGCGTCGGCAACACCGAGTTTGTTTCATCCCTTGGCGGCGTGAAAAACTTTCGTTACGTCGATTGTTGCGACGCCGTTACCGAGCTTCCCCCGGAAGTCCTGGGTTACGCCCACCTCGGCGATCCCTTGTATATCGACCGCAACCGCAAAATGAATTCCAATCCAGGCGATGACTTTATTTCCTCGGACCGGTGGCGCGCCCGGGTGGACTATTTCCTGCACTACTTCTGGAAAAGTGGAAACGTCGGCGCCCGCGAACTCGCCGACCACGCGCCCATCAACTACGTCACCGCCATCGCCGCGGCAAATCCGTAGCTTGCGCCTAGCTCTCGCGGAACGATTCTCCATTTGTGATGGAGAAACAAAAGGCGCGTCGCGCCTGGAGCAATCGCGAGAACAATTGGGGAACCCAAAACTACGGTGAACGAACTGCGGCGCGAGAAAACTAAAGCGCAAAAACTAAGGCGCAAAGAAACTAGGGTGAAGAATTACGGCGCAATCTGTTTCGGGAACGCTTGGGTGCCGTTCTGTGAGAACTCGAAACGGATGAGCCATACGCTCGGCACGCTTCTCCCGTCGATTTCCGGTCCAGTGAACTCCCAGCGGCGGGCGGCATTCAATGCAAGATCCGCGAAATACTGGCTGGGGCCTCTCGAATCGAGCTCGGCATTCGAAACATTGCCAGCGGCATCCACGCTGGCGCGCACGCTCACGCGAACCCGCCCGTGAATCGTGGCGCGGGCCTTCTCAGACACGTCGGGCAAGATTTGATCGAGTACCTCACCTCGGGCGGGAGAAACGCCGGAGGAACTCGCTGCGTTCGCCGATGGAAATGTATCTGTGCGCAATGCGGCCGCGGCTGGAGCAGGGGAAGCCGACGCACCGGATTTTTCTGGCGGCTTTTTTCCTGGCGTGGTCTTCGGAAAACTTGGCTGTACAGACTTTGCGTTCGGGTGCGTTTCAGCGCGAGCAGATGGCGGCGCCGACTTTGGTTGCGACGCAGGCGACGCTGAAGCAGACGCCGCGGAAGAAGAATTCGGGCGGCGACTGAGTATTTTCGGCAGCGCAATAATGGCAACGATGACCAGGATGGCCGCGACCAGGGGAACAACATAATTGGGCAGAACGACAGTTTCTTTCGGCGCCGCTCCGGTTCCGGACGCGGGCCGTGGACGCACCGGCACTCTCTGCGATGGCCCTTGGTACTGCGGCGTTGGCAGTCTTGCCGCGGGAACGGCGGGCTCATTCGAAAGCGGAATCGCCAACGGAGAAATAGCCGCAGGCGGGACACTCACTGGCGCCGCCGGCATGGAAGAGACGGCAGAAGTCGCTGAAGCCGCGGCAGGAGAAGGTGCGGAAGCCGGTAGCGTCGAAGGAGACTGGGTTTGACCCGCGGCGGCTGCGGCGGCAGTTGGATTCAGCCGCGCGACGATTTCGGCCGCAGTCCAACGGCGATTCGAATCGCGGCGGAGCGAGTGGCACGCGATATCGAGAAAAGGCTGCTGAAGATTGTCCGGAAAAGTGGGATTCGACTGGCTATCTAACGGCATAACGGGCGGGTGTTGCGTGAGGATCTCGACGAGGGTGGCGCCGAGCGACCAGACATCGCTCGAAGTGTTCAACGGGGAAGATTCCGTCTCAGGCGCGTCGTAAACATCCAGTTTGCGCAAAGAGGGGCGAGTATCACCGCTCGTAACGATCGTGTCCGCCGCAAGTTTGAGCTTATCGTCGGCCGCGTGAACGTTAGCGGGCAATATGTGCGCGTGAACGAAGCCCTTTTCGTGAATGTAGGCCAGGCCCTCAAGAAGAGGATTGAGCATTTCGCGAGTCTCCAAGGCGGTAAGAGCACGTTCGGGAATAACTTGTGAGAGATCCTCGTCTGCGTATTGCAGCACCACGTAGAGAAGATCCATCCTCTCCAGGCGGCAACGGCCATAATAAAAGATCTGGAGCAGATGGGGGTGGGAGAGCCTTGAGGCGCGGGACCATGCGGAGAGCTGGCGGTCGGCGGTGGAAGGATCGGCGGCGATGAACTTAATGGCCGCTTTCTTGGATTGCGGCGCTGGCAATTCGGTCAAGAAAACAGCGCTGTGCTCGGTTCCCGCCAAATACTTTATAAGCCGAAATTTATTATCAACTACTTGGCCTTCGGATTGAGTCCAGACATCACTCATGTGGCACCCCTACATTCGAATTCGTGCGGGCCCGCGAAACGGGAGACTCATTCCTACACGGCAATCTGCCGGCAAAAAAACAGTGTGGCGTCTGGGCAGGGCTGGAACTTCAACTCGAGATGAAGTGCAGGCGCCTGGGGCCGGGCGCTCGTCGAACCAATTCTCGCACGAAATGGCAGGGGGAGAGCAAGAGGGCTGTTTATCTTTAGGAATCGTACAGCCCCGAAAAGTTGCGAAGCTCAAAGAGCCCCTAGCGAATACGTTCGAGCAAGAGCTCAGGAACACACGATTGCGGCATTGTTTCAATGCGGAACACAAAGTTGCCGATGACCTTTCACTGGCCCGTTTGCAGAGTTACACCGCTTCAATTCCGTTGATTCCAAAAGAGATGGCCACGACACGCCCCAGGTCAATTGGAGAACTGCGTGCGGATGATTCTTGCGCAGGGGAGGGTGTTACCGATGTATGTAAAGGATACAGTTGTGGCGGCTCATTCGAATGGTACTGGCGGGACCGTTCGCGCTGTTTTTCCTGGCGATCGGAGAAGCGCAAGGGCACCACGTGCCTCGGGGCGCGAACGTTTCCGCCGGCCTCATCTTCGTCGTATGCGCCGGAAACACCGCAGAGCGGTCTCACAGATCTCAACTCTCTGCTGCTGGAGTCAGTCAGACAGCAATCGGAGGCCCGAGAGGAACTTGAAATGTGGTCCTTTCGAAATTCATCCATTCAACGCAAGCTGACGGTTGTCATCTTTTTTACGAGCGTCCTCGGTCTGAGCTTGGCCGCCATGGCCTTCGAGTTCTACGAGCGAGCCAGCTTTCGGCGCGCTTTGGCCGACGAACTGAATTCTCACGCCGCGACGCTGGGGTTGCACACGGCAGCTTCACTGGCGTTCAACGACCGAAACGCCGCCCAAGAGTTGCTGGCCTCGCTCCGGGTCGAGAGGCATATCGTAGAGGCCTGCGTGTACGACAAACGCGCCAACCTGTTTGCCGAATACCAGCGGGACGCGGCTGCTTCGACCTGCGAAGTACTTGCTCCAACCTCAGAAGGAACACAGTTCGGCGCAGAGATGGTTACTTACACCCAAAGCATTACCTTGAGCGGCGAGAAAACTGGAACGATTGTGATCTTCTCGGATTACTCGCAGCTCGATGCCAAGATGGGGCGATTTCGCGAGATCTCGGCCATCGTTCTTCTCTTTTCCATCGTGGTCATGGCGCTGGCTGCATTTCGCCTCGTCCGGCTAATTACAGAACCCATCCTGCAATTAGCAGCGGTGGCCGAAAGGGTCTCCGTAACGGAAGATTACAGCTTGCGCGCCATTCGGGTGGGAGAAGACGAAGTAGGCAGACTGGTGGGATCGTTCAATCAGATGCTCGGGCGGATTCAGGAGCACGACGCTGCCCTGCAACACGCTAACGAAGAACTGGAACTTCGTGTCCAAGTCAGGACTCAGGAGTTGCAGCTGGAGGTCGAAGAGCGTACGCGAGCTGAAGAGACGCTTTCGGAAGAGCGAAGGGTTTTGCGCGCGTTAATCGACAACGTGCCGGATTACATGTACGTGAAAGATACAGACTGCCGCTTTCTCGTGGCGAACGTTCCCGTAGCGCGGCAGATGGGCGCGAAGACTCCGGACGAACTCCTTGGAAAGAACGATTTCGACTTCTACCCTCGTGAGCTCGCTGAGACTTTTTACAATGACGAACAAAAGGTCATTCGATCGGGGCAGGAGGAGATCAATCGTGAGGAAATGGGCTTGGATCCTCAAGGAAACGTGAGCCAGGTCCTGACTACGCAAGTGCCACTGCGGGATAAAAACGGCCGAGTCACCGGAATCGTGGGTATCGGCCGTGACATTACCTACCTTAAGAAGGCACAGGACGAAATGCAAAAGGCTCGTGAGGCCGCGGAGACCGCCAGCCGTGCCAAAAGCGAATTCCTGGCCAACATGAGCCATGAGATCCGCACCCCCCTGAATGGCATCATGGGCATGACCGATTTGGCGCTGGAAACGCAGCTTACGGCAGAGCAGCGGGAGTACCTCGAGACAGTAAAGACCTCTTCGGATTCGTTACTTACGGTGATCAATGACATTCTCGATTTCTCCAAGATAGAAGCAGGCAAAATCGACTTGGAAGTGGCGGACTTTGAGATCCGCGATAGCCTGGAGACCACCCTGAAGACGCTAGCGGTGCGCGCCGACGAAAAGGGGCTGGAGCTTCTTTGCGAAGTGGCTCCCGAGGTCCCGGAGATAGTGCGAGGCGACGCTGCTCGGCTACGCCAAGTGGTCACAAACCTCGTTGGCAACGCCATCAAGTTCACAAACGAGGGCGAAGTGGCGATGAAAGTCAAAATGGAGGCCGGGGAAGGTCATGATCTCATTCTGCGCTTTACGGTCTCTGACACAGGGATCGGTATTGCACCGGAGAAACATGAAGTGATTTTCGATCCGTTTGCCCAAGCGGATACCTCGACGACACGGAAGTACGGCGGCACGGGCCTGGGACTGACGATCTCGGCACGGCTGGTACGAATGATGGGAGGAAGCATCTGGGTGGAAAGTGAAAAAGGCCGAGGAAGCCATTTCCACTTCACGGTAAGGATGGGCGCTGCGGATCTGAGGAAGATCAGAATCGGGACCATTGCCCCGCCTGAGATATTGCGAGGGGTGAGGGTGCTTGTAGTGGACGACAACCCAACGAACCGGCGGATTCTGGAAGGGATGCTGAAACGATGGGAGATGAGACCGGTCTCTGTAGAAGGAGGGGAACAGGCGCTCGCGCAATTGGTATCGGCGTGGAAAGCGGGCGAAGCATTCAGCTTGGTTGTGCTAGATATGCACATGCCGAAGATGGACGGCTTTGCCTTAGTCGGGCGAATCCGGCAGAGACCGGAACTATCCGCGGCGACTATCATGATGCTGACGTCCGCGGGGCACCGCGGTGATGCGGAGCGTTGCCAGAAGCTGGGAGTGTCAGCGTATCTGTTGAAGCCCATTCGGCAATCTGAGTTGCGGGAAGCCGTTGCCCGCGTGCTGGGAGCCAGCGAGCAAAAAGGAAAGATTCCTCTCATCACGCGATTCTCCCTGGGGGATGCGCGTGACGGATCGGAATGCCTGCGGGTGCTTGTGGCGGAAGATAATGCCGTTAATCAGCGGCTGATCGTGCGGTTATTGGAGAAAAGAGGACACCGCGTCGTGGTCGCTGGCAACGGGCGTGAAGCGGTCGAGGCGCAGGAAAAGGAAAAGTTTGACTTGATTCTGATGGACATGCAAATGCCGGAAATGGATGGATTCGAAGCAACTGCGGTAATTCGGGAAAAAGAGAAGAACGGCCGGGAGCACGTCGCGATCGTTGCGCTGACGGCGCACGCCATGAAAGGCGACCGCGAGAAATGTCTTGCGGCCGGCATGGATGGGTATCTGGCCAAGCCCATCCGGCATCAGGAGCTCGATGAAATGCTGTATGGATGCCTGGCGCGGCGCTCTGGAGCGCTGAATCCACGGGAAAAAGTATTGAGTATGAAATAACAAGTCAGGAAGATGGATCAGCGGCGATGCGAGCCCGAGGAAGCACGCGAACAATTGAAACTTCTTCGGCCGATCCAGGTCAATCGGACTTGAGCGTCGTTTTCTTGCGGCTCGAGGCCGGAAGTAAGAGCCGCTTGGGGCCGCTGACAAAGGGATTGCCTCGTTCATAGAAACGCAGCGGCAGGTTGGCGGCGCGGGAGATTCCGATTCGAACGGACTCGCCGATCGGACCCGCAGGATGCCGGGTAACGCCCAACCAGAGCGATCCGGGAGCGCAAAGATCAAGCCCATCGTGACGACGATCAATCTGCAGGGCGGCAGCGAGACGGCCGGGCCCGCGCGTCAGGTCGACAAGGCGAGTCGTTTTGCGGTGCTGCTGCATGAGGTCAATGCCTTCAAGCGGTTCGAGCGCCCGGATGAGAATGGCCGCGGCGGTCCCAGCGGGTTCGCTAACCACGTTGAGCATGAAGTGAGCGCCGTAATTGAAGAAAACATAGACGTGGCCTGGTGCCAGATACATGGAGCGAATGCGCGGCGTGGGACCGCGAAAGTGATGACTGGCAGGATCTCCGGGAGGATACGCTTCCGTCTCCACGATGCGTCCACTTAGGCGGCCGGCGGGGATGTCGTGAACCACAACTTTGCCGATAAGAAAGCGGGCGAGCGCGATGGTGTCCGGAGGGAGCTCTGAGCGGCGAAGGCGGCGGACGGATGATCCTCGATTCGGGCTGCTCACGGCTGCTGACATCTAGGAACCGGGAGCGGTGCTGGACCTAGACAGAATCCGCTGGAGGTCGTGGGGAGAAACAAGATCCTGAACCTCGGGGTGGCGGCGAATGTAACTGGCCACGTAGGAGCACTCTGGAACGACACGGAGATGATGAGCGCGAGCAAAATCGAGCGCTGCGCGCGTGAGGTTCGCGGCGAGACCTTTTCTTTCAAGCGGCGGTGGAACTTCCGTGTGGTCAAAAATGATCCTGTCCGGAAATTGGCGGTAGGTGAGCATCGCGCGAAGGCCGTTGACATTCGCTTCGAAGCGACGTGCTTCCTCATTGTTGACGACAGCGACGTCGTCGAGATTTTGTTCCATGCTCCACCCAGCAGCCAAGTCTATCAGGGAATTTACGAAGACATCCAAGATCCGGATTTCCTCTTTAAAGTCAGACCAGTTTCCCTTATGATGTCGTAAACTTCTAACCCTTATGCGGCCCTGAGGATCACATCGGAATCCATGAGCATCATAAAGCAACGACTCAAGGCAAAAAAATCCTAGTTAATTTGTCTGAAATCTTGGGGAACAGTACCCGCTTTCTAAAGTCCATCGCAGTTCGTGGAGGAGACGACGATGTCACCCGGGACGTGGTATCAGCTTCCATCAAACTGCCATCGAGAGGTGGTGTTGACCTACCTGCAATGCGCGCAATGGGGCATCAACACCTTTACGGAGTGCGTCGAAACTGCCGTGCACTATCTCACAGAGTGCGTGCAATGGGTGTGGCAGCAGGTAACGAAGTGTGGGTGGGCGTTCCTGCTCTGTGTGATCTTGGCAATAGTTGCGACGCTGGTCTGCGCGGCGGTTGAAGTCATTGCAGTGGTTGTTTGTGCAGTGATCGTCTTGATTGAATGGATTCTTTGCCTGCTCTGGACGCTCGTTTCCATTACGTTCTGCCTGACGTATCGGTACGGCGGGACGGCGTTCCTGCTCACTGACGGCACCGTGATGATGCAGGAATGGCAAATCGCCATATCACCGGCATCTGAGCCCACGCGGAGATGGTGGAAGCTCACGCCCGACCAATTTGGAGACTATGCAAAAGGGAAATGGAGCAAGCTGGCTGATTCAAATGTCGCGAGAGCGGCTTTTGCCTCCGCGGTGCTGGCCGACGGACGAGTGGTGATATGCGGCGGAGAGTATTCGGATGCCTCCGGCTCGCTGAAACAAGACGACACCAATACTTGCGAAATCTATGATCCCGTGGCGAACACCTGGACCGCGTTCGGGCCTCCGGCTGATGGAATGGGTCAAGTGTGGAAGAAGATCGGCGATGCGCCCTGCGCCCTTCTGCAGGATGGGACGCTCCTGTTGGGATCAATGGCAAACCCGAATGTTGCCAAGCTGGATCCGGCAACGCTCACATGGACGGCGATGAGATCACACCCCATGGTTAACAGCAATGCGGAGGATTCGTGGGTGCTCATGCCTGACAATACCGTGGTCGCGCCGAGTTGCAACTCGACGAACCCGCAGACAACTTGGGTGTATCACGTAGCCAGCAATCAATGGCTGAGAGGCAACGATCTGCCGACCAACGTAGTGGAGGCGCTCGACCCGCACTTCGTTGCTGAAATCGGCCCAGGATTGTTGCTCTATGACGGTACATCGTTTTTCCTTGGCGGCAATCAGCATACGGCGGTGTATTCCGCCACCGCTAATCCCCAATGGTCAAACGGACCCGATTTGCCCGATCAGGAAGGACTTCACATTGGAATCCTCGATGGGCCTGGGGCATTGCTGGTGAATGGCAACATCCTGTTCGGCGCGGGTTTCCCCGGGAAAGATGCTGCTGGCCCCTTTAGCGAGCCTTGCTTCTACTTTGAGTTCGACGGAAGCATGTTCTACAAGACGAACGATCCTCCCAACAGCAATTGCTATACGATGGACACGCGCCTGCTCCTGCTTCCGAACGGCGATGTAATGTTTTTCAGAGATAACGATTCCTCGTTCTACGCGTATCGGTCACCGGCGATTCCGCAGGACAGTTTTCGGCCCGTGATCCAATCCTGCCCGGCGGCCTTTGCGCCCGGAAGTACGATTCAGATCTCAGGACTGCAGTTCAACGGCCTCTCGCAAGCCGTGGCTTATGGCGACGATTCGCAAACGGCAACGAATTATCCGCTGGTGCGGATCGTGAACAAGCAAAGCAATCACGTGCGGTATTGCCGCACCTTCAATCACACCACGGTGGATGGCAGCGGCAACACGGTGCCTTCCACGGGAGTGGCGACCGGCGCGGCCGTGATCACCACAAACGTGGAAATTCCGGGAGACTTCGAGCAAGGAGATGCACAATTATTTGTGGTTGCCAACGGCATTCCTTCCCAACCATTCGATGTTACCATCACGACGTTGTTTTGATTCGATGGGAGCGCTGCCGGAAGAGAAGAATACCGATGAGCTTCCCGGCGCATGAAGCGACCACAGACCAGACGAGGATGCACAGGATAGCGGCGCGCAGCGAAAGCAAAGAAAGATGCCAGCGCCAGGCATACCACAGCGATGAAGCGATCAGGCCTGCGGCGAGAAATCGCGCGCCCATGGCGCATCCGCAACTGTCCACGGAAGCCCTTGGCCGGCGGGCGCGAATACCTGTAAGCGAGGAATAGCCTGTTAGCGTTCGCATGGCAAGCTGCTGAGAGTCGGCTGCAACATTCCAACTAATCTTACCTGAATGTTCCCATTAAGACGTGGCCGGCTCGGGCGGCTCGTTGTTGAACAGCCGGGCGAGCTCGGCGTGCTCAATGACGACGGCCGGATCCTGCTGAATGGCGTCGAAATACTTTTTCTGGAACGCGTCGCCTGACTCGGTGGGAACGAACATTTTGCGGGCCACGGCGATGGCGCTGCTGGTGTATTCCGACGTGACCGGCTCCTTGGCGGAGAGGGTTTCGTCGATTCGAACGACAAATTCGGAAATATTGTGGAGCCAGGCGAACTGGCTGTGGTCCACGACCAGACGGAAGAGCTCGCCGGCATTGACGTACCCGTGCTGGCGCTCATACTCGCGGCGCTCCATGTTGAGAAGCGTCTTGTGGAGGTTCAGCAGAGCAAGGCGGAGAGCGATGAGCCTCTCGCGCGCGGCGGAATCGTTGCCGGTAGGGAATAAATTGGAGCTGGAAGAATCCATTTTTCGATGACTTATCTATTGTCCGACAGTCGCCAAATAATTTCAAAACGAATGAGCGAAAAAAAGAAGCAGTCAAAGCAGGGGGCACGATGTTCCCAGCGAGGCTAACAAAGATCATTCGTGATAGCGCTTTTCGCCGACGGGGAGTGCGATGGAGAGGCGGTTGCCGGGAGGCGGAAGCGGGCACGTAGAGAAGGGAGTATAAGCGCATGGAGGATTTTCCAGCCGATTGAAATCGAGGACGAGCTCGCCAGGTTTGTCGAGTCCATTGCTGGGAAAGCCGGTGTAAAGGAAACGGCACGCGCCGTATGTCGTCGTGGCGCTAGTCGTGTCCCGGAGGATAAAGAAAAGTTTGGCAACGGCGGGATCTTCGAGCACGGGCTCGAGGCGGAAGGATTTTCCTGCTAGCGTGAATTCAGCAGCTCCGGGAACCGGTTGATCGTAATTGGTGCCGACGAGAGTGGCGAGAGTAACCGTCTTCGACGGGACGTAAGGAATCCACTTGGCGACCACGCGAAAGGCGAGGTTGGGCGAGTACCAGTTGAGGCCGTGGAAACCGACGATGGAAAGCGAATGAGAATCCTTGATGCGAAGAGCGAATCGCGCCTCGCGGCGGATGACGTACATGTTGAGAGTGCTGACGGTGAGATGCGGAGAAACTTTGTCGTTGTCTGCTTCGGCGCGGAGGGCTTGCGGTTTTGCAGGAGAGCCGGCAACAAGAAAATCTTTCGGGAATCCTTCCGCAGGAGGATTCAGAGCGACAGTATCGCCTTCGAGATGCAGCACAGCGAGGTGCGCGGGGCCGTTGGAGAGATGGATTTTATTGTCGGCAGCGGAACCGACGGAATTGTCGCCAGGCTGGAGCCATTCAAGGCCGACAAGGGAGAGCCAGCCATCGGACTTTAGCAGATCCGCATTGTGTGCCTCTCGCCATGCAGCAGTTTCCCTCTCCCAAGTGGCGTCTTGGGCCACCGCCGCGAAGGAGAGCAACGCAAGACTGAGCAGAGCCAGATTGAGTTTGAAGCAATAACTCTGCAAGCGCATGAGGCAGTATAGCGTGGAAGCTGTTTTTGAAGAACTAGGGCAAAAGAGAGAATTCCCCGAGGCCCGAGGGATTATGACGGCGAAGTGAGGGCCGTGTGGGCTCCGCGTATCAGATTGAGAATAACGATATTCTATTCGATCAATTCGTTTATTTTATCCTACAAAAAGTAGCGCCACCAGCCAAGCCATCATCCAATCAAAGTAGTCAAATTCGTCTTCCTCAGCGGAAGCAAGGATCACCATCCCCTCCCGCGCGATGAGGAGAAGAGGAAAGAGTCGGTTATGAAGAACTCGAAAATCACTTTTAGCACCTTGGCACTCTCGTTGCTTTTCGCCGCCGGTGCGATCGCCGGCCCGGAGAACAAGGGTTCGCTGAGCCTTTCTGACACCGTTACTGTCGGCGGGAAACAACTTGCTCCCGGGAAATATCAACTGGAATGGACCGGAACCGGCCCTAACGTCGAACTCAGTATTTCCAGCGGCAAAGAGACAGTTGCCAAGGTTCCAGCACAGTTCATTACCTTAGAAAAGCCCGAGCCCGGAAGCGGCTATTCCATTAACAGCAACCCTGGCGGAAGCCCGACGCTGACAGCCATTTACTTCGGCGGCAAGAAGTACGAGCTGTCGTTGGGAGAAGCATCTGCGAGAACCGCGACCTCAGGCAAGGGGCAAACGAGCAACTGACGACAGCGATTCCCCCTCCAAATTTCGTGTTCACGAAGAAAAAAAGGGATCGCACCGCGGTCCCTTTTTTTTTGCGACCACGTTGCCAAAGTCGAAAAGACAGCCGGCGACGCTAACCGAACTGATGCAGAAGAGTGTATGCTTTTGGGCGCTGAATCTGACGGAGGGTTGGCCCCTTCTTGAAAGCATCTGATTGTAAGTCCCCGGCTCGATGTAACTTCCAGCAGCAGATTCGATTTTTGGTATCGGAGGAAGCCAGATGATTGTTGGTGTGCCTCGTGAGACCTTTCCCGGAGAGCGGCGCGTGGCGCTGGTGCCCGCCGCAATCCCCAATCTGACCAAAGCAGGTTTGCAAGTGGTGGTGGAGGCGGGCGCCGGAATTGGAGCAGGCTACCCAGACACGGACTATGTTGCGAAAGGGGCAAAGATCGTTCCGGAGCGCGCTGAGGTGTTTCGAGCGGCAGATGTCGTAGCGCAATTTCTCTGCTACGGGTCCAACGACAAGACCGGAAAAGCCGACGTTCCGTTTTTTCGCCGCGGCCAGGTGCTGATTGGATTCATGCGGCCGCTCGGATCCCTCGAAACCATTCAGGAGATCGCCGCCACCGGTGTAACTTCCTTTTCGGTCGAGTTGATGCCGCGGACCACGCGCGCGCAGAGTATGGACGCGCTTTCCTCCATGGCGACGATTTGCGGCTACAAGGCCGTGGTGCTTGCTGCCGACACTCTACCGCGTATTTTCCCGATGCTGACGACCGCGGCGGGAACGATCACGCCTGGCCGTGTGCTGGTGATCGGGGCCGGTGTGGCAGGTTTGCAGGCGATTGCCACAGCACGAAGGCTTGGGGCGGTCGCCTCGGCTTACGACTTGCGGCCCGCGGCGAAGGAACAAGTGCAGAGTCTCGGCGGGCGCTTCGTTGAGCTGCCCCTTGAAGCGAAAGATGCCCAGGACGCGCGTGGCTATGCGCGGGCGCAGGATGAAAATTTTTACAAGCGGCAGCGCGAATTGCTGGGAAAAGTTGTGGCGGAGAGTGATGTCGTGATCAGCGCGGCCGTCATTCCCGGGAAAAAGCCGCCAATTCTGGTGACCAAGGAAATGGTCGCGAGCATGGCCCCGGGATCGGTGATTGTGGATCTCGCGGCGGAGCGAGGTGGGAACTGCGAGCTGACGCGCGCCGGCGAAATCGTGGTGGAGCACGGCGTGACCATCATTGGATGGTTCAATTTAGCCAGCACCGTGCCCTATCATGCCAGCCAAATGTATGCGCGGAACGTGACCGCGTTTTTGCTGCACCTCACCAAGGATGGAAAGCTGGCGATCGATCTCGATGACGAAATTGTGCAGGAAACGTTGGTGACGCGTGGAGGGGAAGTGGTCCACGCGCGTGTGAGGGAATTTTTCTCGCTCCCGCCTCTGCCGTCTCAACTGAAAGAGGTTGCGAAATCATGAAAATGGATTTGCTGACCAGCCTTTACGTTTTCATGCTGGCCGCGTTTATCGGATTCGAAGTCATCCGCCGTGTTTCTCCCCTGCTGCATACCCCACTGATGTCCTTGACCAACGCGCTGGACGCAATCGCTGTGGTCGGCGCGATCCTTCTTGCGGGCGAGTACCACGCTCATGGAGCCACACTCGCCAGGGTTCTCGGAACAATTGCTATCGTCGCCGCGACTAGCAACATCGTCGGCGGGTTTCTGATCACCGACCGCATGCTGAAAATGTTCAAGGCGAGCGGGCCGAAGAAACCATGACCAATCTGCCCGGCATGGAAAACATTATCGAAATCACCTACCTGATTGCCACCGCGCTTTTCATTCTCTCGCTCAAGTGGCTGAGCTCACCGACGACGGCGCGGCGCGGAGTCTTCGCCGGCGAAATCGGGATGTTGCTGGCGATTGTCGGGACGCTGTTGCACCACGGCATCGTCGAGTACAGATGGATCCTGATCGCCCTTGTGCTGGGCACGATTATCGGGGTGCCGCTTGGCGAAGTGGCGATGACCGCGGTGCCGCAGCGGACCGCGCTGAGCCATGCCTTCGGCGCCCTGTGCGTAACGCTCGTCGGAACGGCGGAATATTATTTGCGAGCGCCGGACGTGCCGCCTTTCATGATGGGCGTGCTTTCCATGGAAGTGATTCTCGGTTCACTGACGTTTACCGGTAGCCTGATGGCGGCGGGGAAGCTGCAGGAGATTCTGCCGCAACGGCCCATCACTTATAAAGGGCAGAACGTCGTTAACCTCGCGCTGCTCGGAGTGGCGATTGTTGTGGCGGGCATGCTGGTGGCGCACCCGGAAAACACGCAGCTCTTTCCGTTGATTATCGGAATACCGCTTGTGTTTGGCGCGATGATGATCGTTCCCATCGGCGGGGCAGACATGCCGACGGTCATCTCCCTGCTGAATTCTTACGCCGGACTTTCCGCGGCGGCGATGGGTTTTGTATTGGACAGCAAACTCTTGATCATCGCGGGCGCGCTCGATGGAGCTTCGGGCCTTATTCTTTCCGTGAACATGTCGAAAGCGATGAACCGCTCGTTTTCAAACGTGCTCTTTGGCGCATTCGGACAGGAGCAGACGGCAGCCGCGGGCGGAGCGCAACAGGCCCGGCCGGTAAAGAGCGCGACGCCTGAAGAAGCGGCCGCGATTCTTGGCGCGGCCAACAAAGTTGTTATCGTTCCGGGCTACGGAATGGCAGTGGCGCAAGCCCAGCACAAGGTGCGCGAACTGTACGATGCGCTGACCAAGCGCGGGGTTG
The DNA here is from genome assembly GCA_035704085.1 of Candidatus Acidiferrum sp. Classification (GTDB taxonomy): domain Bacteria; phylum Acidobacteriota; class Terriglobia; order Acidiferrales; family UBA7541; genus Acidiferrum. The sequence continues at coordinate 155,760 of DASSXG010000056.1, read as the reverse complement.
ACGTCAAGTTCGGAATTCACCCCGTGGCGGGCCGTATGCCTGGACATATGAATGTCTTGTTGGCCGAGGCCGACATCCCCTACGACAGACTCTTGGACATGGATGAAATCAACGGAGATTTTCCACAGACGGATGTGGCGCTGGTCATCGGCGCGAACGATGTTACCAATCCCGCCGCGCGCACCGATGCCAGCGGCCCGATCTACGGCATGCCGATTCTCGATGTGGACAAGGCGCGCACCGTGATGGTCATCAAGCGCAGCATGGCCGCGGGTTTTGCGGGCATCGACAACCCGCTCTATTATCTGGACAAAACCCTCATGCTTTTCGGAGATGCAAAGTCTATCGTTGGCTCCATCGTCCGCGAACTTGGCGGCGGCCACGAGTAGCTTCAAGGCTCATTAACGTTCGTAAACTCGGCCCTGGCCCTCGCTGGATTGGTTGAGAATTTAGTTCATTATTTCGCGTCGTGGAAGATGATGCCCAGGGTATAGCGCGTGCCGCGATGAACTCGACTCACGCCATGTCGCAGATTGACGCGATAGAACCCCCGCGATCCCTTCACCGGACGGTACCGCGTGGTGAAGATGACGGCCTGGCCCTGGTTAGCGAGGACCACTTCGGCTTTGGACTGCGCTCGGGGTTGTTGCTCGACCAGGATGAATTCACCACCGTCCCAATCACGGCCGCATTGGCCCAGCATGAAAACCATTTGGAGCGGAAAGCTAACTTCTCCGTAGAGGTCTTGATGCAGGCAGTTGTAGCCGCCCGCTTCGTAATGCAGCATGAGCGGCGTGGGCTTGGTCTGCCCGGCATTGTGGCACATCTTCAGGAAGGTGGCATGATCGCGGGGAAATCGAGAGCCGTGCTCGCCCAATTCCGCGGCCCAGCGGTTGGCGACCTCGGCGAGGTACGGGTAGACGCACGTGCGCAGCTCCGCGACGATTTCCGGAAGCGGGTTGGCAAAGTATTTGTAATCGCCGGCGCCGAAGCGAAATCTCTCCATGATGACGTGGCTGCGAAACTTGTTCGAGTCGCAGTAAAGCGCGGTGATCGAAGCGCATTCGGCAGGCGAAAGAATTGGCGCCGTGATGGCATAGCCCCGGCTGGAAAGGGATTCCGCCGCTGTCTTCCAATCCAATCCGTTGACTCGACCGGCGATCGAGGCGGTCTCTTCAATCTTTTCTGCGGCACTTGTCATGGGATCCTTTCCAAGTGGAGACATACGTTTCCCATCCATAATTCTGGAGTGGAACGCCAAGCCATTCTATCCGTTCCGCGTTACCAAACTGCCCACGCCCAAGCCCCTGTGTACCCCCGCCTGCGCAATCTTTATTGAATGAAGCGCCTTTTCGTGTTACGACATTTGCAGCAAGATTTCCTACGGCCAGAGGATCAGCGCAGCTGGAGGAGCTACCTATGAGCAAGCAAGAGTCGCTTGGAAACGGATCGCGCAGGATGTTCCTGCAAATGTCGGTGGCGGCCACCGCAGCCGCGGCTCTCCACCTCGTCAACGAACCCATGCTCGCCGCTGCCGCGGTTGTCAACCGCGAACGCAAACAATTTCCTCCCGGTTCCGTGGTCATCAACGCCAATGAGAACCCGCTCGGCCCGTGCGACGCGGCGAGAGTCGCGATTGCAGCCATGGCGCCGCAGGGCGGCCGATATTCTTACTGGCTGACCGATGAAATGGTGGACACCTTCGCCAAGCAGGAAGGTCTCAGGCCCGAATACATCCGCGCGTTTCCCGGTTCCAGCGAGCCGCTCCACTTCTCCGTTTTGGCCTTCACCTCGCCTACGCGCAGCTACGTCGCCGGCGATCCCGGCTACGAATCCGGTGGCCATGCAGCGAAAATATCGGGCGCTCGCATCGTCAATGTTCCGCTCACCAAATCTTACGCGCACGATATCCCTGCGATGCTCGCGGCCGCTCCGGACGCCGGCCTCTTCTACGTCTGTACTCCGAACAATCCCACGGGCACGCTGACGTCGCACTCCGACATCGAGCAGCTGGTAGCCAAGAAGTCAAAGGATTCAATCATATTGGTCGACGAAGCCTACATTCATTTTGCAGACGGAGCCACTTCGGCAATCGATCTTGTCAAAGCCGACCAGGACGTCATCGTGTTGCGCACTTTCTCGAAAATTTACGGCATGGCCGGGATTCGCTGCGGATTTGCCGTCGCCCGTCCGGACCTGCTCGCCAAGCTCGAAGCTTTCAGCGGTTGGAGTGCTCTGCCCATTACGGCTGTAGCTGCGGCCACCGCCAGCCTCAAGCACGAGCATCTCGTCTCGGAGCGCAAGCAGCTCAACGCCGCGATCCGCCAAAGAACCTTCGACTTCCTCGCCAGCCAGGACTATCCCGCCGTGCCTTCGCAAACCAACTTTTTCATGGTGGATACCAAGCGCCCTGCCAAGGAAGTTATCGCCGCCATGGCCGCCAAGAATGTCTTTATCGGAAGAGTTTGGCCCTCCTGGCCCACGCACGTGCGCATCACCGTCGGCACGCAGTCCGAGATGGACGCGTTCCAACCTGCCTTCGCAGCGGTCATGAAGAATTCCGCCACTGTCAGCTTCGCCCTCCCGGCCGAAACCGGCCGCATCTATGCCGACGGGCAAATGCTGCCGAGGATATCCTCCTGAGCTGACGTGCGGCGTCGCGCTGCGCCGTTAAATCTTCCGAATGTGAGCCCCCGTTGACCGACTCTCACCTGGGAGTATCATCATGAATCGACTCGTCCCCATCATCATTCTTGTCGCGGTTGCGGTGACGGTGCAAGCCCCTCAGCAGCAAGAGCAGAGTCAGCCCCTTGAGAAGATTCATGACCAAGGAGAACGCCGGATGACAACGAAAGAGACTATCCAGGGCTATTTCAACTCCCTCAAACAAAAAAAGGGATGGGAATCATTTCTGGCTGACGACATGATTTTTACCAGCTATACCAGCCCGATCAAACAAGTTACAGGAAAGGATGCCTATCTTGAATCAACGAAGCGTTTTTACTCGGGAATCATCTCTTTTGAAGTCAAAGACCTGCTGATCGAAGGAGAAAGAGCCTGCGCCTTGACTCACTATGAATTGCAATCCCCCAAGGGACCTTTCACTAGTGATGTGGCTGAGATTTTCACCGTAAGAAACAGCAAAATCGCTTCGTTCGCTATCTACTTTGACTCAGCTCCATTCCCGAAATAGCCAAGGGTAGGGATGTCAGGCGTGCGCTTCCGCCGTATGCGCGTCCGCCTGAGCGGGCCGCACATTGCCATGGAATTGCTCGGCTTCCGTCGATCCGGCCAGCGCCGTGGTGGAGGAGTTACCTCCGGACACCACCTGCGCGATTTCGTCGAAGTAGCCTGTCCCAACGAAGCGCTGGTGCGTGACCGCACGGTAGCCGAGTTCTTGCGCGGCGAACTCTTCCTGCTGGAGTTTCGAATACGCTGTCATGCCAGCCTGGGCGTAGCCTCGCGCCAGATGGAACATGGACATATTCAGCGCGTGGAATCCCGCCAGCGTAACGAATTGGAATTTGTAGCCCATTTTCCCAAGTTCCTGCTGAAAATTCGCGATGGTGACGTCGTCCAGTTTTTTCTTCCAGTTGAACGACGGCGAACAGTTGTAGGCCAGGAGCTTGCCCGGGAATTTCGCGTGGATAGCTTCAGCGAATTTGCGTGCTTCCGCAAGATCGGGCGTCGAAGTTTCGCACCACAGCACGTCAGCGTAGGGTGCATAAGTGAGGCCGCGAGCGATGGCGGCGTCAATGCCGCCACGGAATTGGTAGAAGCCTTCAGAAGTGCGTTCGCCGTAGATGAATTCGCGGTCGCGCGCGTCTGCGTCGGAAAGCAATAGTCCCGCGGAGTTCGCGTCCGTGCGCGCGATGAGAATGGTCGGCACGCCGCACACGTCTGCAGCCAGCCGCGCGGCAATCAATTTCTCCACGAATTCGCGCGTAGGTACAACGACTTTGCCACCCAAGTGTCCGCATTTCTTGGCGGAAGAAAGCTGGTCTTCGAAGTGCACACCTGCGGCGCCCGCTTCGATCATGGTCTTCATCAGCTCGTATGCGTTCAGCGACCCGCCAAAACCGGCTTCCGCGTCAGCCACAATCGGCGCAAGCCAGTACGTGCCGGATTTCATGCCTTCAGCGGACTCGATCTGATCGGCGCGCATCAGCGCCCGATTGATGCGCTTCACCAGGTTCGGCGCGGAATCGCAAGGGTACAGGCTCTGATCGGGATACACGTCACCAGCGGTATTTCCATCGGCGGCGACTTGCCACCCGCTGCCATAGATAGCCTTCAACCCGGCCTGCACCATCTCGATGGCCTGATTGCCCGTGATGGCGCCGAGCGCGGGAACGTAAGCATCCGTGTGCATCAGATTCCACAGCCGTTCCGCTCCGAGGCGCGCTAGCGTGTATTCAATCTGGACCGAACCGCGCAGCCGCAGAACATCCGAGTAAGAGTATGGCCGCGTAATGCCGGACCAGCGGGGATCGGTGGTCCAATGACTGAGAGTGTGCTTCTTGTTGCTGTTACCGTTGGCCCCGTTGCTTCCGTTCGTTGACATTTACCTCTCCTTGATCTCTCTGATTTCTGATCTCTAATCTCGGTTCACGCCGGATTGAACTCTTCCCGGCGGATCATCTCTTCACTGATTCGGCGCGCTTCGCGAAGCGTTGCGGCTGCCTGGGAATCGCTGGCCGCGGCCGATTCGCGCAAGAGGCGGTCGAGTTCTTGGTCGAATAGCTTGCTGATGAGTTCCGCAGAATGCCGAACGGGCGCGCCGTTCTCATCCAGGACTTCGATTTGGGCAGCATGCCGCATCCGTTGAGCAATCATCAGGCGATAGATGCGATCGGTGGCGAGATCCTCCATGTAGCCATCGAGCAGGCTCGCCCCTTTTCCATTCAGTACGCCGTTGCGATAGCGAATCACCGTTCGAACCGCGGCGCGCGTTCCCGCAAGCGTGCGCTTGCCGACTCCCGTCGGGAGTGGCCGAAGATCGGGATGGCTGGTGACGTTGGCCGGGCGCGCGTGAACCTGATTGGGAGCAGGGAATTGACTTACAGCGATTTCGTTTTGATCGGGATGTCCGGTCCACGCGCCGTCCATCAGCGAATTCGCTTCGTTCTTCTTGTCTTCGGCCAGCACTTTCAAAGCGCGCGCATTCAATTCCGTGTCTTCGCGGCTCGGATAAAGAGCCGTCATGCCCCCGATGGCCAGCATGCCGTGCTTGTGACAAATTTCCGGAATCAAGTTTCGCAAGTTTTGAAAAAACGCCACGTTGTGCGGAATCGTGTTCCGATCGGGAAGAACCCACGACGGATTTTCCAGGTTGAAATGAATCAGGCTGGCCATGTAGTCCCAGCGGCCGAGATTGAGGCCCACGATGTGCTCACGCAGATTCCAGGCGAACTCTTCCATTTGAAAGGCGAGAGGATGCGATTCGACCAGCGCCATGCACTTGATGGAATTGGCCGGCAGGCCTTTGAGGCGGGCGACCATCTGGAAAAGATCGCGCCACCAGAGCGCTTCGTCCGCAGACTCCGATTTCGGGATGTAGATGCACAGCGGATGCTTCAGTGCGCTGAAATCGACTTGATAAGCGACCATCGCGACGTCAAACAGCGGGGCGGGAAGCAGTTCCCCCGGAAGAACGCCCGCTTGATGCAAATGCAATCCACGAGGGCGAGTGAAAATCACGGTCGAACTGGGATGGATCGAAACGGTCTTATTGCGCTTGCGATCGAAGTACGTGAGACGGCCGGCGAGCGCTTCGAGAATATTCTTGATCCCGCGCTGATTGTGTTCCCAGGTGTTCGCGGTCGAGTCTTCGAGATCGAGCATCACGCCGGGAGCGCCGGAATTGAGCATTTTCACGACGAGATCGGCTTCATCGGCCGGCCCGGTCATTTGATTCCGCTGATCTGCGCACCAGGCGGGCAGCTCAATGCGCCAGGAATTGGTGGTGGCTACCGAGGGGGGCAGGTAATCGGGAACTTTGCCGGCATGGGCTTCCGCCAGAGCGTAGTCGCGGCGAGCGATGAGCGCGCGTTGGCGCAATGTGAGCGCAGCGTGCAGCGGCGCCAGAAATTCCAGAAACCCTTCCGGAAGATCGCGCCCGGGGTCAAAATCCGCCGGGACGAAATTGACGGGTACGATGCGATTCGCAAACGGCAGCGGTGCAAGGGTAGGGTCCGGCTTCGTCGTCGCAGTTGCCATCGTCTTGCTCAGTCCTTTCCAAAGTGAATTCGAATTAAAACTGACTGGAACACTAAGAAGGCAATTCGAAGGCCAACATCCGCCAAAGTCCTGCTTCTAAGCTCCTTGTCTTCAAGAACATAGCGACACCTTCGGAATCGCGGACCACGTCTGCGGAAACTTGCGCACAAAGAGTCTAGAAGTTTGCACACCATCGGCGGCTTCTTTCCTCTTTGCGTCTGACTGTTCAACATATTGAACATATGTTCAGCGGGCCTATTCTCCTTCTACCGTGCTAACCCGCGGGGTTGCAAGATGTTGTTCAATATCCTGAACAAATATTCTATAATCCGAACGATAACTTTTTTTCATCGGAGAGGCCATGGCAAGCACGGACACGAGCCCGGCGACGGCGGTGGAACGGGCGTTAAATATCCTCGAAGCAGCGGCGCAACGGCGTCAGGGTCTTACGAACTCGGAGATCAGCCGCAAGCTGGCGATTCCCAAGAGTTCGGCGAGCTACATATTGAGGACGCTGGAAAAGCGCGGCTATCTCCGGCGTGAAGCGGAAACGGGGCGGTACCGGCTTGGTCTGAAAATTTTGAGTCTCGGCGGAGACGCGCAAGCCAATCTGGACATCGCGGACGTTGCGCTGCCGTTCATGAGAATGCTGGTGGAGAAAATTCACATGACCGTGCATCTTGCCGTTCTGGATCAAGGCGAAGCCGTGTACATCGAGAAGGTGGAAGCGCCCGGATTCTTCAAGGTGAATACCTGGGTGGGGCGGCGCATGTTCCTGCACTCGACCAGCGTGGGGAAATGCTTGATCGCGTGGCTCCCGAAGCATGAAGTAGAGGCGCTGGTGAAGCAACAAGGACTCAAAAAGCGAACCCCGAAGACCATCACGACGATGACCAAACTGCTCGGGGAGCTGGAATATGTGAAGCAGGCGGGCTATGCGGTAGACGACGAGGAAAATAGCCTTGGCGCGCGCTGCCTGGGCGCCCCCATCTTTGACGCCCTCGGAAATGTCACCGCAGCGGTAGGAGCGAGCGGAACGCTGACGCAAATGGACGACGAAACCATGCCGAGGATGATCGAAACTTTGAAGGAAACATCGCGGCGCATCTCGCGGCAATTGCAGAGAAGCGGCGCCGCAGGGGCCGCTTAGACTCCGGCCCCCGCGCATTCGAATGATTGTTTGAACTATCCCGTCACAACCAGATTGTTTTTCACCGAGAACACGTTGGGCACTCCGTTGGCTCTGATGCCCGCGAGATTTTTGTCTGTCTCGCTGTCCACGACGCCCTCCAGAGCGACGTTGCCATTCTTCACGATGATGTGGATGGAAGGCACGGCCTGAATGGAATAGCGCGACAGGCCAGGGTCGCCATAAATAACGCGGTAAAGTGCGCGGCGGAGCTGATCATCCATCGGCGAGGGCGGGAGGACCTCGATGTTATTCACAACGGAGGCGACGCCCTCGATGCTCTTCACGGCAGCCTCGGCGTCGGACTTCAAAGTGGGTCGAATCACTTGTCCATACAAGGTAACCTTATCGCCGCTCACCTTATATTCGAGATTGTCGAACACCGAGTACCACGGCAGCATAACGAGCTGGTGACGCACTTCCTTCACAAGTTTTTCACGATACTTTTCTTCGCTTCGTTGCTTCTTTTCGTTCTGAGGCCCGGCGGCCACAGAGGACGGCAAAGCCACGATGGGCGGGGCCAGCAGGAGAGCTACGAACAGGGCCCGGAGTTCCTTTCTCATAAGTTCCTCCTTGGAAACAGGCTTGCGGTGCTTTCTACCCATTAGATACAGGATGCAGGGCAATTGGGTCCACGGAAGTACGCCGCTGGGCGGTGATAGCATAATCCATGAAAGCATTGCAGGAAACGATGAATGTCTGCGCAGAAATACTGCTTGAGACGGAGGGTGATGAGAGAATGCTAATCTCGTGGGGAGAAATGGATCAGTGCTGGTGATTGCGCATCGCGGGGCTTCGGGACATGCGCCCGAGAATACGCTGGCGGCGTTTAGAAAAGCTCTTGCTTTAGGAGCGACCTTCATCGAGACCGATTTGCAGCTTTCGCGGGATGCACGATTCGTGGCCATTCATGACACGACCTTGAACCGCACGACGAACGGGCGGGGGGCCGTGCACGAAATGACCCTGGCCGAAATACGGCGGCTGGATGCTGGCTCGTGGTTCGGGAGCGAATTTGCCGGGGAACGAGTTCCAACTCTGGAAGAGCTGCTGCAGTTTTCGAAAAAGCACGATGTGGTGTTTTACCTGGAGTTGAAGCCGGTTGGTTCGTGGGGCGGGGAGCATGCCCTGATTGGGGAGCTCCGCCAATCAGGAGAGATTCCGCGAGCGGTCGTGATTTCTTTCGATGCATCCGTCATCTTGAATTTGCGTAAAATTGAGCCAACGTTGATGACGGGATTGCTTTTCGACGGGCAGATCGAGAAGCCGGTCGCGAAAGCGCTGGAGGTTGGAGCCCGGCAATTGGCGGTGAGGGGAGACCTGGTGACGCCAGCATTGCTTGCCGAGGCCAGGAAGAGCGATCTGCAAGTGGTCTGCTGGACGGTGAATCAGCCGGCGCACATGCGCATGCTGATGGCCGCGGGAGTGGCCGGCATCATGAGCGATTATCCGGACCGCGTGGTTGCCGCCATGAAGAAAGAAGAAAATAGTGTCCTGTGAATTGTATCGGGCGAATCTTCGCAAGAACTTCGGCCTTCACTACTTATCTAAAGGTTGCAGGGATTTGAGTATCGCCTGCTGTTCATCGCTCGAGCGAACTTGATCATAGAATTGCCGGAGAGCGGGGTACTTTTCTACCGGCACGTAATAAACTCCCATTTTCAAGCTGCGTTTGAGCCGCAGACTGTTTCCTTGTTTCTCGGCAGAGGACTCGTAGTTGACGATACCGCGGTCAATTTTTCCGCTGGCAGGCAGGGACTCAACTTGGACGCTCGCCGGCAAGGCCAGCGTCACATCGTCATAGACTTCAGTGGGGTAGTCCGAATAAATATCGTGAGTGCGGCGTGAGGAAGTGAAGGGAGTTTGTCCGTTGGTATGAAAGACGGCGACGGGCAGCATCAGACGTTGGCCTGCCCGGTTTGCATAATTCGGAACTTGAATCTGGAACTGAGCGACGAGGGGAGATTGGGAGTTTTCCCAGGCGTTGGCGGATAACATCTTTACAACGGCGCCCTGAGGAAGTGAACGCTGCACAGCTTCCTCCAAGTCCTTGCGCCGCTGCGCTTCGTCCTGATCGATCGCTTTGATGCGGCGGCTCAAGGCTTCCTGACCCTCGAAGGTGACCGTCAGGTTGCCTTCGAGGTTTCCGTCAGCATCCAATTTCAATTCTGCGAGCCTTCGCGCCACAGCATCCTTGCTATGCGGCGCGGGAGTCGTTTCAAGCTTTGCCTCCATGCGGTCAATGAGGATTCCGCTGGAATCTGTTTCTTCCCACGGGAGAAAATCGAACGGACAATAAAGAGTGGCAGGATCCAGAAACCTTGAGGTTGAACCGATCATCACCTCAACCACAAAAGAATTCAGCTGATAGGGATCCAGCCGCTCTGGAGTAAAAAAGGCCCTATTTCGAGCTGCCACGCGCACAGGGTAGGCACGAAAGCCGGCAGCCCGGGCCAAGGCAATGAAGAGCAAATTTATTTCGTTGTTGAACGCATAGCCGCGATTCAGAACATCTTCGGCGCTTTTGTTTTCCTTCAGGCTTTCCTGTTTCCGTTCCTTCTTGGATTTGTCCGGCTCGTAGTTTAGAGAGCGAATCTGTTGTACGCGGGCGTATATTTTTCGCAGCTTAGTTTCGTCGGAATCAGCGGGGCTGATGAGGCGATCGATTTCTTTCCGGACGCTTTTCGGTTGTCCGATGAAGGCGTCATAGTATTCCGCTTCGCCCCTGGCGACGCTGAGCCAGAAGTACTTCGGGTCTGCGTACATACCCAATGTGTAAAAAACGTCAGCGCGAACCTTCAGGTTTTCTTCCGGCGGCGAATACTCTTCCCTTTGAAACGCGGGAATATAATTGACTTCGATTTCGGTGCCGCCATCCGGCAGGGTTCGTTTGACGGCGTCCTTCGGAAAATCATGCGTGGAGGTCGCGGTGCGCAATCCCTTGATAGTGTGGAGCGTGAAGCGCGCATGACGCACTGCGAGATCCTGCTGAATCTCCCATTCGGCGGCGGGATAAGCCATGGCCTGCGTGATCAGGTATCTGCCGGGATTCTTGAAAACATCGGGAATGTCCGAATGCCAGTGCAGACGATAGGAGTACTCGATGACGCTTCCGATCTCGATGTTGGGAAGAGTGAACGTCTTGACGTTGAAGCGAAACTTTTTTACCTTGACGACTTCCTTGTCGTAGATGGTGCCATTGAAATCTTCAGACTTGCCCTCGGCCGAGGTGACGCGCGCGCGGATCTCCTCCACCCGGGTCAGTTTCTCAAAATAGCGAATCTCCACGTCTGCGTATTTCTTCCCTTCTTCGCGGAAGACTTTGATTCGTTTGTAAGTGGTCTCCGTGGACTTTGTGTTGTCGGATTGAACTTCGTATTCGAGGATCATGGCAGGAGCGCCGGGATCGAAGGGATTGTCTTTGAGGGTGAGCTCTTCGGCGGGCAGGGGAGGCCAGGCGAGAGAGGCCTGGGCGTTGGCGGGGAGTGCACCGAGAGTGAGAGTGACGGCCAGCAGCGCCACGCCCCCGATTCCGCGAGCCGAACTCAGCTGCCAGCGACCTGCGAAACGGATGCAAAACGTGTTCATAGTGGCGAGTCTAAGTCCCGATTCGGCGAATCACAAGCGACAAGGAACGTCAGCGCGGCATGTCGCTTCATTTCGCGGCGCAGCTAGCAGGCCGAAACCTAGGAGCTAGGGTGGCAGCAGGTGGGAGAACAGGCTAACGAATTGGGCGACGGAGAGCTGCTCGGCGCGAGAGTCGGGGCGAAGTTGAAGTGAAGCCAGTGCTTGGCGGACGACATCAGGCTTGGCGATAGAGCGCAGATTGTTCACCAGGGTTTTGCGCTTCTTGGAGAAACACAATTTCACAAAATCAAGGAAATGCGTCTGGGCGGCGAGGGACGCATGTGCATTAGCGCCCACGGCGGAGGAAGGCTTGCCGCTCAGCGAGAGCTTGGCACGTTCGCCAGGAAGGCGGAGAGTGACGAGGGCGGAAGTGACCTCGGGTGGGGGATCGAATGCGTTGCGAGGGACTTCAAATACAAATTCGGGGCGCGCGTAGAACTGGGCAACGACGGAAAGGTAGCCATAATCACGGGCGCCCGGCTGGGCGACGACGCGAAGCGCGACTTCGGTCTGGATGACGACGTGAATTTCGTCGATGATGTCCGCGAACTCGAAAAGGTGATGAAGGATGGGCGAAGTAATGTAGTAGGGCAGATTGCCGTAAATGCGAATGCGGTGACCTGCGGCAATGGCGGCGAGATCCGTTTTGAGGATGTCGCCCGGAACAAGCGTAAGATTTGGAAATGGTTTCACCAAGCGGCGCAGGCCAGCGATGAGAGTGACATCGAGCTCGATGGCGTAGACTGGAGCGCCCGTCGCGAGCAGTCGCTCTGTGAACTCGCCGTGACCGGCGCCGATTTCGATCCAGCAGTGCTGGTCGTCGCGCGGAAGCGGCACGGTGGAATGCGGCGAAACGCGGATGGCACGGGCAATTTCTTCACGCCACTGGAGATCGGCCAAGAAGTGTTGTCCGAGGCGTTGACGGGCCATTGGGGCAACAGTGTAGCAGGAGAGGTGACGCCGAGCTCCCGCCTTGCCGAGTGGACAAGGGCCTGCGACTCGCCCACCCATCTGCCGACTGGCCGCCCCGCGCGAATTTGTGGTACTCAGCGGATGGAACGCGGGGGCAGGGCAATACCTGCCCGTTTCTTGGACTTTGTGCCAGTTTTTCTGGTCGCAGGAAAGCGATAAGTTATGAGTGTCCCGGCCAAGGTGCCATTATGAATGAATTCAATACTTGGTTGCAGAGCAATTGGTATGAGATGGGCAATCTCCTCGCGGAGTTTGTCTTCCTGATTGCAGGCATAGGGTTCGCCCGAAAAATTCTGAGAACCCTGAGGGCCTCGCAAGAGCAATTTGGGGCGCTGCTAAAGCTCACGCTGTCTTCTGATGAGCTGAGCCAGCGCGCCAAGTCAGCCGCGACGGCGCAGCACTCTTCGTCGACAGTAGCTGGAGAGCAGCCCTCGCCATACGTGATGGCCGAGTGGCCGACGGCGTCGGAATCACCTGAATTGACCTTGCAGGGAGGCCAGCGCCCGTACAGCGCTGTGCGTGGCCTCGTCCAATGGTTGAATACTCCGATGAAGAGCCACGGGTTCCTTTCCTGGCGCCGAATCCTCCATTGGCTGCAAGCCCCAGCGGGAAGCCAGCACGGACACGCTTAGATAACGCCAGCAAGTCTCTTCACGGATCGCAATGCCTGAGCTGCACGTTACAAGAACCCAAGATTCAGATCTCCCTCACGGGCGGGGCAGGCCCCGTCTCTACACTTTATCCGGGCACGGGGCTACGAACTGGCGTCCGCTATGTCGTCGTGAGCTCTCTTCATAGCGTTTCTCGCTTCTGTGGTTGCATTCGCATCCGGCTTAAGCAGGTCGATCGCTTTGGACAGTGACATCGCTTTGCCGCCGGCCGGGCCCGCGCAAGAATCGGCAACGGATTTCGGCTTCACGCCGGTCACATCCCATTTCAAGCAAGTGAATTCGATGTGGAGAGTCTGGGTCAAGCGCAGGACTGCGATGCAGCCTGCCAGGTCCTTGAACGTCGAGCACACGTCCTGTAACTCTTTTTCCGCCGGCAGAATTCCTTGGAGCCGCAATTGCTTCGTCAACTTGTCTTCCAAATGCCCATCCGAGGCGAGCTGGTCGTTGGCTGATTTCGCGCCTCGTTTGAACACCTTGGCGGGGTTGTATCTCTTCGGATTGTACCAATGAGGCGAGCTCTCGTCCGTCTTGTCCTGCGAGTCTTGCGCAATGCCAGGGGTAGCTCCAAGGAGCGTACCCAGTCCAGCGATAACAAGGGCGATCTGATAGCCTCTCATGTCTGCCTCTCGAGGGATTAGAAGGGTACAACTATTACTACCTCAAAGTGGGAGGTGGTGTCGAGACCCCCTGCTTTCATCATTCACGCGGCGGTGCCCTTGGGCAGAGGCAATTCCGTTGCTGCTTCGTTCACGTTCCAGACCTCCTTTCCCAAGAATCGAATCGCGAGCATCTATTTTTTTCATGCGAAACGTTTCATGTTCCTCTGACACTATATTCATGCAACAGTCTTAGCCTTATTCAGTATTCGCCACCCGAGACCCAGCGTTCGGAGAGCAAGACCGTGCAAGTGCAAGCGTCCCCTTCCAGAAGGTTGACTTCCCGAGTCGAGATGCCGGAGGAGGTGTGGGTCTACTGGCACTGCGATGGCCATGATGATCTCTCCCGCGTCCACAATATCAGCTTGGGAGGTCTTTTCATCGAAGCGGAGCAACCACGGGCCGCAGGCATTCCCGTCAGTCTTCATTTTCTTGTCCAGGAAGGGCAAGTCAGGGCAGATGCCGTCGTGCGGCACGCGATACTCGGCCGCGGAATTGGGCTCAAATTCAAGGCCCTGAAAGAAGAAGACCGGCCGCACCTTGCATGCTTTCTGAACAGGATTCACGGTTTGGCGAGATCCCACAACCAAACTTGATTCGAACGACGGGCAGTGCGCCGGACTGTACACGCTCCACGACAGAAAAGCTTCTTTTTGCGAAATTTGTTAGAGTGACGGGCCGATGAGGCGGAAAGAAGCGGGCTGTCTGCAGATCGAACCAGCCGCTTCACGCCTTCGGACTTGCATGCGGTCTGACATCCATCTCCGTCTGGCCACTCCTGAAGATATTCCGGTGCTCCGCGAACTGATTGATCGTTCCGTACGCGTATTGCAGGCGCAGGACTACACTCCCGCGCAGATCGTAGGGGCGCTCAAGACCGTGTTTGGCGTGGATAGCCAGTTGATCGCCGACGGCACTTATGTTGTAGCCGAAGCTAGAGTTCCTGAAGCGGAAAGCATGCCTGGAACCACCGCGGATGCGCATTTGATGATTGTGGGCTGCGGCGGCTGGAGCAAGCGCAAGACGCTTTACGGCGGTGATCGCTGGACCGAGCGCGAGGACACGATGCTGGATCCCCTTCGCGATGCGGCGAAAATTCGCGCTTTTTTCATCCATCCGGACTGGGCGCGCCGCGGGATCGGCAGCATGATCCTCGAAGCTTGTGAAGATGCGGCAAGGGCCGCGGGATTTCGACGCTACGAAATGGGCGCAACGTTAACAGGCGCGAAACTTTTTGGCGCCAGGGGTTACGTTGCGGTGGAGCCCATCTCAATTCCGCTGGTAAACGGTGAAAGCCTCCCAGTGATCCATATGGAGAAGCAGGCGTAGTCCTTTGCATTTGGTCCAACTGCCCACACGTGATTATGAATTGATAGATGGCGCTGCCGGGAAGAACTCCAGGGAACGCAACGATGCACCAATCAGCAAAACTAGATCCTAGTTTTAGTCCAATTTTTGAATCGAACTCGACGAGCCATTTTTTTTGCCCGTTCTCATTGGTTTGAGCTTCAGTGTTTGTGGAGCGTTTTGTATTCAAATTCTTTTGCGCAGAATCCGGAAAGCACTAGACTGGAACCCAATCGAATTGCCAAGAAACGTCGGGGTCGAAGATGAAGGCTTGCATTTTGCGCGCACCGGGGGCGATCGAGACGAATCCTCTGGAATTCCGGGACGCCGCAATGCCGGAGCCGGGGAAGGGTGAAGTGCTGGTGCGCGTGCGGGCGTGCGGAGTGTGCCGGACGGACTTGCATGTGATCGAGGGCGAACTCCCGCCGCGCAAGTCTCCGGTGATTCCGGGGCACCAGGTGGTGGGCGTTGTCGAAAGACAAGGCGAAGACGCGAGGCGCTTTGCCATCGGCGCGCGCGTCGGGATCGCCTGGTTGCACAAGACCGACGGAACCTGCGAATACTGCCGGTCGGGAGCGGAGAATCTTTGTGACAATCCTGTGTTCACGGGCTACAGCGTGGACGGCGGCTACGCCGAGTATATCGTCGCGCCGGAAGATTTTATCTATGCCATTCCGGAAGGATTTCCCGATGAACAAGCGGCGCCACTGCTCTGCGCGGGAATCATCGGGTTCCGGTCGTTGCGGCTTTCGGGGATCAAACCGGGCGGGCGATTGGGTTTTTATGGTTTTGGCGCTGCGGCGCACGTCGCGATTCAAGTGGCGCGTCACTGGAGTGTGGAAGTTGCCGCCTCCACGCGTGATGAGCGACATCAGAAGCTGGCGCTGGAGCTGGGAGCCGCGTGGGCCGGCGGAACATTTGATGAGCCACCGAAGAAACTGGATGCCGCAATTGTGTTCGCGCCCGCGGGAGAAATCGTGCCTGCAGCGCTTAAAGCGCTCAAGAAGGGTGGCGTGCTCGTTCTCGGTGGCATCCACATGAGCCCTATCCCGTCGTTCAGCTACGACCTGCTCTATCAGGAACGCATGATTCGAAGCGTGGCGAACAACACAAGGCAGGATGGCGAAGATTTCCTGCATGTCGCCGCGAAAATTCCAATTCGAACGCGCGCGCAAATCTTTCCACTGCAGGAAGCCAATCGCGCGTTGAATGCACTGAAGAATGACGCCATTCCCGGCGCTGCGGTTCTCTACGTGAGCAAGTAAACAAGATTCATTTTCTATAGACGCCCCGCAGGTAGGCTTCGATGGCGAGGTCGGGCCCGAACAACTGCGTGCGGATGTTCTGGAGGGGCGGCAAGTCAGGTTTCGACGCAAGGGCAAGGGGGACGCGATTACTCCCGGCGATCTTTGGTGCATAAAAGAGAAAAAGCTTGTGGACCATGCCGGCGGAGAGAGTCGCGCCGTTCAGCGTGGGCCCGGCTTCCAGCAGAACGCTAAGAATCTCCCGGCGGCCGAGTTCCGCAAGAACGGCAGATAAATCGATACGGCTGTTTCTTGTTTTTGCACGGACGAGATCGACGCCGGCGTCTTGCAGATTGCGCGCTCTGGTCGAGTTGAGCGTAGCGACCGTGAAAACGAGGAGATCGTCGTCGGAAGTCTTCACGATGCGAGATTTTGGCGAAAGCTGCAGCTTCGAATCGAGGACGACACGGAGAAGACGCTTGCGCCGGGGAAGGCCGCTGCGATCAGTGAGCAGCGGATCATCCGCGAGAATCGTGCCGATACCGGTGAGAAGTGCGTCCGAGGCGTGACGCATGCGGTGAACTTCAGCGCGCGATTCTTCCGAGGTAATCCAATTCGAACGGCTGTGCCGGCCTGGCTTCGAAGCGAACTTCTGTTTCTCTCCGGGCAGGGCGAGTTGGCCGTCCAGCGTCAGCGCCGACTTCAGTGTAACGAACGGCTTCTTCGTACGAATCCAGCAGGCAAATGCTTCGTTGAGGCGGCGGGCTTCGTCTTCGCAGATACCCGTGAATACGTCGATGCCCGCAGCGCGCAACCGCTCAAAGCCGCGGCCGGAATTGACGGGATTGGGATCCTCCATCGCCGCGACGACGCGGTGAACGCCCGCGGGGATGATCGCTTCCGTGCAAGGCCCCGTGCGCCCGGTGTGATTGCAAGGCTCCAGCGTGACATAGAGCGTCGCGCCACGCGCCTTATCGCCCGCTGATTTCAGCGCAATAATCTCCGCGTGGTCTCGCCATTCATATTGATGAAAACCTTCGCCGACGATCTGCCCTTCGCGCACAATCACGCAGCCCACCATCGGATTGGGGCTGGCAAGCCCGGTGCCTTTGCGCGCCAGCTCCAGCGCGTGTTGCATGAAGCGAATGTCGTGTTCGTTCACGATTCAGTCGAAGAGGGAATTGGCGTACGTTTCGGCGTCGAAGGGAACCATGTCGTTGATCTGCTCACCAGTGCCGACGAAGCGGATGGGCAGGCCCAGCTCGCGTGAAATGGCAACGACGATGCCGCCCTTAGCCGTGCCATCGAGTTTCGTGAGGATGATGCCGGTCACGCCGACGGTCGAGGTGAATTCACGGGCTTGCGAAAGGCCGTTTTGCCCCGTTGTGGCGTCGAGAACGAGCAAAACATCGTGTGGCGCGCCGGGGATTACTTTGGCGGCGGTGCGCTTCATTTTTTCGAGCTCCGCCATCAGGTTGGATTTCGTGTGCAGGCGTCCCGCGGTGTCCACAATGACGACGTCCGAGGAGCGCGCCTTGGCTGCGGCGACCGCGTCAAATACCACGGCAGCGGGATCGGCGCCGGACTTCTGTTTGATCACTTCGATGCCGTTGCGCTGCGCCCAGATTTCCAGTTGCTCGATGGCGGCGGCGCGAAACGTGTCCGCGGCGCACAGAACGACGCTACGGCCTTCCTGGCGGAGGCGATTCGCCAGCTTCCCGATGCTGGTGGTCTTGCCCGCGCCGTTGACGCCGACGATAAAGATCACGCGCGTCCCTGTGCCGTTCTGCGAAGTGGAAATGCCGCTCGCCGCCGCAACGTCGGGTTTCACAGGCGCATTCAGGATTCGAATGATGTGCGATTTAATTTCGCGCTTGAGCTGCGCGGCGTCGGAGAGCGCGTTGCGGTCCATCTTCTCGCGCACGGCATCCAGAATCTCGCGCGTCGGCTTCACACCCAGGTCGGCGGAGAGAAGGGCCGTCTCCAAGTCCTTGAGGATCGAAGGATCGATCTTGCGCTCGCCGAGAAAAATCGTGTCAACGGTTTCGGTGAGCGCCGCCTTCGTCTTGCTAACGGAAGCTTTCAAACGTTCCGCCAGCGTGGGTTCCGGTTTGCCGAACAGCGTAATCATACGGTCGCGCGCTTGGATGCGTGCGCAACCTAAAATTGTAGCAGATGGTGACTTCCAGGTTGCCAGTCGCTAGGAATTCGGAACCGAGTGAGGGGGGAAATGCACTACACGTGGACTTCGACGGCGCTGAGGCGGAGCTTGCCGTGCTGGACGGCCGATTCGAGCGCGTTCACGACCACAGCATCGAATTTCGAACCTGTCAGGCTTCGGATCCGTTCCATTGCGTAGTCGAGTTCCATCGCCGTTTGATACGGGCGGTTGGTGGTCATGGCGTCGAGAGTATCGGCCACGCCGATAATGCGCGCCATCAAGGGAATCTGGTTGCCCTGCAAACCGTAAGGATACCCGCGGCCGTCCATATGCTCATGGTGCAGCTCGATGCCGGGGAGCATCTCCTTGAGCTGCGAAACCGGACGCATGATGTTCGCGCCTTTTACGGTGTGCTGCTTCATCAAGCCGAATTCTTCGGGCGTCAGCGAGCCTGGCTTTTTCAGCACGCGATCCTCGACGCCGATTTTTCCGACGTCATGGAGCAGCGCCGAAATGCGCAGCTTGTCCAATTCCTCCGCGGAAAGACCGAGCTCCTGCCCGATCAGCGCCGAATACTTCGCCACGCGGCCGGAGTGACCGCGCGTGTACGGATCCTTTTCGTCGATGGCCGCTGCAAGCATTCGAATCGAGCCGATAAACAACTCGCGGTTTTCTTCCGCCGCTTCTTTCAAGCGCTCGATGTATTCTTCGATGTCGCCCGCCATCTTGTTGAAGTTTTCCGCCAGTTCGCTGATTTCCGACGCGCCGCGCACCGGCGAGCGCTGGTGAAATTCGCCGCGGCTGATAGCACGCGTGGATGCAGCCAGGCCGCGGATCGGCCCGCTGATGCCGACCGCGAAGAAGTACCCCACGAGAATTGCCGATAGAATGACCACGCTGACGAACGCCAGCGCTTGCTGGTTGAGTTCCGTGACGCCGGTGTCGCGTTGCGCCTCATCCAGGCTCCGCTCGGCAATGACCGCCCAGTTCACTTCCGGGAAAGTGCTGTACGTCCCGATCATCTCGATCGGGCGTTTGTTGACGGTTTCCGAAAAGCGCATGGTCTCCGTGTTTCGCAGCTCTTGCGGAAGAGCGCGAACCTGCGCAACCAGTGCATTCGTGCTGTCGTCCGTTCCGGGCACAAAGCTCTTCGTGTCCGGATGCGCGACGATGTGGCCGTAGTGGTCGATCAGGAAGACCTTGCGGCCACGCACACTGGCATCCTGCAACCGGTGCAGGATCGGATTCAGCGACACCACCGCCGCAAGCATGCCCGTGAAGTTGTCATTGATGTCTTTCAAGGGCACGGCGATGACGAACGCCGGCTTGTTATCCGCAAGCGCCAGAGGATCGCTCCGGAATTTCACGGATTGCATGGAATTGACGAACGCCCGCTGGAGCGCTTTGGCCACGAAGGGATCCTGCTCGGCCCGAAAATTTCCCATCGACGCGCTGGTACCTTTGCCGGATTTGCCTACGGCGGTCAGGTAGATGAACGTGGTGCGATTGCTGTCAACGAAGTTTTCCAGCAAACGCGTGACTTTTGGCTCCGCGGCGGGATCTTCGACATTGTCGATTAGACCCGTCAGACCCAGGATCTGGCGTTGGCTGATGAGCTGCTGCGTTAGGTTGGATTCGAAAAGCTGTATTTCCTGGGCCAGCGCGCGAGTCAGGTCGGTTTGCTGGACGCGCTCCGTATCCACGAGCTTGTCCTTGCTCAGCATTAATACCTGGCGGTGATAAAGCCCGATGGGCAATGCGCTGACCAGCAGAAGCGCGCCCAGAACGAGCCACAGGATGCGCACGCGGCCGGTGCGCACTTGTTCCCAGCGAGATTTGAGAGCCAGGGTCATCTCGACTCTCCATTTTAGGAGAACCGATGGGTTCGCGGGGGCGTGGCAGCGCTTGGAGTCGCGCAATTGCTACTGGGACTTTAGTACTAGTGGCGCGACTCGGGAGTGGTGAAAGGCCGGCCTATTCGCGCTTCAGCGGCCGCTCCATGATGTCGCGGATGGCGTCCCTGGGTGACTTGCCCTGATGCAAGATCGCATCCACCTGCTCGGTGATAGGCAAATCAATCTGATGCTCGCGGGCCAGCGCCAGGAGCGGCGCTGCGGTCTCCACGCCTTCCGCGACCATGCGCATGTTCCCCAGGATTTCATTCAGCCGACGGCCTTTGCCCAGTTCGATCCCCACGTGCCGGTTGCGGCTCAGCGCTCCCGTGCAGGTGAGTACAAGATCACCCAGTCCCGCGAGCCCGCTCAGCGTTTCAGGGCGCGCGCGCAGCGCTACGGCGAGGCGGGTCATCTCCGCCAGTCCTCGCGTAATCAGTGCCGCGAGCGGATTCGAACCGAGTCCCAATCCCTGGCAGGCACCGGCGGCAATCGCCATCACGTTTTTCATCGCCCCGGCAAGCTCCACGCCCAAGACGTCGTCATTCGTATACAGGCGAAACGTCGGCCCCGCGAATTCCTCTTGTAGCTCTGCCGCGAGAGCCGCATCTTGCGACGCAAGGACCACCGCGGTAGGCTCGCCACGCGCCGCTTCTGCCGCAAACGAAGGGCCGGAAAGCACCGCGATGTGTTGAGAAGCTGCAACCAAACTCCCCTGCACGAGGACCTGCTCAAGAACCTTGCTCATGCGCAGATGCGTGGAAGGTTCCAGGCCCTTCGTCGCGCTCACGAAAATCATTTCCGGTGTTACGAACGGGAGCGTCCGCGCATAAATCTCTCGAGCGTGGACGGACGGCATGGCTCCGACGATCAAACGCGCCTGCGCCATCGCTCCGGGAAGCTCATGTGTCACGTGGATCGCGGCTGGTAGAGACACTCCCGGAAGATAAGCAGTATTTTCCCGCTGGCGTTCCATCGCTGCGGCGAGTGGCGCGTTGCGCGCCCACAGCGAAATCGCGTGCGCCTTCTTCGTGCGGGACAGGACCGCGGCCAACGCCGTGCCCCAGCTTCCCGCCCCAAGAATGGCGATCTTGGTCATTCCGCGTCCTCTTTCTTGCTGAAAGAGAGCTTCGGCTCCACACCTTCAACCAGCCGCTGAATGTTGGAGTCGTGTTTATAAACGACCAGCAGTGCAATCGCCAGGCTGCCAAAGGTAACGACCAACGGCGGAGCATGACCAGGCGCCCAAAGAAAATACATCAGGAGTGGAATCGCCGCGGCGGCTGCAATAGAGCCTAAGGAAACATACCGCCAGAACGCCACCACCACGATGAACAGGAGGATCGCGCCTAGAAACGCAAGCGGACACAGCGCGATGAAGATGCCGGCCGCAGTGGCAACCCCTTTGCCGCCCTTGAACTTAAGCCAAACCGGGTAGCAGTGGCCAAGAAGGGCAGCCATTCCGGCGATCATCATCCACGTGGCGCTACTGTTCGAAAGGCGTTCCGCGAGCAAGACTGCGGCGGCGCCTTTCGCGGCATCCAGGATCAGCGTAAGGATTCCAGCCAGCGGGCCAACGACGCGCGCCACGTTAGTTGCCCCGATGTTCCTGCTGCCTTTTTTCCGAACGTCGGGGCCGCCAAATAATTTTGCGAGGAGCAACCCAAATGGAATCGAGCCTAGCAGGTACGCGGCAACAGGTATCGCGAAAAGAGTGATAGAGCTTTCACCCATGCGCCGCTACGCCTCCGCCCTCGCGAAAATGAAACTTTCGAGCGTAGTGTACTCCGCGCCTGAGGGTTTTAGCTTGCTTTCGATCAGATGGAATTGCCTGGTCTGAAGCGCCCCAAATTCGCGAGCAAGGTTTTCCCGAATCGCGGGGCGTAGTTTTTCCGGCAAGCCCGGAGGCTGGAGGCGCGCCAGCGTCAAGTGCGGCGAGAAAGACCTCTCTTCGCGCGGGATGCCGATTTTCTCCGTGACACTGTCAATATGGGCCGCGAGTTTTTTCAGATTCGGCGAAGGATCTGTCCCGGCCCAAAAGACGCGCGGGCGTTTCTCATTGGGGAAGAAGCCCAACCCGCGGAAATGCGTCGTTACCTGTGAATCGGAGCGCACGGAAGCGAGCGCCGCGCGAATCGCGTCAAGCTTTTCTGGAGCCACCTCGCCGATAAATTTCAGCGTCAGGTGAAGATTCTCCGGCCGCACCCAGCGCGGCTGCGACGAGAGCTCGCGAAGTTTCTTGAGCAAAGCGGCCAGATTTTCCCGCACCGCGGAGGGAATCTCCAGCGCGACGAAGAGGCGCACGCTGTATCACCTTTTGGATCCGCGCGCCGGCGGCTCCCCGCCGTTGTAAAGGAAATGAATGCGCACCATATCCAGCGCCAGTTGTGACGCATGCCAGCGGACGGCATCGCGGTCGCCGGGAAAACGCACACCTCGCTCCTTCACACCGCCTGCATGTGACAGCGCGATGTGCACCGTGCCCACCGGTTTTTCTTCACTGCCGCCGCTCGGTCCCGCGATGCCCGTGATGCCCACACCCAGTGTGCTGCCCACGCGGCGGCGGATGCCGTCGGCCAACGTGACAGCCACTTCGCTACTCACGGCGCCCTTCGACTGGATCAGCTCCTGCGGCACATCGGCCCACGCCGTTTTTAATTCATTGCTATAGCACACCACCCCACCCAAAAAATACGAGGAGCTGCCCGCGATGCTGGTCAGCCGCTGCGCCAGCAACCCGCCGGTGCAGCTTTCGGCTGCGGAAATCGTCGCGTTGTTCATCGTGAGGAGGCGCGCGACGACTTCCTCCATCGACGAGCCGTCCTGCGAATAAATGCGATCCGTCAGTGCTAGCTCAAATCCCTGAACGATTTCGTCCAGCGTTTTTTGCGCGCCTAATGCATCGTCCGTCCACATCCGCAGGTGGATCTGAATTTCGCCCGGCGCCGCGAGGATCGTGGTGTGCACATCGCCGTAGCGTGTGTAGATCGGTTTGATGCGCTGCTCGACGGCGGATTCGCCCATGCCCGCCACATGCAATTCGCGATGAAACATTCGAATGCCCGTGCTGCGCCGCTCCAGCCGCGGCTGAATCTGCTCCTGATACATCGGTTTTAGTTCGCGCGGCGGCCCGGGTAGTAGCGCGATGATGCGCCCCGCATCTTCCAACCAAAGGCCGGGCGCGGATCCGCGCGGATTCTCCAGAACTTCCGCGCCTTCCGGTACCATTGCCTGCCGGACATTCACCGGCGGCATCTCGCGTCCCAATTGCCGGAAGCGCCCTTCGATGTAACGCAAAATCGCGTCATTCAAGATCAGCTTGCGGCCCAGCAACTCTGCCACCGTCTCGCGCGTCAAGTCGTCTTCCGTCGGGCCAAGCCCGCCGCTGGCAATGATCAGCGGCACGCGGTCCAGCGCGTCGCGAAACGCCTCCGCCAGCAGATCGCGGTTGTCGCCCACAATCGTCTTTCGAACCACTTCAATGCCGAGTCTGTTTAATTCTCCCGTGAGAAAGAGCGAGTTGGTGTCCACCCTGTCCGGCGTCAGCATCTCCGAACCGACCGCGATTATTTCTGCTTTCATTTCGTCGATTATCCGATAAGCGGTAAGCCGCGGACTTCCCAATCCAGCGTGAAGAGCGCGCCCGTAGTGGCGAGGATGGCGCGGCCCGAAGGCTGCAGCGCGAGGCCCACGAGTCCTGACCCGCTCAGCACGACGTCGGCATGGCCCTGCGGCGTGATACGCACAATCCCGCGCCGGCCCCCGTAAGACCCGGCCACATAAAGATTCGCATCGCGGTCGAAGGCCAGCCCCTGCGGCCGGCCCAGCCCGCGGAAGAACACGCTGACTTCGCCGCCCTGCGTGATGCGGTGCACGCGGTCAAAACTGGAAGTCGTCGGCGCTGCCACGTAAAGATCGCCGCTCGGATGAAACGCCAGGTGATATGCGGCGACGGACGGCTCCAGAGTGGCGAAGACAAAGATCTCGCGGCTTGGGCTGATCTTGAAAATCGTGCCGCTGCGGTCGCCCACGTACAGGTTCTCTGCGCGATCGAACGCCAGGCCGGTGGCGATGCCCATGCCTTCGATCCACTCCTCGGAGCGCCCCTCCGGCGTAACGCGATGGATCGTGCCGTCGTTGCGGCAAGACACGAACAGGTTTCCCGCGCGATCCAGCGCCAGCCCGCTGGGATTCACCAGCGATGTAATGAACGGCTTCACGCTGTAGTTCGCCGTGATCTTGTATAGCGAAACCGGAACGCGCTGTCCCCGCGGCCCCGAAAACGTGACGTAAATGTTGCCCTCGAGATCGACCGCGGGATTCGCCACTGGATGCAGATTGTCCGCGATTTGCAGCCCGATGTGTACCGGATGCGGCTGGCTTTCGTGCCCCGCCGTGGCCACTTGCACCACTCCGCCGCTGGCGCCTTCCGGGACGCGCGCGATCACGCGATTTTCGCTGTAGAGGGACAGGCTCGCTTCTGCTTCGCCAAACCGCACCGCCGGGGGAGACTGCGTGCGCGTTACGAAACCGCGGCCGTGGAGGGTAATCTCGCCGCCAGGAATCGCTGCCGCGGGCGCGACTCTCTCAATGTGCGGAATCCCGTTTTTTTCTGCCGAGGACCCGAAGCCGAATTTCATACCCAGCCAATATGAAACGTCAGAAGACCAAAGTGTAACGCCACACGTAAAAGAATGGCAGCGTAGATGCCCGCCATCCAGTCGTCCGCCATGACGCCCCATCCGCCCGGCAGTTTCTCCAGTCGGCGAACAGGCCATGGCTTCCAGATATCGAACACCCGAAAAAGTATAAATCCGAGCAAGAGGTATTTCCAATTGACGAGGCTCAGCGCAAAGAAAATCGCGAATATGGAGAAATCCTCGTGCGCAGTAAGGCGAGGCAATGCAATGGGAATGAGCGGCAGCAGAAGAGCCAGGTGTTGCCCGGCAACCTCGTCGATTACCACAAACTGCGGGTCTTCTATTCGCGCATAGGCGGCGGCCCGGGAAGCGCTCCATACTCCAATCGCCCCAAGCAGCAGGAGGAGCCCGAGTGCACAGAAGATTGGCAGAGCCATTATCGAGTTATGGATGTCGCTGCCCGGCACCAAGAAATGATTGTCCTTCAATACCGCTTCGTAGTTCGGGTGAAGCGAGAGCAAGCTGCCCAGGTTTGCCGGCCGCAGGAAAAAAACAGCGGAGAGAAAAGCGGTCGCAACTCCCACCAGTGAGCCAAACGTGCCCGGAGCTTTGGGAATGTAGCCCACTCCCAATGCAGTAGCGACCGCGAGCGCCAGACGTGGTTTCTCGATCGTCGCCTTGTTCGCAGACGTAGGTTCATTGGCTGGCGTCATCAGGGTTTTCCGGATCGAGGGCGATGGTCTTCTTTTCTCCTTCGATCATGTCCTCTTCGTCGAAGATAGGTTCAGACACCACGTACTTTTCCGTGGCCCAGTTGCCGAGATCCCGCTCCCGGCAACGCCTGCTGCAGAAAGGGAACTCTGCGTGGATTGTCGAATCGGTTTCCGTTTTGCAAATGGGGCATTTGTGCTTCATGTCGCTGGTCTCTTCTCTGTGACCTCCGTGCTCTCTGCGTACTCTGTCTAAAAAGATTTTACACACAGAACAAATAATTCTCGGAATTCGCGGAGATACACCCTCGAGCACAGAGTATATCTCAGCTGAGGACGCGGAGCGGCGCTCCAGTGGCGATGCGATGAAGTTTCTCGGTGGCCGGAACGGGTGGAATGGCGGGGAGGGCGAAGCTGGCCTTGTCCGCGGGACGAGGCAGAATTTCCACGACTCGCCCGATGAGGTCATAAGCGTCGGACTTCGTAATTTCAACACGAGCTACATCGCCCGCTTCCGCAATCTCTCCGCCCGGCAGTTCGATGTCGGTTAGATACAGCTTCCCGTCAATTTCCGGTGCCATGCCTTCGAGCCGTGCTTCCCACACCAGCGGATTGTCTTTCGAAGGGCCTTCGATCAGCGCCGCGAAAGTGGAGTTCTTCGCAGTGCGGTACTTTGCCCGCAGGTTCTCCCGCGAAATCTTCTTTTGGATGGCCATCAATCGGTCGCGGCGGTCCGTGATGGTCTCCGCATCCACTTTTTCATCCAGAGCGTAGCTTTCCGCATTGTCCACATCCGAATATTCGAAGACTCCCATCCAGTCGAGCTTCGCGGCTTTCACAAAATCGCACAACTCCTCGAAATCAGCATCGCTTTCGCCCGGAAATCCTACAATGAATGACGTGCGCAGAGAAACTCCAGGTATGGTGGCGCGAATCCTCTCCAGCAATTTCAGGAAGGCGTCGCCGTTCGAACCACGCTTCATCCGCGCCAACACATTGCGGCTGCCATGCTGCAGCGGCATATCCATGTATTTCGCTAGCCGCGGATGCGCTGCGATGGTATCCAGCAGCTTCTGGGTTACGCGATTCGGATAAGCGTAGAGGAAGCGCACCCAGAGCACGTCATCCACTTGTGCCAGTTTTCCCAGCAATTGCGCCAGCCCATCGCGCAGGCCTAGATCTTCTCCATAGGACGTCGTGTCCTGTCCGATCAGCGTAATTTCACGCGCGCCGGCCTTCGCCAGGTTTTCCGCCTCGCGCACTACCGATTCGAATCGCCGGCTGCGAAACTTTCCGCGAAGCTGCGGAATAATGCAGAACGTGCAAGGATGATCGCAACCTTCCGCAATTTTGATGTAGGCGGCATGCTTTGGCGTGGTCACAATCCGCGGCGTCAAATCGTGATACAAAAACGCAGGCGGCTGCGCCGGCAGCGCACGCAAATCGCCTTCCACCGCTTCCATGATCCGTTCCACCTCGCCAGTGCCCACCACCGCGTCGACTTCTGGCACTTGCTCCAGAATCTGCTCGCGATACCGCTCCACCAGGCATCCGGCCACAATCAATTTTTTTGCCGCGCCAAACTTCTTGTGCTCCGCCATCTCCAGAATGGCGTCCACAGACTCCTTTTGCGCTGCTTCGATGAAGCTGCAAGTGTTGACTACCAGCACTTCCGCTTCATCCGCGCGCGGCGTCAGCTCATACCCTTCGCGCGCAAGAATACCCATCATCACCTCGCTGTCCACAAGGTTTTTCGGGCATCCCAGGCTGACAAATCCGACCTTGGTCATAGGCAGTAAAATTGCGCCTTTGCGCAGTTTTTGATTGTACCATGTGCGTGAAAATGGCGACGAAATGGCCGGAATCAGCGCGAGCGCAATGCCGTTCGAATCGATTGGAGCAATTGGCGGAGGCGAGTCGTCTCGCAAGGCGCGCCGCCGAACCGCGCTTGCGCATAAATCTGCGTAAATTCCCGGACCGCTGGGGCCAGCTCCGGCGCATTCACCGCGGTGGCGAATTCGAGAGGTGTTTGCGATTCGTTTCGCAGAAATCCCCGGCGCGCCATCGTGCGCAACAATTCGGCATACAGTATCGATGCCAGTTGAGGATTCGAACGAGCCGACGGAGAACCGCTCAACTGCAGGAAAAGCCGGATGCGCCTCGCGATCTTCGAAAATAAGTTGAATCTCAACGCGACGATCAGCATCACTAGCCCCAGCGGCAATAGAAATCCCGTTTTGGGATGGTGAACCTGCCACGAAACGATCCATTCTCTGCCCTGGCGTTGTTTTCGTTCGAACCACGCGCGCGCCGCTTCGTTCCAGTTCTTCGAACTGCGTTGTAGGTTTTGCGCAAGAACCAGTTGATGCGCGAAATCGTAGCCGATCACCCATTCACTCCACGTGATCTCCATCCAGTCCGCGTATTGCCCCAGCCGCTTCAGAAAACTGGTTTCGTAGGGAGCCGCCGCCGGAGTCGGATCGAAGGTTTGCCAGCCGTTTTCCGGAAAGTAAACTTCAACCCAGCTATGCGCGTCACTCGCGCGCACGACGTAGTCGGCGCCAAGGTCGTTATACTCACCGGGAAGGAATCCGTTTACTTCACGCGAAGGAATGCCGAGCGTGCGCAGCATGATGGCCATGGCGGAGGCGTAGTATTCGCAATGCCCCGCATGGGTTACGAACAGGAAATGCGCCAGCGGGTCTTCCCCCGGCTTGCCCGTCAGTTTCAGTGTGTAGGTAAACTTGCTACGCAAGTAGTTTTCAATCGCGGATGCTTTGTCGAAAGGAGTCTTGGCGGTCTTGGTTACTTGTTTCGCAAGCTCCGGAATCCGCGGATCGACTTGCGGAATCTGAAGATAGGTCGCCGTGATCGCCTCCGGGTATTCACTCGAAGCGGCGCGAAGCTTCGTAACGTTCATCGGGGGCAGGCGCGAAATTCCCGAGTAACGGATCGCACTGAAATTGTGAAACGGGTTCAGCAGCGTGTCCGCGGAATCGCGAAGGATATAAGAGCGGCGCAAGGAATAGAAAGAATTGCCGCCCTCGCCGGTGAAATTTCCTTTGAGAGAGATCACCCTCCCCGGCACAAAGATGGCATCTGTGCCCAGGGGTTCGAGGAACACGGTATAGAGAAATCCCGGCCCAGGCGAATCCGTTTTTTGTGGCGAACTATCCGCGTAAATCCAACCGTCGGGGCTGGATGACAGAGCTTGTGTGCCGCGATCAGGTGTGCTCCAGCGTTTGCCGTCGAATGTGGTGAGAGCGACACCGCGCCAGCGCAGCCGGTCGCTCACGACGGGTCTTCCGGTTTGCACGCGCATCACCACTGCGGAATTTTTCTTGATCTCGCCGATTTGACCCAGCTCGACATTATCGGTGAAGCCCGTCATCAGCGAAGGGTTAAAGCTTACACGGCCGAGGTATCCCGCGGTGTAGCGGGGGAAAAAGAAAAAAAAGACCGCGCCGAGAACGATGGCGCCCAGTGCCGCGCCCAGTGAGGCGAGGCTGAGCGCGCGCGCTAGTTTTAGTTCGCGTTGCGGCTGCGCTATAGGATTTGGCGAAATAGCGCCCACGGCTCCCCGCCGCAATTCCATGCCCGCAAAAGTGGCCACACCAAGAAGCAGAAAAACAAAGAAGAAAATAAGAAACGTGGTGTCCACCGTCAGGACCGCAGCCGCCAAGATCCCCGCGAAGGAAAGCATGGCGAGGAATAACGCGTCGCGATCGCTGGCCGCGCTGAAGAAGCGGATCAGCGTCACGAAGATCAAGAGATGAACTGCTGCGATCAATGCGGCGAAGAGCGCGGTATTGGAAGAATTCCCAACGAAGAAACGTGAAAGCACCAGGGCGTCCAGCGGAAAGAAGAGGACGTACAGAACAACGCACCAGGTGGCAGTGCGGCTCGAAAGTTCCGGCCCACCGCCATGCCACCAGCGATAGCCTTTGTAGAGAGCGACAAGCGGGGCGACCACGCTCGTGATGAGATCGAGTTTGCCCGTGCCCACTAGCGTAAGGATGGAAGTGAGAATGAACAGCGACATCGCCACGCGGAAAAAACGCTCGGCGGGCAGAGTGGGGGCACTAGGAACTGTGACGGACACAGCCATGGCGAAGTTCTAATGGTAGCACTGTCGGGCTACGGGCAGTGCCAATCGAAGCGAAAGGATTACGCTCAACGCCGCTGAAAAGCTGCTAACGCCGCGGCGCAAAGGAAGAACGCTGAAAGCTGCGGTCAGACGGCGAGTGCGGCAGCGGCCACTTTGCGCGTGAGGTTCGAGACAGCCAGGCGGGAGACATCGAGCAGCAAAACCTGTTTTGCTCCTGGAATGCGCGGAAGTCTCTTTACGTCGACGCGGAACGGCGCGACCGTGATAGCGCGGTAGGTCACGGCATGCCGGACCGTTCCAAGTGGCGCTAGACGATATCCACGAGGTTTAGTGGCGGGAACCAGCTTTCGGAGATAGGTGGACACTTTGGAGGCGGGATCGCCACTCACGGAAACCATGGGGAAATGCCACATCCTAGAAACCAATGTGGGAACAAAATCCGCCAGGGCGTCCGCGTTCTTGGCTTGCGGAGGCGGCAGCAGGAGCGTCTTGCCGTTCCCATCCGTGAAAACCGCCGCAGCGAGCGTGACTTCTACGGTTGCCTGTTTCTTCCTTTTTTCGGGTAGGGATTCTACGAGGCCAAGTTTGCGGCCTTCACAAAATTGTGCGACCGGACAGAGAAGACACTGCGGCGATTTCGGAGTGCATACAGTGGCGCCAAGTTCCATCATCGCCTGATTCCAGTCGCCGGGTGAGCGGAGATCAAGGAACGCTTTCGCATTTTTTTGCAACTCTTGCCAGCGCTTCGAATCGCGGATGTCCCCGCGAACGGCGCCCAGGCGCGCGAGAACGCGCGCGACATTTCCGTCGAGGACAGCGAATTTTTTGCCGAGTGCGATGCTGAGAACCGCAGCGGCCGTGTAGTTTCCAATTCCCGGCAGAGCCAGAACCTCTTCCAGGCGCGTGGGAAATTTTCCCTCGTGCTTTGCGACGACTTGCTGCGCCGCCTTTTGCAAATTGCGGGCGCGGCTGTAATAGCCAAGCCCGGCCCAGTAGCGCAGCACTTCTTCCTGCGGCGCTGCGGCGAGCGTTTCGATATTTGGAAACCGTTCGAGAAATTTTTCGTAGTAGGGAATCACGGCTACAACGCGCGTCTGTTGCAGCATGATTTCCGACAGCCAGATGCGGTACGGATCCCTGGTCCGGCGCCAGGGCAAGTCGCGCTGGAATTGGCAAAACCATCCGAGCAGTTGTTGGCGAAAATTGCTGAGCTCGCGATTGTCGTACATGGGGCTGGCACATTCTCGCACAGTAGGCGGTTCGCGCAACTTGGTGACATTGTTTTCCGGCCGAACTAGTCGAGGAAAACGACGTAGGAAGAACTCCACACGGAAGCAGGGATCGAACCGTGGGCCTGGGTTGTCACGATGAGTTTGAAGAGCCCGGGGGAAGCCGCAAGATCGGCCAACAGCGCTTGATGGGGATCGTGCGGGAGCGGCTGAACGAGAGCCAGGTGGCGCAGGATGTCAAAAATAATCTCTTCGGTCGCCGCCAGAGGCGTTTCGATACCCGCACTGCGAAATTGCAGGAATGAGCTTCGTTCGTAGAAATGCCAGGCGAGGCTGGCGCAAATCGTAACGGCACGGTCGAAGCGCTGGGTAGCTTCGGATTCCTGCGAGGTGACGCCGGAAGTGGAATCCACGGGAAGATGGGGATCCAGAACGAGCAATACGCGGAAATCCTCCTCGCGCGCGAACTCGCGCACCATCAGAGCACCGTAACGAGCGGAAGCTTTCCAGTGAACGTGACGAGCGCTGTCCGTTGTGACGTATTCGCGGAGCGCATAAAGATCCTGGCCATGGCCCTTGGCGTGGCTCTCCAGAGCGCCTTTGATCCCAGGAAGAATTTCCACGTATTCCGGATTTGGTTCCACGGAGGGATAAACGAGCGCTTCGGTGCGCAAGTCCAGGCGGCGCGACTTTTGCAGGAATCCAAAAGGAAAGCGAGTGGTGATGCGGAAAGCTTCCTGGCGGTACACCCCGCGCCGGGGGAACATCATCGGAACGATTTGATGCACACATTCTTGCCTGGGGAGATACGGGAAGTAGACTGGCGTAGCGAGCATTGGAGCGGGCGGAGCGTCTTTTGCGGTGGCGGCTTCGACGCGGAGCGAGAATGACGGGAGCGTGAGCTTTTCGTTTTCTAGTTCCACCATGGCCCGCACGGGTTGGCCCGTGAAGATGTGCTCCGGCAGCTCGAGGCGCATTGCGACCCCCGAGAGCGTTACTGAGGAGAGAATGCCGGACATCAACACGATGGCGACGAGGCTGGCAAGAATCAGAAAAAGCAAATTGTTGCCCGTGTTGAGTGCAGTGACCGCGACAACGATGATGGCGAGGAGATAAATCCAGCCTTCAAAGGTGATGCGAAAGTCCATGCGCTGGCCGATCCAGCGGAGGGGGGTGCGGCGGGCCAGAACCGGAACGAGCGTAATAGCCACCCAGCCGGCGATGGCGAGCGCTATGACTGCGGCCGTGGTGGCCAGGCGAAGTTGCCCGAGTTCCGCGGCCGCGCCGGAGTAGATGGCAATGAGCAGCGCGGCGGATAGAGCGACCATGGAAATAAAAAAGGCGCGGACGGCGGGGCGGTCGGCTTTGGCCCAGAGCTGCCGGAGCGTGGAGCGGTTAGCGGGCATAGGTCAGGAGGCCTTCATTCCGAATCCCGCATTGGCGCAATTGAGATTCTTCGGGTTCGACTTTGTCGAACTCTCAGAAAGAAACGCTACTAACATTAGCGAGTTCACAGTGGAACGGGAACGGATTCGACGATGTCGCGAAGGACGGATTCGGTGGTTTGCGCTTTTCTCTGCAGCGAAGCGTGCCGTGAGCTGGAGACGACGCGATGGGAGAAGACGGCGATAGCGAGGTGCTTGAAATCGTCGGGAATGCAATAGTCGCGGCCCTCGAGGAAGGCGCGGGCTTGCGCGGCGCGCTGGAGCATCAAAGTGCCGCGGGGGCTTACGCCGAGAGCGAGATGCTCGCTCTTGCGGGTGCGATTCACGATCTCCAGAGCGTAGTCGTGCAGGCTGGAGTCCACTTTGACGTGCGCTACCGCTTCCTGCATCGAGAGGACATCGTTGACGTCGGCGATCGGCTCGAGGGATTCGAGAGGATTGTCGCCGGCGCGCTTGCGCAAGATTTCGCGCTCCGTTTCGTGCGAGGGGTAGCCCATTTTAATGCGCATGAGAAAACGATCGAGCTGCGATTCCGGGAGCGGGTAAGTGCCGTGATGCTCAACCGGATTTTGCGTGGCAATGACGAGAAAAGGCTGCGGCAGCGACAGCGTTTTGCCATCCAAGGTGACCTGCGCCTCGTTCATGGCTTCGAGCAGCGCGGATTGCGTGCGCGGAGTGGTGCGGTTGATTTCGTCGGCGAGGACGACGTTAGCGAAAATCGGGCCGGAACGGAACTCGAATTCGCGGGATTCGGGATTGTAAACGCTAACGCCGAGGACGTCGCTGGGGAGCAGGTCCGAAGTGAATTGAATGCGCTGGAAGGTGCAATGAAAGGATTTCGCGAGCGCTTGCGCCAGAGTGGTTTTGCCGACGCCGGGAACATCTTCGATGAGCAGGTGGCCGCGAGCGAGCAAAGTAATCAGCGCAAGCTCGATGGCTTCCTGCTTGCCATAGATGGCGCGCGCGATGGAGCGCTGGAGCTGGGAGACAACTTGAGAGGTGGCGGTCGGCATTGGTTGAAAAGTAGAACCCTTCCTGTTACAAATAGATGACGCTTTGGGGCGTCGCGGCTACATAAAACGGGCGACTAGCTCAGTTGGTTAGAGCGCTCCCCTCACACGGGAGAGGTCAAAGGTTCAAGTCCTTTGTCGCCCACCATCTTTTCCTCTAGCGCCAAAGGCCATTCTAGCTAAAATCTCCGCATGTCAACTCTACTACGTACGATTGAGTTTCTAAGTTTGAGCTTGTGGCTTGGGAGCGATGTATTTTTGAGTTTTGTGGTGGCGCCGGGGGCGTTCCGGATTCTGGGGAGCCGGGACCAGGCGGGAGCCATTGTGGGGTTCTCGCTGGGGCGTATGCATGTTCTCGGCATGGCTTGCGGAGTGATGTTCCTCCTGGCAAGGCTGGTACGGACGCGGACGTTTGCGAGCTTCGTGACGCCGGCTGCGCTATGGGTGGTGCTGATGATTGCGCTGACGGCAATCTCGCAATACACGGTGAGCGCGAAGATGGCGGCGCTGCGGGTGCAGATGGGTTCGATTCAGGCGACGGCGGCGGAGAATCCGCTGCTGATGGAGTTTAGCCGATTGCACCGGATTTCAGTTTCGCTGGAGAGTGGCGTTCTGCTGGCGGGATTTGCGGCTATCTACCTGATGGTGAGGGAGTTAGCGGCGAGGCCGTAAGAAACTATGTGTTTACCGACCGAATACCCGCCCCCCTCCCCCTGGGTTTTCTGTAAGTGCTCATTCTAAACGAGTTTAAGCAGGTTTAGAATCAACACTTCGGTAAGTGTTGACTCTAAAGGCGCTTAGATTGCACCGAAATGGTGCAACTTGGTGACGACGACCACTGCATTACCTCTGCAGTAACAAATGGCTCCGGGGCGGCCTCAAAGACAAGAAAAGCGGCAGCGAAGCTGCCGCAGTTCAAATGCACATTTACCCACTAATTTTGATACCGGAAATTAAAGAGAAGTCAAGGAAAACCTTTTGCCGAAGTGAAGAGTGCGTGTGACGAGCAGGAAGGGCAGAAACCCGCGGCGTAAAGCCGCAGCTACAAGGGCTTGTGGGGACCGCGCTTCGAGCGAGACGGCTTCCGTTTGGCGGCCTTGCGGGGACTGGTTTTGTGGGGGCGGATTTTGCGGGCGGCGGCGTGGCCGGCACGCTGAACGGCGCGCCACATGTACCAACTGGCGACAGTGCGGTAGGGGCGCCAGCGTTCGCCGAATTTCAGGAGTTCCTTGGGCTTGGGCATATGCTTTTTGCCGTAGGTGATGGACCAGCCTTTCTTGACGCCGAGGTCGTGGATGGGGAGAACGTCGGGGCGGCCGAGGCGGAAAATCAAAAACATTTCGACGGTCCAAGCGCCGATACCGCGGACGGAGACGAGGCGCTGGACGAGTTCTTCGTCGGAGAGCTTTTCGGCTTGTTCAAGCGTTGG
Organism: Candidatus Acidiferrum sp.; assembly: GCA_035704085.1. Taxonomy (GTDB): domain Bacteria; phylum Acidobacteriota; class Terriglobia; order Acidiferrales; family UBA7541; genus Acidiferrum. The sequence continues at coordinate 121,211 of DASSXG010000056.1, read as the reverse complement.
GACGATGCCTTCGATGGTTTTGCGGGCGAGGTCTTTCATGGCGAGGACTTTTGCGCCGGAGAGGCCGGCTTTTCGGAGAGCAGACTTGCGCAGCTTGAGCATTTCGTCCGGGGTGGGGACACGACCATTAGAGCCGAGGGCCTTGACGCGGCCGAAGATAGTGGCGGCGGCTTTGCCGGAGATGGATTGGTGGGTGATGGCTTCGAGAAGGACTTCATAAGGACTTTCGACGGCGCCCTTCTCAACGCGGAATTCCTGCGTTTCTTTGATGAGAGGGGAGAGGAGCGGGTCCTTTGCCGCCAGGGTGTCCATGGCGAGGCGCAAGTCAAACGGAGGCATAGCGTATTCTGTGGTCACCGTGAGGCTCCGATCCGGAAACGGGGAAATAGATTAGCAATTTGCTTAAAGGAAGTGGAACAGAAACTACCGTCGCAGTAATTGGTCGATTTTTGCCGCATTACGAGGATTCTTAGCTTGCCCGAGCTTCCAACACCGCTTCAAAGTGTCCTTAAAACGCTTGCTTGTCCGTACCTCAGTTTCGACGCTCGGAAATATCAAATCGAAATGATATTCCAACAAATGCTCCACAAGGAGTACAGCGATAGCTGAGCGCAAATCCGGGTTAGAATGTTTGCCCCAGCGCCGAGCAAATGCCCACACTGCCTCCGGTTGAGTCTCAACAAAATCCTCAATACGAATGATTGCCTGCCATCTCGGATCGTTTTCACCCTCTGGCGCGGGCTTTCCGGGAAGGATTCGTTCCGCCCTTCTAATCGCCTTCTTAAGCTCTCTAGGATTAGTGACATGGGCCCGCCAGGCCCTTTCAACTTGCGATTTTAGTTTTTCAGAACTCATCTTTAAGACTCTACCAACGAACTACGAACGTGGACAAACTTATGTAGCGGCCGCCTTCCGAGGCGGCCGCTACAACGGATGGAGACGGGAGCGGGTGTGCTAGGATGATGGGTTTGTGTGGGCAACAAATTTAGAGTAAAGGGGCGCGAGTGCAAGCGGGAATTATTGGACTGCCGCAGGTGGGGAAGACGACGCTGTTCCGGATTTTGACGAAGGCGCACGTCGAGGGGAAGGGCGGGGCGTCGGCGACGCACGTGGGCGTAGCGAAGGTGCCGGAGCCGCGGCTGGTGGAGCTGGCAAAGCTCTACAACCCGAAGAAAATCACGTATGCGACAGTGAATTATGTGGATTTGGGCGGCATGCAGAAAGAACGCATGCGCGACGCGCTGGCGCAGTTGCGCGAGGTGGACGTGATTGCGCATGTGATTCGTGTGTTTGAGGATCCCAGCGTGCCGCATTCGGAGGGGAGCATCGATCCGCTGCGGGATGCGACGAACCTGGATTTGGAATTGATGCTTTCAGATCACGACCAGATTACGCGGCGGCTGGAGCGAGTGGAAAAGGATTTGAAAAAGAAGAGCGATCCCTCGCTGCTGCTTGAGAAAACGGCGCTGGAGAAGTGCAAAGCGCACGTGGAGGCGGAAAAAGCGCTGCGCGAGCTGGAGCTGACGGCGGAAGAGAGAAAGTCGATCAGCGGATTTTTGTTTCTGTCGGCGCGGCCGGTGTTGTATGTGCTGAACTTGGGGGACGACGAAGCGGACAAATTGGACACGGCGGTGGAGCGGCATAAATTGAGCGCATTGCAAGGGCGGCCGAATGCGGCGGTGGTGGCGATTTGCGGGCGGCTGGAAGCGGAACTGGCGGAGATGGATGAGAAGGAGGCCGCGGAACTGCTGGCTTCGTATGGACTAAAGGAGCCGGGGCTGAACCGGTTGATTCGCGCGACGTATGATTTGCTGGGATTGATCCAGTTTTTCACAGCGGGAGAGCCGGAGGTGCGGGCGTGGACGATTCGAAAGGGAGACCACGCGGTGAAGGCGGCTGGAGCGATTCATAGCGACATCGAGAGGGGTTTCATACGCGCGGAAGTGGTGCGATGGAATGATTTGCTGGCGGCGGGAAGCTTGGCGGCGGCGCGCGAGAAGGCGCAGGTGAGACTCGAAGGGAAAGAGTATGTGGTGCACGAGGGGGATGTGATTTTGTTTAGACATTCGGGATGAGGAAGTGAAGTAAGGAAAAGATCAGAGAACCTGGGACAGCGTGGAAAAGACCACAGACTAAAGTCTGTGCTACCCAATATGGGACATGATCTGGCATTTCGGACGGCGCTGGCGGCGGGGCTGGGACTCGTGGCGGCGGCGGGGAATTTGATCGGCGGATACTTCGTGGTTCGAAAGGATTGGCCGCGGAAATTCCTCCAGTATTTTTTGGCTTTGGGCGCGGGGTACATGCTGGCGGTCGCTTTCGTCGAGATTATCCCTGAGGCTGTGCGCCTCGGAGGCGAGGGGGCGCTCCTGTTTGTTCTTGTTGGCTTTTTCCTGGTGCATCTTTTCGAACACACGCTCGCGCCGCATTTTCATTTCGGCGAAGAAACGCACACGGAAGAAGTGAGCCACAAACACGCGCGAACAAGCGTGCTGCTGGGCTTGACGATTCACACTTTTTTTGACGGCGTGGCCATTGCGGCAGGGTTTCTGGTTTCGACGTGGCTGGGCGCGGTGATGTTCTTCGCGGTGTTTCTACACAAATTGCCCGAAGGGTTCACCGTGGCTTCGGTGGTGCTGGCGAGTGGGCAGGGGAAACGCAACGCAATTCTCGCGGCAGGGTTATTGGGGGCGGCGACGCTGCTTGGGGTGCTGCTGACGAGCGCGCTGCAAGGGCAATTGAAGTATGCCCTGCCGCTTTCCGGTGGAGTGACGTTGTATGTCGCGGCGACGGATTTGTTGCCGGAAGTGAACCGTGAGCCGAACTGGCGGATGGCGCTGTTGGTGTTTGTTGGGGTGGCTAGCTTGTTGATAATGCAGCATTTGTTCCATGTTTAAGAGTTCTGAAACTTGGTTTTTGAATGAAGAAAAGAGCACGGGTTAAAGCCTGTGCTAGCAACGTCTTAGCCCTGATTCGGCGCACCGCTCGAAACGCAACTTCCTGAGACAAGCCGGGTTTGATACAGTGTGGCGGCTATGGCCAGGTCGGACGTCCAACTGATGCTGGACGTGAAGGCGGGCGACGAGCAGTCGTTCACGCTGCTGCTGCATCGCTATCGCACGCCGCTTGTCAATTTTCTGTATCGCATGGTGCGGAACCGGGAACAGGCCGAAGATCTGGCGCAGGAAGTTTTTCTGCGAGTGTATCGCGCGCGGGAAGATTATGTACCGAGCGCGAAGTTCACGACCTGGCTCTTCCGGATCGCGACCAATCTGGCTTTGAATTCGGTGCGAGACAACCGTTACCAGCGGATGGAAATCTCACTGGACGCGCCGGTGATGGCGGACGCGGAGGAAGGCGACGAGAGGGCGATGGATGTCGCCGAGAAGCATCCGAACATCGAGCAGCACCTTATCGAAGAGGCGCGGCGCAAGATGATCCGGCATGCGATTGAGAAGTTGCCGGAGAAACAGCGGGCGGCGGTGCTGCTGCACAAGTATCAGGAGCTGGACTACGGAGAGATTTCGAAGATTTTGGAATGCTCGGAGAGCGCATTGAAGTCGCTGCTGTTTCGAGCGTACGAAACGCTGCGAGTGGAGCTAGCCCCTCTCGTGGCGGCGCAGGGAAAGCACTAGACCCACGGTGAAGAAGGAAGGTTGTTATGAGTTGTGGCCGGATGGAAAACAAAATTTTGCCGTACGTGGACGGGCGCTTGAAAGCCAGCGAGGCGCTGGAGGTGGAGAAGCACCTCGCGGGGTGCGCGGCGTGCAAGTTGCGCGTGAATGAATTTCGCGCGGTGACAGGCCTGCTGGATGAGCTGCCGGTGATCGAGCCATCAAAGGCGTTTGATTTGCGCGTGCATGCGCGAGTGGCGGCGGAACCGGTGAGGCAGAGCTGGTGGGCGTGGATTGCGCCGGCGCCGCGTGTGGCGTTTGCGGCGTCGCTGCTTTTGCTGGCGACTGTATGGATTGGGACGCATTCCGTTAACAATGCGCCGCAAATTGCGCAGGACGATATTCCGGTGCTGGAGAATTACGATGTCATCTCCAACTTCGACCCGCTGACGGAATTGCCGCCGCCGGTGCAGGCGGACGAAGCTACGCAGCAGAATCAACAAATGTAAAGCGTGATGAAGGTTCGACTCCAACTCGGATGGCTGGCGGCGCTGGGATTCAGCGCATTGATGGCGCTTCCGAGTGCGGCGCAGAATCACAAGGCGGACAGGCCGCCGCAGCAACAGAGGCCTGCGGCGCGACAAACCCCCCGACAAGAACGACAGCCAGCGAGGCAACAGGAGCGCAGGCAGACGCAGCAGGCCTACCACAGACCGCCAGCCGAACGGAGAAGCTCTGAGCCGCCGCGCAATGTCGAACCGCCGCGCAATTCGCCGAACAATAATCCGCCCGGACTAGCAAACTCGCGCAATGCAGAAAACCGGCCGCCCAATGCGAGGCGCTTCCAGGATCTGAGTCCGACGGATAGACAAAGGGTTTTGCAGAATCGAGAGAAGTTCAACCAGTTGCCTCCCCAAAAGCAGCAAGAGATGCGCGAGGCTGCCAGGAATTGGCAAAAGTTGACCTCGGACCAGCAAAACCACATCAGGAATAACGTGCTCCCGAAATGGCAGCAGATGCCACCAGACAGGCAGAGAGCGATCCGGCAGCGTTTGGGTGTGTTGCAGAACATGCCAGAGTCAGCGCGGAATCAGCATCTAAATGACCCGAACTTCACGCGCGGGATGAGCGAAGAAGACAAAGCGATGCTGAAAGACTTGAGCCACATGCATGTTGGCGCACCGGACCCACCGAGCGAATGAATCAGTTTTTAGCTGGCAAGTCTTGCGTCTTAAATTTAACAACATGCAGTTCGAATCGTAGCCATAGGAACGCAGCATGCTGCGCCCCTACAAGTTCCACCATCTGCCAATTCGGCTCGCTGATTTCTCCCGACTTCTCCCACTGCATTGACAAGCTCTGCCCGGTCGCGGCATCGTGACTAGTTCAGGTTCCGCGCATCGAACAAATGGAGGAAGATCATTCCCGTCTTGTCCACGCGCTTCCGCGCCTTGCAGCACCGCAACTTCCAGCTTTTCATCGCGGGACAACTCATATCGGTCATCGGAACGTGGATGCAATCCACGGCGCAGCTCTGGCTGGTTTACAAATTAACCGGTTCGGTGGCGCTGCTGGGCGTATTCGGATTCGCTAACCAAGTACCCATACTTTTTTTCGCGTCCGTCGGCGGGTATGTTGGCGACCGCTACGACCGGCATCGAGGGGTGATGTGGACGCAGACAGCTTCCATGATTCTGGCATTTGCGCTGGCCGGGCTCACGCTGACCAATTTAATCAACAAGTGGGAACTGATTGGGATTGCTTTTCTAGTGGGCGTCGTAAACGCGTTCGATGTTCCGATCCGGCAAGCTTTTCTGGTGCAGATGGTCGGGAAGGAAGATCTGTCCAACGCGATTGCGCTGAACTCTTCGATGTTCAACGGCGCGCGTGTGGTGGGGCCGGCCATCGCCGGTACGGCGATCGGGTGGCTGGATGCGCACCACGTGAAGAACAGCGAGGGCTGGTGCTTCCTGATCAACGGATTGAGCTTCCTGGCAGTGATCGGAGCGCTGGCAGCGATGCGTATCGTGAAGACGGAACCGAAACCACATGAAGGTTCGCCGTTCCAGAATTTTATCCAGGGCTTTCGCTTCGCGATGGGGGACGGGCCAATTCGCTCGACGCTGCTGCTTCTGAGCGCGCTGAGCTTGTTTGGTTTACAGTATGCGGTGTTCCTGCCGGTGTTTGCAAAAGACATTTTGAACCGCGGAGCACAAGGATTTGGATTGCTGATGAGCTTCGCGGGAGTTGGGGCGGTTTTGGGTGCGCTGCACTTTGCGGCGCGGACGAACTACAAAGGGCTGGCGCGATGGATCGCGGCGACGTCCACGACCTGCGCGATTGGTCTGGGCGTGTTCTCCCAATCGCGAATGTTCTGGCTGTCTTCGGCGGTGCTTCTCATCGTGGGATTTGCGGCCACGTCGCAGATGGCAGCGACGAACACCCTGATTCAAGGCCGCGTACCGGATGAATTACGCGGCCGGGTGATGGCCGTGTACGCGACGATGTTTATGGGAATGCAGCCCATTGGAGCGTTGATTGCCGGCGGCGTGGCCAAGCGCTTCGGCGCGCACGGGGCGCAGGATACACTGACGCTGTTCGGGGCAATTATGCTTCTGGGAAGCCTCTTCTTCTTGTTTCGCGTGGTGATCCGGCTGGGGCAAACGCAGACGGCGACTGCCGATTAGGCGGGATTCGGGCGATAGAGCCAGAAGGGTTTGGTGATTGGGTCTGCGGCGGGCGCCGAGGAAAGCCCGGCCGCTATGGATCCTGGGGCAGGGCCAATCCCTATAGGCGCAGGGATGAGGTTCAAGTTAGCGAGGATCGCATCCACTTTGGGGCGTTGCGGCGCAAGGGAGCAGACTGGGTCGGTAGCGGCGGCGTCGCCTGTGAGCAGCAAGGCCTGGCAGCGACAGCCTCCCAAGTCCAGCTCACGGCGGTCGCAAGTCTTGCAAGGCTCCTGCATCCAGTCTTCCCCGCGGAATTTCTGAAACGCGACGGAGTAATCCCAAATTTCACGCAGGCTGTGATTTTTCACATTTTCGAAGGGCAAACCGGGAATGACTTTCGCGGCGTGGCAGGGGAGGGCGTCGCCGCTTGGAGTGATCAGCATCAGCTTGCGGCCCCAACCGCCCACGCAGGGTTTGGGAAATTTCGCGTAATAATCGGGAACGACAAACTCGATTCGAATCTTGCCTTGCAATCTTTCCTCGGCGCGTTTCACAAACTCGACCGAGTGATCCAGTTGCTGGCGCGTCGGAAGAAGATTCTCGCGATTGGCGAAGGCCCAGCCGTAATACTGGACGTTGGCAAATTCGACGCGTGTGGCGCTGGAGGATTCGGCGATGGCCAGCATTTCTTCGAGCTGATCGATGTTGCGGCGGTGGATGACGAAATTCAGCGTGACGGCAACGTGATGCCGCTTCAGCCATTCGAGGACGCGGAGTTTATGGGCATGAGATTTTGTGCCGGAGATTTCGTTAACGGTATCTTCGCGCGCGCCCTGGAAGCTCAATTGGAGGTGATCGAGGCCGGCTTGAACGAGGGCTTCGAGTTTGGGTTCGTCGAGGGGAAGGCCGGAAGTGATAAGGCTTACGTAGAGGCCAGCGGAGCGAGCGGCGCGGATAAGGTCAACGATGTCGGTGCGGGCGAGGGGTTCGCCGCCGGTGAAATCGGCTTGGAGAACGCCGGCTCGGGCAGCTTCCCGGAAAACGCGGGACCAGATATCGGTAGGAAGCTCGTTGGCTCGGGACTGCAATTCGAGCGGGTTCGAACAGTAAACGCAATGGAGCGGGCAGCGGTGGGTGAGTTCTGCGATGAGAGCGAGCGGGTTGGAGATGGTGGTCATCAGCATCGCAAACGCAAGCGTCCTGCCCTAGAAGGCGCGCCCTACACCGCGCTAGCGTCAAAATCGAGAGCGCGTTCTTTCTGCAGGAGAGCGAGATAACCGAGGATGTCCCGCTCGACTTTGCGGGGCTCGGCTTTTGAATAGATTTTCTGCAAGTCCGTGACGATTTGCTGGACGGAGTGTTTGCCGTCGCAGCGCTCGACGATTTCGAGGCTGGGGCCGTTTAAGCGCAGAGCACGCTCCGGCATGAGCAGGGTGCGGGGCTGCTGATTCCTTTCGTTCAAGCGGCAGCCGGGAGCGAGGCGCGGAAAACTGTTCATGTCCGGAGTCATGCGCGATCCGTCACGAATCTCCCGGCGGGCTGGAAAGCGCCGGGGGGCGGCCAGCCGGGATTTACGTAAGCAAAATAGAGGGCGTCGAGCTGGGCCCAGAGGATGTCGCACTTCGCGCGCAGAGCGGCGTGAGCCTGATCCTGTTGTTCGCGCGTGCGCGCGTGCTTCACAACCCAGGCGAGAGCGAATTCCGCGTCTTCGGGCGCTTGCGTTAAGCGGCCCGTAAAATAGTCCAGGCCGCCCGATAGCCAGGGATAGTGCTGGCGCATGCGATCCATGCGCAGGGCGATGAGTTTATGCGAAAACAGTTCGGTCAGAGAAGAAGCGACGGCTTCGAGGTGCGAGCGTGTGGAGACGAAATCGACATAGGCTTGCACGGCGAAACGCGTGGCGGGGAGGATGCCGTCACCGCGAAGAGCGAGGTCGCGGGAGAGGCCAGCGGCTTCGACCAGTTTTAGCCATTTTTCGATACCGCCCGGTCTTGTGCCGTCGCCATCATGGTCAAGGATGCGTTTGCGCCAGGCGAGCCGGAAGGCGGGATCTTCGCTGCGGGCGAGGATGGCGGCGTCCTTAATTGGAATGCGGCTCTGATAGTAATAGCGATTGAGAGCCCAAGCCTGGAGTTGACCGCGTATGAGCTTGCCCTCGTGCATCAGCAGATGAAAGGGATGCTTGTGGTGGTAGCGCTCCTCGCCGATGGCATGAAAGCCGGCGATAAATGCGGCCTCGGAAAGAAGCGGACTTTCGATAGCCTTGTTCGCAAATGGAGTCATAGTTCAAACTCCATCCCATCATAGGCGATTTCCCATCCCGCTTCACGCACGGCGCGGTGTTCCGGACTCTCTTCGTTCAACACCGGGTTGGTATTGTTCAGATGTATCAGCACACGGCGGGTTTTCCCAAGTCGAAAAGGTCGCCGAAGCAGTCCACGGTCGCCCCAGAGCGGAAGGTGCCCCATTTCCCGCGCGGTTTTGCGGCTTCTCTTGGCCAGGATCAATTCGTCGTCTTTCCAGAAGGTGCCGTCGAGGAGAGCGAGGTCACTCTCGTCCACAGAGCGTTGCCACTCTTCACCGACTCCAGGAAGGCTCGGGCCGTAGAAAAATCTCTTTTCTTTGTGAACCAGTTGAACGCCGATCACGGCTTCTTCGGGAGGAAGACTTTGCCGAAGAGAATCGCTCGAGTAATCAGGGTAGCTCCCGATGAGCGGCACGGCCTTGCAGAAGAGGCCATCCTTCATTCCCGGTGCGGATGGGGGAACCAGCGGCACAAGCCGGTCGAGAGGAAGATTCTCCCAGCGCACGGGCGGATTAGAGCGCGTCAAAGCGCGGAAAAGACTATTCTCCTCGGTCAGGATCCGGCGCACGGAATAGGTTGAATAAATATGCAGGGGCTGGAACTCGCGAAGGTGAAGCAGGCCCATCACGCAGTCCACATCGGCGCTGGTGAGGAGAATGGTTGAGACGGGAGAACCGGCGGCCGCAGAGGAAATTGACAATTCGGAAGTGGCGATGATTTGCTGGCGAAGATCCGGGGAGGCGTTCAGCAGGAACCACTTCGACGAACCGGGCGAGACAATGACCTGAGCTTGCGTGCGCGCACGAAACTTTGCGCTGCCTTGGCGCAAGGCACTGCAGTTGGGACATGCACAATTCCATTGGGGGAAACCGCCCCCGGCTGCGGAGCCGAGGACTTTTACGCGCATTCCAGCTCTAACTAGAGCTCAGCGTTGGCGTACGAACTGACTTCGCAGTTGAGGTCGATCTCTTCGTGCTGAGGGGTGGTCCATTCCATGGAAAAAGGCTCCTTTGGGAGTCAAATATTCGACAACGTGTTTAGGATAGCACGAGAGCCAAACGAAAGAAATAGGAGAGTGAGCAGGGCTCAAAATCAATACGCCGGGGCCTCGACCGAAAGGTGACAGTATTGCTCCGGACTTGCCGGCAATTGAAGCAGAAGAACCGCACCACCAATCGTTGCCTGTGTTGTAAAACGAAACCACAATAGGTAGGGGCGAATTCCGTGCGATTTGCTCCTTAAGATTTTCACAACTTTTTTCAAAGAAATGCATGATTCCTCTTGACAAGTCCGGAAAGCAGCGTAGCATGTGGGCAAAAGTGGTAAGAAGTGGGCGACAGTAGAACAGAGTAGCGGGCAGTAGGGCAAAGTAGACACATTCTTGAATCTGTGGTGAAAGTGGGCATTTTGACCATTCTAGACCACATATTTGTGTGCGATCCAGGCAAAACCGGGGTCGCTTTGGGCGGGGCGCATGAATCTGAGGGGCAACTGTCCGGCGAAGGTGGACGAGAAGGGTCGGTTGAAGATACCCGCCGTGTTTCTGGACGCCCTGAAGGAATATGGGAACCAGTTTTACATCACAAGCCCCACAGGCGAATCGGCGCGAATTTACCCGATGAGAGTCTGGTCCCAGATTGAAGACAAGCTGGCGAAAGTGTCCAGCCAGAACCGGGCGAAGAGAAAGTTCTTGATGAGAACGAGCTACTACGGCCAGACGGTGGAGCTGGATGGGCAGGGAAGAGTGTTAGTGCCCGCGGTGCTACGCGAGTCGGCGCAGATGAAGGGCGAAGTGGATGTCTTCGGGAACTTGGACTATCTCGAGGTCATGAACCATACGCGCGTGCTGGACGAGCTGAAGAATTCGCCGTACACGGAAGAAGACGACAAGGCATTGGAAGACCTGGGGATTTAAGAAGTGGCGAGTAGCTAGTGCCGAGTGGCGAGCAAAGAAGAGAACGGATTGAGTGCGCCGCACACGCCGGTACTGTTGGAAGAGGTGCTCGAATGGCTGCGAATAAAGCCGGACGGAACGTACGTAGACGCAACGCTGGGAGCAGGCGGGCACTCGGCAGCAATCGCGGAGAGACTGACCTCTGGGCGGTTGATCAGCCTGGACCGGGACGCACAGGCGCTTGCCGTGGCAAGGGAGCGGCTGAGGATCTTTGGGGAGAAGGTGACGCTGGTCCAGTCGCCGTTCTCGAGGATTGCGGAGGTCGTGCAAGAGTTGGGGATTCCGCCGGTGGACGGGGTCTTGGCCGACTTGGGAGTTTCGAGCATGCAGCTTGATCAAGGCGCGCGTGGATTTTCATTTCGCGAGGCGGCGCCGCTGGACATGCGGATGGACGCCGTCAACGACGAACTGACGGCAGATGAGATTGTGAATTGCTGGTCGGAAAAAGAAATTGCTGACTTGCTCTATCGGGAAGCCGACGAGCACGATTCCAGAAGGATCGCCAAGGCGATCGTACGAGCGCGACCAATGCGGGACACCGCGCACTTGGCAACGACTGTGGCAGGGGCCCGAAAGCAATGGGGAAGGCAGAGACTGCATCCCGCAACAAAAACGTTTCTGGCGCTGCGGATAGCGGTGAATCGAGAGATGGAGGAACTCGGGCAGTTTCTTTTTCGGACCCCCGCCACAATGATTTCAGGAGGCCGCTGGGTGGTACTGAGCTACCACTCGCGGGAAGACCGCCTGGTAAAGCATGCGTTTCAAGAAGGAGAGCGCACAGGGACGCTCCGCGTGCTGACGAAACATGTGATCCAGCCCAGCAAGGAAGAGACGATGGGCAACCCTCGTTCTCGAAGCGCGAAGCTGCGGTGTGCGGAAAGAGCATAAGTATGAAGCGCAAGAAAAAAGTATCAGCAATGCTGCAATTTCAAACTGTGAAGCGGATTGATAATTCGCGCCTAGTGCGGCACGTCGAGCCGGTGAAGTTGCGGAATTATTACCGGACCGTGGCGCTGGGTGGCATCGTGGCGGCATTCTTCATGTTTTATATCTACCAGCACTTCCGGTGCATTGACTTGAGTTTTCAGCTGGAGGACGTGAAGGCCAAGCAGGTCGAGGCGTCGTCCCTGAACTCTTCGCTCAAGCTGGAGATAGCCAGCTTGCGGAATCCCATGCGCATCGACGTAATCGCGCGGCGCCAACTGGGACTGACGGAGCCGCTGCCGGTACAAGTGCGGGAATACGAAGCCCCCTCTGACGCGGAAGTGGCCGCGGCGCGGTATGTGCGCGCGAATCGGGCGCAGTAGCCCTAATCACGTGAGTCATTCGCACAAAGAATTTACAGTCATTTGAATGATGAATGAGCTGCCGGCGGGAGCGCTTTTCGATTTGATCTGGCCATGCCCCAAAACCGTGCCCACGTCCTGACGGGTGACCGCCGAGCGGCCCACAGCGAGCGTGGCCGCACGACAGGTGGCCGGCTGCTTATTATCGCAGGCCTCGCCCTGATATGGATGGCGGCGGTATTTACCCGGCTCGGGTACCTCCAGCTATTCCGGCACAGTGAATACATGGCTCGGGCGCAGCGGCAACAGCAGCGCGTCATCGAGATTACGCCGAAGCGCGGCTCGATCTACGACCGCAACATGCATCCGCTGGCGATGAGTATCCCGGTGGATTCCGCTTTTGCGGTGCCTTCCGAAATCGCCGATGAGCAGCTTGCGGCGCGGCTGCTCTCGGGAGTGCTGGGGATCCCGCACGACGTTTTGGAAACGAAGCTCGGCTCTTCGCGAACGTTCGTGTGGATCGCGCGCAAACTCCCGCCGGAAAAGGCCGAGGCCGTGGCTGCCCTCAATCTAAAGGGCGTTTATTTCCAGAAGGAGAATCAGCGGATTTATCCGAAACGGGATCTTGCGTCGCACGTGCTGGGCTTCGTCGATCTCGACGAAAAGGGTCTGGGCGGCATCGAACATGAATTGGACGCCCAGATTCGTGGCAAGAGCGAAAAAATCATCGTGATGGCCGACGCGCGCCAGCGCTGGTTTGACGGCGGAGAGGCGCAGCGCGAGCACGGCGCGAACGTGGTCCTTGCGCTGGATGAAAAGGTCCAGTACATCGCCGAGCGGGAACTCGCGGCGGCCATTGCGAAAACACACGCGATTGCCGGCACCGTGGTGGTGATGAATCCCAACACCGGGGAGATCCTGGGGCTGGCGAACTGGCCGAAATTCAATCCCAATGCGGCGAGCGAGGCCCCGGCGGAGGCGCGGATGAACCGCGCGGTCACTGCGCTCTACGAACCGGGATCAACATTTAAGCTCATTACGCTCGCGGCGGCGTTCGATCAGGGGATCACACGGCCTGAGGAAATCTTCGATTGCGAGAATGGCGCGGTCTACGTGGCTGGCCACCGGATTCGCGATCATAAACCGTTTGGACTGCTGAGCGTGTCCGACATTCTTGCGAAATCGAGTGACGTCGGCGCGATCAAGATTGCGCTGCGGCTGGGAGCGCCCAAGTTTTACGATTATATTCGCGCTTTCGGATTTGGCCAACCCACAGGCGTGGACTTGCCCGGTGAGAGCAAGGGCATTCTAAGACGTCTCGACAATTGGTCGGCGATTTCGATTGGATCGATTTCCATGGGACAGGAGGTCGGCGTTACGCCCATCCAATTGACCGCCGCGATCTCTGCTATTGCGAACGGTGGAATGCTTTACAAGCCCCATGTGATTTCCGAATTGCGGCGCGGGGAAAAGGCCTTACACGCCGATGGACCGCTCGCTCCCGCGGAACCCAGGCGTGTGATTCGCCCGGAAACCGCGGCCACGCTGCGAAGGCTGATGGAGGGCGTCGTCCTGAATGGGACGGGGACGCGGGCGCATCTCGATGGATGGACGGCCGCGGGAAAGACGGGTTCCGCGCAAAAAATCGATCCAGCCACGGGACGATACTCAAGGACGCAACTAATCGCTTCATTCACGGGTTTTGCGCCCATCAACAATCCGGCGGTGACCATCCTGGTGTCGCTCGATTCACCGGTCGGCGAGCATGAAGGCGGCCAGGTAGCCGCGCCGGTTTTTAAGAGAGTTGCCGAACAGGTGCTGCCGTACCTTGATGTGCCGCGCGATGTTCCGGTGGGCACGCGGCTCGTTCGAGCATCTTATAAGAATAGAGAGCTTGCGGATAGCACCGCGCTGGAAGACTTCACGCCAGCGGATTTCTCCGGTTTACCGGATCTACCCGCCACGGAATTTTCTGTGCCCAAGGCAGACGAGGGCGAGAAGCCGGCCCCTCCGGTGACCGTGGCGGTAGAAGAAGGTGGCGATATTCAAGTCGAGGACTTCGACGGCAAGACGATGCGTGATGTAACAGAGGCGTGCCTTCGGTCGGGGCTAGAGCCCGTTTTGATTGGCAGTGGTCTTGCTGTAAGTCAGACGCCCCCCGCCGGAGCAAGAGTCAGGCGCGGCGCGAGGATAACGGTGCAATTCGGAGCACCAGCGCAAAAAATCGCGAAGGCACATCGGAAGGCCAGGCGTTAGGATGAAATTTGGATTGAGCCAAGAAGAAGACCAAGTGCCGGATACCGCCACGAACCAGATCGACAGTCAACGGAAGGCCCCTGTCCGCGGAACAGCAGTGCCTATTCAGAAGAGCTTGAGCGAAGTTTTCGACGGTGTGAAGGTGAATCTGCCGCCGGGAGCGGATAGACTGCAAATTCGCCAAGTAGCTTGCGATTCGAGGAAAGTGCAGACCGGCGCGCTTTTTTTTGCCCTTCACGGAGCCAAGGCGGATGGCAATGCATTCATTCAGGATGGCGTGAAGCGGGGCGCGATAGCGATCGCCAGCGAAGATCCAGCGAGCAGTTCTAAGCGAGCAGGAGTGGCCTGGATTCAAGTACGCGAAGAGCGCAAAGCGCTCGCGACGGTGGCCGCGAATTTCTTCGGGCACCCGGCGAGCGCGCTGCAACTTGTCGCGGTAACCGGCACGAACGGAAAGACAACCACAGCTTCGGTCGTGGATGCGATCGTAAAAGCTTCCGGCGCGAAGACCGGATTGTTCGGGACGATCGCGTATCACACGCCGCTCGGTGACTACCCCGCGCCGAATACGACGCCGGAATCCGTGGACCTGCAGGGATTCCTTGCTGAGATTCGCGATGCCGAAGGGCAATTCGCAGTGCTCGAAGCCAGTTCGCATTCGCTCGCTATGGACCGGCTGTGGGGCTGCCATTTTCAAGCCGCGGTGTTCACCAACCTAACGCGCGAGCACATGGATTATCACAAGACGTTTGAAGACTACTTCGCCGCGAAGAGACGGCTCTTCGAGGGCACAGGAGCAGGCGCTCCGGAAGTGGCGGTGGTGAACTCCGACGATGAATTTGGCAAACGCGTGGCGGGCCTCGCGAAGAAAACCGTAACCTATGGATTAGAATCGAAAGCAGACATTACGACGAAGAAATTCGAGCTGACTTTTGACGGCGTGACTTTTAACGCGCAAACGCCGAATGGAAAAGTGAAAGTGGCTTCTCCGCTCGTAGGCCGCATCAACGTCTACAACCTTCTCGCAGCCATCGGCGCGGCCCAAGCGCTCGGATTCTCAAACGAGGTCATTGAAACGGGAATCAGAAACTTGGAAAGCGTTTCGGGACGTTTCCAGCGGATCGATCTGGGACAGCCTTTTTTTGTGATCGTGGATTACGCACATACGGACGACGCGCTGGAGAATCTGATTCGAACGGCGCGCGAATTGAATCCCAAGGGCCGCATCATCACGTTGTTCGGCTGCGGCGGAGAGAAAGACCGCACCAAGCGTCCCGTGATGGGAGAAGTGACCGGGCGGCTCAGCGACCTAACGATTCTTTCCAGCGACAACCCGCGCAGCGAAGATCCCCTGAAAATCATCAGCGACATCATCGTCGGCCTGCAAAAAACCGCCGGCAAATATCTGATCGAGCCGGACCGCGAGAAAGCTATCGCTATGGCCATGGATGAAGCGCGCGCCGGAGACATCGTGCTACTGGCCGGCAAAGGTCATGAGAATTATCAGATTATCGCAGAGCGCACGTTTGAATTTGACGACCGCGAAATGGCCCGCCGTGCGCTTCGCGAGCGCGGTTTTGAAGGGCCGCAAAGCGGTTTATCGAAGCACGAGCCGAAGAACGGCTCAGGGTTTGGCACCTAGCGCGCTTGTTCCGTAGTTTATGGCGAGGGCGCTTGGGTCCCGAGGCGGTCGGGACGAGCCAGTCGTAGACCTCTCGAAAGGAGGGGCCCTCAAAACGTTGAAGACCGAACAGGCCGTGGGATACCTGGTTAAGACGAACCCCTTGAGGAAGTTATGCGGTGGACGATTGCACAAGTGGCTGGCGCTTTGGGTGCCCGGGCGGGGGCGGGACTCGACCCCCTGGCCCGGGTGGCCGGCGTCTCGATTGATTCTCGCACGATACGTGCCGGAGAGCTGTTCATCGCCATCCACGGAGCGCGTCACGACGGACACGATCATGTGGCTGGTGCGCTGGAGAGTGGAGCAGTCGCAGCGGTGGTGGCGGAGGCGCAGCTTGCGAAGTTTGCGGGCCAGGTTAGCGAACGATGCATCGCCGTGGCCGACACCTTCGAGGGGCTCAAGCAACTCGGGCGCGCGGTACGCACTGCGTGGGGCGGGAAAATTGCTGGCGTCACGGGCAGCGTCGGCAAAACCACTACGAAAGAGATCCTGGCGGCGCTGCTGGGTACGAAGCTACGGGTCTTGAAGTCGGAAGGGAATTTTAACAACGAGTACGGTTTGCCGCTGACGCTGATGCGCCTGGAAGAAACCCATCAAGCAGCGGTGCTGGAAATGGGCATGTCGCGCGCGGGCGAATTGGCGCGCCTCGCGGAGATTGCGCGGCCAGATGTTGGCGTGGTGACGCGCGTTTCACCGGCGCACCTGGAATTCTTCGCGTCAGTGGACGAAATTGCGCTAGCGAAGCGCGAGCTAATCGAAGGACTGAATGGCCGGAACTCGACCGCGGTGCTGAACGCGGACGATCCGCGTGTTGCCGCGTTTGGAGCGTTCGCTCCCGGCCGCGTGCTGACGTACGGGATCGAAAAGCCCGCGTTCTTCATGGCGCGGGAGATCGAGGACCGCGGGGCGCTCGGTACGGCTTTTGACTACGAAAGCCCTGAGGGCCGCGTGCGGCTGGAATTGACGGTGCCGGGTCGTCACGCGATTTCGAATGCGCTGGCGGCGCTGGCGGCCGCTAGCATTTGGAACATCGGCGCGGCGGAGGCGCAGAGCGTATTTCGTACGCTGCGCCCGCCGGCGATGCGCGGTGAACTTTTGCGATTTTCGAATGGAGCGGCGCTGATCAACGACAGTTATAATTCAAGCCCTGCGGCGTTGCAGGCCATGACCGAACTGCTTGTGGCAACGCCGAACTATCGCCGGCGAATTCTCGCTGCCGGCGAGATGCGCGAACTCGGCACGGCGTCACCAGAGCTGCATCGCGAAGCCGGACAATTTGCCGCAAAAAGCGGAAAGATCGATTGGATTATCGGCGTGGTCGGCGATGCCGCGCAGATTGTCGAAGGAGCCGTGGCCGCGGGATTCCCACGCGCTCGGACGAAGTTTTTTGCGACGCCGCAGGAAGCCGCTCAATTTTTGGAAAACTTCTTTGTGCCCGGTGACCTGTTGCTTGTTAAGGGTTCGCGCGGAGTGAGGATGGAGCAAATTGTCGAGTCGTTGATCTCGCAGCACGCCGTCCCCGGCGAATTCTCCGGCAGGGAGCTGGGCCACTGAGATGCTCTATTACCTCCTTTACGAAGTGCTGCGCCGATATTTCAGCCCGCTGAATGTTTTTCGCTACATCACGGTGCGAACTGTTTATGCGAGCCTCACGGCGATGTTTCTCGCACTCGTTTTCGGCCCGTGGCTGATCCGGCGGCTTCGCGAATTGCAGATCGGGCAGTACATCCGCGAGGAGGGCCCGGAAGAGCACAAGAAAAAGGCAGGCACGCCAACCATGGGCGGCGTGCTGATCGTTCTTTCCACGGCCGTTCCGGTCCTTCTATGGGCCGATCTGACGAATCCCTTCATTCTGCTATCGCTCTTCACGATGTTCGGTTTCGCCATCATCGGGTTCATCGATGACTACGCAAAGGTCTCGCAGCAGCGCAATCTGGGGCTTACGGCCAAGAAAAAAATCTACTTTCAGATTCTGGTCAGCCTGGGCGTCGGGATCTCCCTGCTCATTCTCGCTACGCGGTACGCGTATTCGACTCAGCTCATGATTCCATTTCTCAAGCGCTTGCACCCCGATCTAGTGATCCATTCATTCATGGGGTCGAAGCACTTCTGGCCAATCGCGTTCCTCCCATTCTTGTTTTTCGTTTGCGTGGTCATCGTCGGCTCGTCAAACGCTGTGAACCTCACAGACGGCCTCGACGGACTTGCCATTGGGTGCACGGTGATCGCGGCGGGAGCTTTAACCATGCTCACCTACGTGAGCAGCAACTCCCGCTGGGCAACGTATCTCGAAATTCAGTACATCCCGCGCGTTGGCGAACTCACCGTGTTCTGCGGAGCTTTGGTCGGCGCGTCGCTCGGGTTTCTCTGGTACAACGCGCATCCCGCCGAAATTTTCATGGGAGATGTCGGCTCGCTGTCCCTGGGTGGAACGCTGGGCACGATCGCCGTCATCATCAAGCAGGAAATTCTGCTCTTCTTCGTCGGTGGCATTTTTGTCATCGAGGCGATTTCGGTGATTCTGCAGGTAGGCTCGTTCAAATTACGCGGCAAGCGGATTTTTCGCATGGCGCCCATCCATCATCATTTCGAATTGCTGGGCTGGAGCGAATCGAAAGTGATCGTGCGATTTTGGATCGCTGCGCTGGTCTTCGCGTTGTTTGCGTTGACGACGCTGAAGTTGAGGTAGCCAGAGAGGTTCTTTCGGCAAAGATGGCAAAGGCGTTCGAGTTGCGGGGCAAGCGCGTGCTGGTCGTCGGACTGGCGAGAACCGGTGTGGCCACGGCCCTATTTTGTGCGGCGCGTGGCGCAAACATGACCGCGACAGACACTCGGCCTGAAAGCGAGATTGGGGAAGCGCTGGCTCCGTTGCATTCTGCGGGCGTGAATGTGGAGCTGGGTGGCCACAGGCTGAATACATTTCTGGAGCAGGATTTGATCATCCCGAGTCCCGGCGTGCCTGCCGATGCGACGTTGCTCCAAGCGGCGCGCGCGAAGCGCGTCCCCATCTGGAGCGAGATCGAGCTGGCATATCGTTTTCTGAACGGCCGTTTGATCGGCATCACCGGCTCCAATGGGAAGACCACCACGACTTCGCTGATTGAACACATTTTGAAAAATGCGGGCTTCCCAACGATACTCGCAGGGAACATCGGCACTCCGTTGATTTCCTGCGTGGAGTCGACAAACGACAAAACCATCACCGTCGCCGAGTTGAGCAGTTTTCAACTGGAGCTGATCGAATCGTTTCGCCCGAGCATAAGCGTGTTCCTCAATCTCACGCCCGACCATCTGGACCGCCATTACACTTTGGAAGCCTACGGCGCTGCTAAGGCCCGCATCTTCGAGAATCAGACGGAATCAGACAGTGCGGTGCTGAACGCGGATGATCCGGCGACAACCCCGTACACGCCTACAAGGCCGCAAGTTTACTGGTTCAGCCGGAAACAGAGGGTGGCGCAAGGCGCGTTTGTTCGTGGAGACGAAATCCTGTTTCGTTACGATGGTGACGAGCACGCGATCATGAAGCTCGAAGGAATTCCCTTGGCGGGCGCACACAACATCGAAAATGTTCTTGCCGCCGTGGCAGCCACGGGTCTCGCCGGAGCAACGCCTGCCGCGATCGCGAAAGGCGTTTGTTCCTTCGCAGGCGTCGAGCATCGTCTGGAATTCGTCGCGGAAATTGCAGGAGCCCGCTACTACAACGATTCGAAAGCCACCAACGTGGACGCGACTTTGAAAGCGCTCGAGGCATTTCCAGGACGAATCCTGGTCATCCTTGGCGGCAAGGACAAGGGCAGCGATTATACCGCGCTTCAGAAGCCGCTCCGCGAAAGAGCCATCCTAGGCCTGCTGATTGGCGCCGCCGCGGAGAAAATCGAAAAGCAAATCGCCGGGAGCGTGGCACTCGACCGCGCCGGTACCATCGAACGTGCCGTGGAAATTGCTTCCCATGCCGCGCGGCCTGGGGACATTGTGCTGCTCGCGCCGGCCTGCGCAAGCTTCGACCAGTTTCAGAATTACGAACACCGTGGCCGCGTCTTTAAAGAGCTGGTGCATCAATTGGAGCGCCAGGCGGCCCGCACAACTTCCGGAAGAGGGTGAGCTAACGTGCCGAGACGACTGGAAAACGATCGCTTGCTCTTCGGAACGACTCTCGCGCTCTGTCTCTTCGGCGTGGTGATGATCCTCAGCGCTTCGGCGGTTACGGCCGAGCAGCAGTATGGCCATTCGTACATTTTCCTTTTGCGGCAGGCCGTGTGGCTCATCATCGGCTTCTTCGGCATGTTTGCTCTGATGCGCACGGACTATCGAAGGCTGCGGGAGCCGTCGGTCGTCTATCCCGTGGTTTGCCTCGTCTTGCTGATGCTCGTCGGCACATTTTTCCTGGACAAGTCTCATGCCACACACCGCTGGATCCGCTACGGCCCCGTGGGCATTCAGCCCTCCGAGTTCGCAAAACTCGCGGTGATTCTCTATCTTGCATGGTTCCTCGATCAGAAGCGGCGCGGTAAAGGTGGGATGGAATTTCGAAAGGAAAACTTCCTGGAGACCATTTTGCCTGCTGCTGGACCCGTCTTGATCTGTGTGGGTCTGGTTCTTCTCCAGCCCGACCTCGGGACTTCCGTGGATATCGTGCTCATCGCCACCGCGATTCTCTATGTCGCAGGCCTTTCCTGGAAGTGGATCGCGATCGGAGCTGCAGCGGCGCTTCCGGCCCTCTATCTCTTGATTTCTCAGGTTTCCTACCGCCAGGCAAGACTGACGGCGTTTCTCGATCCCGGCTCAGACCCGCAAGGCGCCGGATTTCAACTGCTGCAGTCGCTCATCGCCGTGGGTTCCGGCGGATTCACCGGTGTCGGCCTGATGGAGAGCAAGCAAAAGCTCTTTTATCTGCCGGAGGCGCATACGGATTTTATTTACGCGGTGATTTGCGAAGAGCTTGGCTTCATCGGCGCCATAATCGTGATCGCTCTCTTCGCCATTTACGGCTGGCGCGGAATGCGCGCCGCTTTCTCCGCTCCAGACGCATTCGGCCGGTTGCTGGCGCTGGGTATTACCGCCATGGTTCTCTGCCAGGCGCTGATCAATTTTGCCGTTGTGCTCGGCATGGTGCCCACGAAAGGGATTCCGCTCCCGTTCATCAGCTACGGCGGATCGAGTTTGCTCGTCATGTTGCTGGCGACTGGCGTGCTCCTGAATATTTCGCAGCAGGCTGCGGAAGCATGAGGAGCGGGCGCGCCAGGTGAAATTGCTGATTGCAGGCGGTGGAACGGGTGGCCACGTTTTTCCAGCGCTGGCGATTGCGTGGGAGTGGCTATCCAGAGGAAATGAAAGGGAAGTTGTGCTGGTGGGAACAGAACGCGGGATAGAAATGAAGCTGGTGCCGCAGGCAGGGTTGCCCCTCGAAACGCTGCGCGTTGCCGGACTGAAAGGGAAGGGCGGTGCGACGCTGCTGAAGAATCTAGCGATGCTCGGTCCTGCAATGCTGGATGCGTGCCGGGTCTTGCGCAAACACAGGCCCATCGCCGCATTCGGTGTCGGCGGCTATGCTGCTGGACCGATGCTGCTGGCCACCTGGTTGGGCCGCGTACCGAACATCATTTTTGAACCCAACGCCGAGCCGGGTTTCACGAACAAAGTGCTGGCGCGAATTTCTACACGAATTGCCTCGGGCTATGAAATTTCTGCGCGGGCGTGGGGAAAAAAAGCCATTGTTACCGGCTGCCCGGTGCGTCCAGAGTTCTTTTCCATCGCTCCCCGCCAACCCGAGAAACCATTTCGACTGCTCGTCACTGGCGGCAGCCAGGGCGCCTTGCCGATCAACCGCACGTTTGTGGACGCCATGGACCGCCTCGCTTCGCGTAAAAACGAGCTGAGCATCGTGCACCAAACCGGCGAGCGTGACTATAATGCTGTACGTACTGCGTATGCGCGGCGTGAAATTCTTGCGGAGGTTGTGCCCTTCCTCACCAATATGGCGGAGCGCTTTGCCTGGGCAGATTTCATCGTTTGCCGGGCAGGAGCCATCACCGCAGCGGAAGTCGCAGCCGCTGGGCGTGCCGCCATCTTCATCCCTTTTGGAAGAGCCACGGACAGCCACCAGTTGCGGAACGCGCAGGAAATGTCCCGCGCGGGCGCCGGCCGGCTGATTCCCGAAGCGGAACTTACGGCCGAAAGACTCGCCTCTGAAATTTTCTCTTTACTCGGCCAGCCCTCGGAGATCGCAAGCCTTGCCGCCGCCGCGCACAGCCTGGCGCGCCCGCATGCCGCACGCGACATCGCCAACTTGATTGAAGAGGCCGCCAACGTGCAAAGAAATCACCAGAGGACAATTTCATGATGGTCTCTTTCCGCAATTTTCAGCGCATTCATCTCGTTGGCATCGGCGGTATTGGCATGAGCGGCATCGCTGAAGTGCTTTTGACGCTCGGGTATTCGGTTTCTGGCTCAGATACAAAACTATCTCCGATTACCGAGCGGCTGCAAAATCTTGGCGCAACGGTCTATGAAGGGCATAAGGCTGCCAACGTCGAAGGCGCGCACGTCGTGGTGACATCCTCCGCAGTGAAGCCGGACAACCCTGAGGTCGTGGAAGCGCACCAGGAGAAAATCCCGGTGATCCCTCGTGCGGAAATGCTAGCGGAGCTTATGCGCCTGAAGTACGGCATCGCCGTCGCCGGCGCACATGGCAAGACGACTACGACTTCGATTGTGGCCTCGGTGCTGGCGGCGGCGCATCTCGATCCGACTTTTGTGATTGGCGGCAGGGTGAATCAGGCGGGCACAACGGCCCGGCTCGGCAAGGGCGAATATTTTGTGGTCGAAGCGGACGAAAGCGACCGCAGCTTCCTGATGCTCGCGCCTGTCGTGGCCGTGGTGACGACCATCGACCGCGAGCACCTCGATCAATACTCCTCGCTCGAAGACATCCAGGGCGCGTTCATTCAATTCGTGAACCGTGTGCCGTTTTACGGCGCCGCGATTCTCTGCGTAGACGAGCCGAACGTTCAGGCGATCATTCCCAGTGTGAAGCGCCCCATCATCACCTACGGCACGTCGAGCCAGGCGGACCTGATCGTCAGCGATGTGAAACTCGAAGGCCTCGGCAGCGAGTTCCGCTTGATCTACAAAGGTGAGGATCTGGGTCTATTCCGTCTCGCGCATCCCCCGGGCATGCACAATGTGCGCAATGCCGCCGCGGCTGCGGCCGTCGCTCTCTATTTGAACGTTCCCGCCGAGTTCATCCGCGAAGGCCTCGCAAAATTCGCGGGCGTGGGCCGGCGCTTTGACCTGAAGGGCGTTGTGAACGGCATCACGGTCGTGGACGATTACGGCCATCATCCCGTCGAGATCCGCGCCACACTGGAAGCGGCGCGCAGTTGCAAGTTTAACCGGCTGCTCGTTCTTTTCCAGCCGCACCGCTTCTCGCGCACCCAGTATCTTTGGGACGAATTCAGCCGCGCGTTTAATCAGGCGGACATTCTTGCTTTGATGGACATCTATCCCGCAAGCGAAGCGCCCGTCCCCGGCGTGACGAGTGAAGCCCTCGCCAATGCCGTTCGCGAAGCCGGCCACAAGAATGTCCACTACTTCCGCTCGATGCAGGAGGGCATCGAATTTCTGCTTAAGCAAGCCCGCCCCGGCGACGCCATCTTGACTATCGGCGCCGGCAACGTAAGCCGTGCGAGCAACGAATTCATGGTTTTACTCGGAACGGAGCATCCCACGCATCATGCGCATTAGCGACCCAAAACTCGCTGCCCGCCTTGCTGAGCTCGACGTCGAACTGCGGCCGGGGACGGCTCTCTCCGAATTGACATCCTTGGGTATTGGCGGCACCACGGACCTGCTGCGCATCCGGAAACACAAAAGCATCCAGGAGCTGCTAAGTTTTCTCGACTCGAGCCATATTCCGCACAGGTTCCTTGGTGGTGGCTCGAACCTACTCGTCGGCGATGGCGAGTTGCCTTGGGTGATGCTGCAACTCGTCCGTCCCGAACCCGACGTCGTGTTGGAAGGGAATCTTGCGCACGTGGACGCCGCGGCTGACCTCGGCCGCACGGTCACCTTCTGCGCGAAAAACAATCTCGGCGGGATGGAAGGTTTGATCGGTGTGCCCGGCACCGTGGGTGGCGCCCTCCGAATGAACGCCGGTGCCTACGGCATGCAGATCGGGAGCTACGTCCGCGAAGTAAAACTCTATCGTGCCGCTGGCCGAAAAATCGAATTCCTCCGTGGGCATCAAATTTCTTTCGAATACCGGCATACTTCTTTTGCGCCTGATGATATGATGCTCGCGGTGACATTGGAACTACCCTCCAAACCGTTCAAAGAAATCCTCGAAGGTATTCGTATCTGCAACGAAAAACGGCGCTCCAGCCAGCCGCTGGGCCAGAAAAGCGCCGGCTGCATCTTCAAGAACCCTCCCGGCGCGTCGGCCGGCCGCATGATTGATGAACTTGGGCTAAAGGGCCTCTCCCTGGGTGATGCCCGCGTCAGCGACCGTCATGGCAATTTCTTTGTGAACGCGGGAAAAGCTTCGGCGAAAGACATGCTGGCGCTCATCGGCGAGGTGCGCGAGCGCATCCGGAAAGGTTTCGGAGTCGAATTGGAAAACGAGGTAGTCGTTTGGAACGCGTAAAAACCATCCAGCACCGTGCGTCTGCGGCAGATGCCGATTCCTATCGGCCCGAGCTCATCGCCGATGATGAGCCGCGCTACTTGCGCCGTCAAAAGCCGGTGGAGATTCGCCGCAAGAAGTTCAACGGCCGCGGCTGGGTCTTCTATCGCCGCGTGTTGCTTGTGGGTGTTTTCGGCATTGCCGGCGTCACTGCGGCTTTCTATGGAATGCAGTTCCTCCTTTCCTCGCCTCGGATGCTCCTTCTGAAGCAAGAGCAAATTGAATTAAAAGGAAACCGCATCGTCAGCCGCGAAGTAGTGCTGCAACAGTTTCTGCACGATCGCAACCGGAGCGTTTTGCGTGTGCCGCTGGACGTTCGCCGCAGCGCCATCGAACAAATCCCCTGGGTCGAATCCGCCAGCGTGCAGCGCATCCTGCCGAACCGGATCCGCGTCGAATTGACCGAGCGCACGCCCATCGCCTTTCTACGGAACGGCAACGAGTTGGCGCTGATTGACGGCCATGGCATCATTCTTGACCGTCCGCGTGACGAAGACTTCCACTTCCCGATTCTCGCCGGCGTTTCCGAAGATTTGCCCCGCGATCAGCGTGAAAAGCGCATGCAGATCTACCAGGAATTCATGAAAGACGTCGACTTGGTTCGCCCGGCCTCGTCCGACCGTGTGAGTGAAGCCGATCTTTCGAATCCCAGGGATCTGCGCGTGGTGATGACCGGCCTCTCCAGAGCCGACGATCCACAGGCCGTTACCATCCACTTCGGCTCGGGCGAGTTCACCGGCAAGTATAAGATGCTTGTAGATAATTTTTCACAGTGGCAGGCGAATGCCGGCCGCGTCCAATCCATTGATTTGCAGTATGCAAGGCAAGTGGTCGTGAATCCCGACACCAGCGCGGGTACGACTGTGGCAAGAAGGAAATAGGTTTATTGCAGGAGCGGCGGCTTGGCGAAGAAAGACAAATACCTGGTTGGGCTGGACATTGGCAGCACGAAGACATGCATTCTCATCGCCGAAGTGGAAGGCGAACTCGTAAAATTCCTCGCACTGGGCGCGGCTGAATCCAAAGGTCTGCGCAAAGGTCTGATCGTCAATCTTGATTCCACGGTTAGCTCCATCCGCCGCGCCGTCGAAGAAGCCGAGAGCGTAGCTAGCGTGCCCGTGGAAGAAGCCGTCATCGGCGTGGCGGGGAACCACGTGCGCGGCGTCAACAGCCGCGGCGGCATCACTCTCGGCCAGCGTTCCCGCGACATCGAACGGGATGACGTCCGCCGCGCCGTGGATGCGGCGCGCAACATCTCGCTCCCCGAAGACCGCGAAGTCCTGCATGTCCTTCCCCATGAGTTCAGAGTCGACGCGCAGGGCGGCATACGTGACGCCATCGGCATGGTTGGGCTCCACCTGGTAGCCAACGTCCACGTCGTTACTTCGTCCGTCGCCGCCACGCAAAACCTCGTCACCGCCGCCAACAAAGCCGGCATCCTCATCAGCGACACGGTCCTCGAGTCTCTGGCCTCCGCCGAATCCTGTCTCACGCAGGACGAACGCGATCTCGGCTGCTGCCTGCTGGACATCGGTGGCGGCACCACGGAATTGATCGTCTACGGCGGCGGTGTCGTGCGTCACACCAGCGCGATTCCCATCGGCGGCGACCATTTCACGAACGACCTGGCCGTCGGCTTGCGAACTCCCATCCCTGAAGCGGAGCGCATCAAGCGCCGCCACGGCTGTGTTACTTCCGCATTCATGAAAGCGGACCACGCCATCGAAATCGCCAGCGTCGGCGACCGTCCGCCGCGCACCATCTTCGCCCACATGCTTACGGACATCATCGAACCGCGCGCCATGGAATTGCTCTCCCTGATCCGCGACGATCTCCAGCGTGCCGGCCTCGACGGCCAAATCCCAGCGGGATTTGTTTTGTCGGGGGGCGGAGCCCGCCTTCACGGCCTGGATGAGCTCGCCGAACAATCCTTCCATCTGCCGGTGCGCATCGCGGAACCCAAAGGCTTGGCTGATCTGCCCGAACAGGTGGCTCAGCCGGAATATGCAACGGTCGTCGGACTTGTACTGTACGGTGCGAAGGCGCGGCGTTCCGCGCCGCAGCGTTCGGGGAATCTGGTATCCAAATTGAAAGCCATGTTCGCCGGTGCCTCGTAACCCTGCCCGGGGCGGCGTAGCGAGCTGGAGAAGATCGAGGAAAACATGACAGTAAAAGACGCGGGAATTCGCATGAGCTTCAGCGAGGAGCTGCAGCCGGCGAAGATCAAGGTCATCGGCGTGGGCGGCGGCGGGTGCAACGCGGTCAATCGCATGATTCGCGCTAAGCTCGAAGGCGTTGAATTCATCACCGCAAACACGGATTTACAGGCGCTGAAGCTCTCGCAAGCGCCGGTCAAGTTACAGCTCGGCGCGAAACTCACCAAGGGCCTCGGCGCGGGCGCCAACCCCGAAGTTGGCCGCAAAGCCGCGCTCGAGGACACCGAAAAAATCATCGAAGCGCTCGAAGGCTCGGACATGATTTTCATTACTGCGGGCCTCGGTGGCGGCACCGGCAGCGGCGCCGCGCCCGTGGTGGCTTCGCTCGCCAGCGAACTCGGCGCTCTTAGCGTGGCCGTCGTTACCAAGCCCTTCGCCTTTGAAGGCAAGCGCCGCATGATGCAAGCTGAACAGGCTCTCCAGGAGCTCATCGGCGCGGTGGACACCGTGATCGTCATTCCTAACGAACGCTTGATGGACACCGTCGAGCGCGGCACGAGCTTCTTCGACGCCTTCCGCATCGCCGACGACATTCTTCGCCAGGCCGTGCAAGGGATCTCGGATATCATCACTGTGCCCGGCATCATCAATCGCGACTTTGCCGACGTGAAAGCCATCATGCACGGCCAGGGCTACGCCGTGATGGGCACCGCCGTCGCGACCGGCACCAACCGCGCCGTGGACGCCGCCAATCGCGCCATCGCCAGCCCTCTTCTCGAAGACAATTCTATCCAGGGCGCGCAGGGCATCCTCATCAACATCTCCGGCAGCTCCAGCCTCACCCTCCACGAAGTTCACGAAGCTTCGAGCGTTATCCAGAAGGCCGCCCACGAAAACGCCAACATCATCTTCGGTGCCGTGCAGGACGACAACATGAAGGACACCGTCAAGATTACCGTTATCGCAGCGGGCTTCAAGGATGCCAATAAGAAAAACATGCACCAGAAACCGGCGTTCCTCCCGAAGACCTGGAAAGCGGGCCGGGAAGCTGCCGAGCCGCCGATGCAGCAGACCTTGCCAAATGTCGTCCACCAGGTCCAGCAGAACGTTCGCGAGGTGAGCTCGGAAGTGGCCGCCGACGACCTCGACGTGCCGACCTTCCTCCGCCGCCAAGCGCAAAAAGCCTAAACGAATTTCACGCCGGCGTTTCACAAGCGCGCAGATTTTCTGCGCCATTTGCATTGTGCCTAACAGGTGCGCTGCTTCATCATACTACGCGGGCGCTCGCCGGCCCGGAGGAAACCTGTGGCTCAAAAATCGATGCAGCTCGGCCGGTTTGGAGTTTGGACTTTTCAAATCGACATTTTGCCGGCCGCGCGCATGCAAGAGGCAGCTGCCGAATTGGAAGAACTTGGTTATGGCGCGATTTGGTGTGGCGAAGCCGCGGGACGCGAGGCGCTCACAAAGGCAGCACTGCTCTTGGCTGGAACGAAGCGCGCCGTCATCGCCACCGGCATCGCCAATATCTATGGACGCGATCCCGTCACCATGGCGGCAGGGCAGAAAACGTTGGCCGAGGCGTATCCCAACCGATTTCTCCTAGGGCTTGGCGTGAGCCATGTTCCACTCGTAGAGAAGCTGCGCGGCCATAAATACGATAAACCGGTCCCCACCATGCGCGCGTATTTGGACGCCATGGATCAGGCCCCGTATCAAGCGGTGCCGCCTCCCTCGAAACCACTGCGCGTCATCGCGGCACTTGGGCCCATGATGCTGAAACTTTCCGCCGAGCGCGCGGATGGCGCGCATCCCTACAACACGACTCCAAAGCATACTGCGCAGGCTCGCGAATTGCTGGGGGCTGGTCCTCTTTTGTGCCCAGAGCAGGCTGTGGTGCTGGAGACGGATCCGGCCAAGGCGCGCTCCATTGCGCGGAAATTTCTCGCGATCTATTTGGGTTTGCCGAACTACACGAATAACTGGTTGCGCTTGGGATTTCAGGAATCTGATTTCAGCGATGGAGGCAGCGACAAACTCATCGACGCCGTAATTGCCTGGGGAGATTTAAAAGCGGTGCTGAACCGTATCCGCGAGCACCACTCCGCTGGCGCGGATCATGTTTGCATTCAGGTGCTCACCGATGACTCCAAGACTTTTCCGCTGCGCGAATATCGCAAGCTGGCTTCTGCGTTCCCGCGCAGGTAGCACGTGAACTTGGTTCCCCTGTAGTGGCGCAGCATGCCGCGCCACTGCAAAGATTTTTTCACCAGCGCTTAGGCAGACTGCTCCGCCAGTTTTCGGACCTCGCTTTCAAATCGCTGGTAATCTTCCTGTCCGTAAGCGAGCACGCTACCCAGTCCGGAATGAAGCTCCCGCGCGCCGGTCTGCTTCGCAACATACAGCGCATTCGACGCATTAATTCCGCCGCCCGGGAGAATGATGATGCGCTCCTTCGCAGCCTTAACAAGCTGCGCTAGTTTTTCGATTCCTGCAGGCGCCGTCGCTGCTCCTGCCGAAGTGAGAATGCGTGCAGCGCCAGTGTCGATCACGCTTTCGAGCGCCACGTCCAAATCCCGCGCCTCATCGAACGCCCGATGAAACGTCACCGGCAAAGGCTGTGCCAGTTCCACCAGCTCTCGCGTTCGTGCAACATCCACGCCGCGGTCTTTTTTCAACACGCCCAGCACCACTCCATCCATCTCCGTTCCCTTCGCCACTTCGATCGCCCTCTTCATTTCGCCGAATTCGCCTTCAGTGTAAACGAAGTCTCTCCCGCGCGGCCGGATCATGGCGAATACGGGAATTTGGACGTTGGCGCGAGTTGTCAGCATCAGTCCCCCGCTCGGCGTTAACCCGCCGGCTTCCAACGCACTGCACAGCTCAATGCGGCCCGCGCCACCGCGTTCCGCGGCCAGTGCGGCCTCGACGGTTTGCACGCTGATTTCGAGAAGCAATTCGGTCTTCACGCTCTTTGGAGAATAAGGCACGAGTGCGCGAAAGAGTACGGCAATCGCGGAATCATCGCAAAGTATCGCCATGCCACAAAAGTTCCCTGAAAATGCTGCTCAGGTCGCAAGCTACAATTACTTTACACATTTGTTGAGGTTGTGTTAGCCTGAGTGGGTCGAAGAGAAGAGGAAAAATTCAGGGGACGACGGAGAGGGCACTTGAGCGCAGCCAAATCAGTGTTGATCGAACAGTTCCGCCGAGACGTTAAAGATACGGGCTCACCGGAAGTGCAAATCGCTCTTCTGAGCGAACGCATCAGCTACTTGACCACGCACCTCAAGTCCCACGTGAAGGACCATGCATCGCGCCGCGGATTGATCATGATGGTCAATAAGCGCCGCCGTTTGCTGGACTATCTCAACCGCCGCGACCCGGATCGGTACCGCGAGATTGTTGAACGTCTTAGCCTGCGCAAGTAATCGCCCCGTATTTTTGTCAAACACCGGGCGGTATCCACTGCGTTCTTACGAAGTGACAAATTCCACACGGAGTCTGTCTTCAGGCATCCGGCTGATGTAAGGCCGGAGTTTCTCGTGGTGTAATCCGTCGCGTTTCGTTCGTCCGAGAGCCTTTCACGCCTCTAATCTTCATAAAGTATGGCCGCAAAGCGGCAATCATTTACTTCGGGGTCCTTCGCTCGCGAATGACCCTCATGTTCCGCAGGAAGGCGGAGCCAAAGGAAATCATCTATGTCTGAAAATACGCACACACCCGGACCGCATCGCGTTACGGTCGAAGTCGGCGGGCGCCCGCTGACTCTGGAAACTGGAAAAATCGCGAAACAAGCCAATGGCGCCATCACTGCGCGTTACGGCGACACCATCGTCCTGACCACCGCTTGCATGGCTCCAACGGCGAATGACCGCGACTTCCTGCCTCTTACTGTGGACTACCGCGAGAACACCTATTCCGCAGGCAAAATCCCTGGCGGCTTCTTTAAGCGCGAAGGCCGCCCCTCCGAAAAGGAAATTCTCACTTCTCGCCTGATTGATCGCCCCATGCGACCGCTCTTTCCGGAATCCTGGCGCAATGAAACTCAGATCGTCGCCATGGTGCTTTCTGCGGACAGCGACAACGATCCCGATGTCATCGCCGTCACTGCTGCCTCCGCTGCATCCTATTGCTCCGATCTTCCCTTTGAAAAACCCATCGCCTGCGTTCGCGTCGGCTTGCTCGATGGCCAGCTCGTCGCCAACCCCACCGTTGCCGACCAGAAGAAAAGCTTGATGAACATCATCATCGCTGGCACGGAAGAAGCCATCGTCATGGTGGAATCCGGCGCACTGGAGGTTTCGGAAGAAGCCGTTGCCGATGCCCTCGAATTCGGCCACGCGCAGATTAAGAAGATCGTCGGGGCCATCAAAGAACTTCACGCGCAGATCAAGCCGGTGAAAGTCGTCGTCCCGCCTTTGCCCTTCGACGAAGCAATTTACAAGGATCTTCAGAAGAAATACGGCGAGAAGCTCCACGACGCCCTGAACACGGAAAAGCACCCGAAGAAAGAAAGCTACCACCTCGTGGATGCGCTGAAAGACGAAATCCTCGCCACCATTCCCGAAGAGCCCAAGAAGGAGATGGACGAGAAGCGCACGCTCACTAAGCGCGCCTTTGAGCGTCTCCGCGAGAATATCTTCCGCGATGACGTTCTCAACGCTCGTCGCCGTCCCGATGGCCGCGCCTTCGACCAGATTCGCCAGATTACGTGCGAAGTCGGCTTGCTCCCTCGCGTCCACGGCTCCGCGCTTTTCACTCGCGGCGAGACCCAGGCGCTCGCAACTCTAACCCTCGGGACCAAGGAAGACATGCAGCGCCTCGACCTGCTCTTCGAGCAGGACCAGTTCAATCGCTTCATGCTGCACTACAACTTCCCGCCGTTCAGCGTCGGCGAAGTGAAATTCCTCCGCGGGCCCGGCCGCCGCGAAATCGGCCACGGCGCTCTTGCGCATCGCGCCCTCTTGAATCTGCTTCCACCCGAAGCGGACTTCCCCTACGCCATGCGCCTCGTTTCCGACATTCTGGAATCCAACGGTTCCTCTTCGATGGCCACGGTTTGCGGCGGCTCGCTCGCCTTGATGGACGCCGGTGTTCCGCTGAAGTCTTCTTGTGCGGGCATCGCCATGGGACTCGTCGTCGGTGACCATGGCAAATACTCCATCCTCACAGACATCGCCGGAGCGGAAGACCACTACGGCGACATGGACTTCAAAGTCGCCGGCACGCGCAACGGCATCACGGCGCTTCAGATGGACATCAAAGTTCTCGGCATCAGCATCACCATGATGCGCGAAGCCCTCTCGCAGGCCAAAAAAGCCCGGCTGCAGATACTCGACACCATGGAAAAGACCCTCAGCGAAGCGCGCACGCAGATTTCCGCTTACGCTCCGCGCCTCTTCAAGCTGAAGATCCCGCAGGATAAAATCCGCGATCTCATCGGTCCGGGCGGCAAGAAGATTCGATCAATCACCGAAGCCACCGGCGTCAAAATCGACGTCCTCGAGGACGGCACTGTGCACATCTTTTCGACCAGTGGAGCCGGTGGAGATGCCGCTCTCGCCATGGTCCGCGAAGTCACCGCCAGCGCCGAAATCGGCAAGACCTATCTTGGCAAAGTCGTCCGCCTCGCGGAGTTCGGCGCCTTCGTCGAACTCTTCCCAGGCACGGACGGCCTGCTGCACATCAGCGAAATCTCCGAGCACCGCATCCGCGACGTCCGCGACGAGCTCAAGCTCGGCGACCAGGTCCTTGTGAAAGTCCTCTCCATCGAGGGCAACAAGGTCCGCCTCTCCCGCAAGGCTCTCATCCGCGAGGCCCGCGAAAAGCAACAGAAAGCTGCGGCTGGCGGCGCGACTCACAACCCCAGCTCATCCAGCGTCGAAGGCATTTCCGGCAGCGACTCCGGCGCCCACGAATAGCATTTCTATTTCGTGCTGTAGGGCGCGGCTTGCCCCGCTCGAATCAGGCGCGCACTACGCTTTCTCTCAAATGAAAAAGCCCCCGATCAGCTCGGGGGCTTTTTCTCCTCTCTTTTCTGTGATCTCTGTCCCTCAGTGTCCTCTGTGTAAATTCCTTCTTTTCTTTGCGTCATTACTTCCTTATCTCATTGCTCCCTGTTTCTCGCAGTGCACCGCATCCAGCGCCCCCCAGAGCGCATCCAGCGCCTCGTTCGTCGTCTTCAAAATCTCTTCCTCGTCGCCGCTGGCATGCTCTTCCAGCCACCCGCGCCAAGCCGCCCGGTGTACCTTGTCGGTCTCCTGATGTACCTCGAAGTACGCCAGCCCTTCCGGCTTCGTCACGCCGTAGAACTTCCTTAACCCGTCAATCTTTGTCGTCGCGATCTCCGGCACCTGTGCCTCGTACGCATACAACGCCGCAACCGCCTCCGCCACTGCCCGATCCCCGCAAATCTCGCGGAACGTCTGCACCACCGCCTGTGTCCCCGGCAGGGCAGGGCAGCAAGTAATGTCATCCTCGCCCACGCCTACTGCTGCCGCAAAATCCCGCCACAGCTTCGGATGCGGCCCCGCCGGATTCTCCTCCTCAGCCACATTCTCCCGGATCAATCCCTGCAGCGGACCTTCCGTCCGCGCCGCCAGCACCCGCAGATGCTTCGGGAACGCTTCCACATGCCGGTAATACTGCGCTGCATAAAGCTGCAGCGCCTCCCGGCTAAGCTTCCCCGCCTGCCAATCCTGATAGAACGGATGCTTCAGCAAACTCTTTTCCGCAATCGCCGCATCAATCCGCGCCAACATGCTCGCGTTCTTCGCGCCCCCGCTTGATTCCATGTTTGTCATGATCGGTCCCCCCTCGCGGGCCGCGCCGCCCGATAGCGCCGCGCGAGCCCCGCCAATTTCGTGTCGCGCATTGTACCAGACTTCGATGAGGATTGCTGGGTTTGCTGCAATCACTGACTCTGTTCTTCCTGGCGGACGGAGATTCTTTTACTTGCCCTTGAATCTTGCGACAAATGACTCAACCCACTTTCGTTGCTCTTCCGTATCTGGAACTGCGCATCCTCGTGCCTCCTGGATCTTCTGGAACGCTGAATCCACCGATAATCCGCGTCGGATAAGCAAACACGCACATAACATGGATGAACGTCCAATGCCTGCGCGGCAGTGGACTGCAACACCACTTTTCTCATTCAACCTCTCATCGAGAGAATCCAGGAACTTGCTTAGGGTGTTCTCCGAAATAGGCAACGACCTGTCTTCGATCGGGAAGGAAAGGAACTTGACGTTTAACTCGCTGCAGCATTTTGCTTCTTCGGACAAACCCAGTTCGTCGGTTTCGGCTTTTGTGAGAGCTGAAACAATAACGTCCACGCCTGCGCGCCGAGCCGCTGCGATATCGTCCGGTAGCCAGTCGTAGCCTCTAGGTCTCGGCAAGATCGCGAGACGTATTGAGCCGGCCTCAATCCAATAAGGATTCACGAAAGCTTGGACCTCCAAAGCGGACCGCACATTCGAAATTGTCGCGCTTCGAATTGAACTAGCCAGCCGTCCCGTGCACGCGCTTAATGTCCGCCCCAACCCCTTGCAGCTTCTCCACAATCCCCTCATACCCACGATCAATGTGATACACGCGCTCAATCATCGTCTCACCGCTCGCCACCAATCCCGCCAGCACCAGCCCAGCGCTCGCCCGCAAATCCGAAGCCTGCACGACGGTTCCGGAGAGCGCCGATGGGCCACGCACCGTCGCGGTATGTCCTTCGATCGAGATATGCGCGTCCATGCGCATCATCTCACTCGCATGCAGGAACCGGTTCTCAAATATCCTTTCCGTAATTATCGACGTGCCCTCGGCCTGCGTCGCCAGTGCCATGTATTGCGCTTGCATGTCCGTCGCGAATCCCGGATATTCTTCGGTCGTCATATCGACCCCGACGAGCTTCTCCGCTGGCCGCACGCGCAGAGTCGTCGCATCCACCACCTCAATTCGCACCCCCGCCTGCTCCAATTTCGCAATCACCGCCCCCAAATGCTTCGGCTCACAATGCGTAACGGCCAGGTCGCCTCTTGTGATCGCCCCCGCCACCAAAAACGTTCCCGCCTCGATGCGGTCCGGAATCACACTGTGTTCTGTCCCATGCAGCTCCTTCACGCCGCGAATCCTCAGCGTCGACGTCCCATCCCCGCAAATCTCCGCCCCCATCTTCCGCAGCATCGTCACCAAGTCCGTCACTTCCGGCTCGCGCGCCGCATTCTCCAAGATCGTCTCGCCCTCGGCCAGCACTGCCGCCATTAAAATATTTTCTGTCCCCGTCACGGTAATTTTTTCGAACACGACATGCGCGCCCTTCAATCGGCGTCCTCTCGATCCGTTGCCATGTACCTTCGCCTCGATATACCCATGCGAAGTGGTGATCTCCGCGCCCATCTGCTCCAGCGCCTTCAAGTGCAAATCCACGGGCCGCGCCCCAATCGCGCATCCTCCTGGAAGCGAAACTCGCGCCATTCCCACGCGCGCCATCAGCGGCCCCAGTGTCAGGATCGACGCCCGCATCGTCTTCACCAGCTCGTACGGCGCCTCCGCATGATTCAATGTGGGGGCTTCGATCACGTAATCGCTCGCAGGGACCTCCGCTGCCGAAACCTTCGCGTCCATAAACGCCAGCAGCTTGCTCATGGTAATCAGGTCGCGCACTTTCGGGATGTTGTGCAGCGTCACTTTCTGCGCCGTCAGCAAAGCCGCCGCCATCACCGGCAGCGCGGAATTCTTCGCCCCGCTGACCGCCACCGTCCCCCGCAGCGCCTTCCCGCCCCGAATTAAAAATTTATCCATTCGTGTTTCTCATTTCTTTGTAGCGGCGGCCCCTACTCTTCCGCTTCTCTACATTCTCCGTGCTCTCTGTGTTAATTCCTTTTCCTGATTTTTTCTCGCCATTCGCCACTCGCCACTTCTTTTCTTACTCCCCCAGCGCCCGCCTCAAATTCCCATCCGCTCGCGAAATCAATCTCTTCGCCTCCCTCGCTCCCACTCCCCGTTTCAACATCACCAGCGCGACTCGCATATTGTGTCCTGCCGCCCGCAAAGCGTGTTCCGCCGCAGACACACTCTTCCCGCTCGCCTCGGCTAGAATCCGCAAAGCCCGTGTCGCAACCTTTTCATTGGTCTGCACCACATCGATCATCAGGTTTTCATATACGTGTCCCAGCCGCGCCATCACCGCCGTACTCAGCATGTTCAGCACCATCTTTTGCGCCGTGCCCGCCTTCAGCCGCGTCGACCCCGTCAATACCTCCGGCCCCACTTCCGCCGCAATCACAATCTTTGCCAGCCGCGCCACCGGCATCCGCCGGTTCGAAGTAATCACCACCGTCGTCGCGCCGCGTCCCCGCGCAAATTTCAGCGCTCCCAGCACAAACGGCGTCGTCCCGCTCGCCGTGATCCCCACCACGACGTCGTTGCTTCCTAACTTTCTTTCGCGCAACTCGCGCTCCGCGTTTCGAACCGCATCCTCCGCCCCTTCCACCGCTCCCGTCACTGCGCGCCGTCCTCCCGCGATCAATGCCTGCACCATTTTCGGCGAAGTCCCGAACGTCGGTTGGCATTCCGCTGCGTCCAGAATTCCCATCCGCCCGCTCGATCCCGCCCCAACGTAGAACAGCCGCCCGCCGTTTCGAATCGCCGCCACAATCGCATTCACGGTTCGCGCAATTGCCGGAATTTCCCGCCCCACGGCCGGCGC
The DNA here is from genome assembly GCA_035704085.1 of Candidatus Acidiferrum sp. Lineage (GTDB taxonomy): Bacteria > Acidobacteriota > Terriglobia > Acidiferrales > UBA7541 > Acidiferrum. Next base: position 84,904 of record DASSXG010000056.1, on the reverse strand, counting down.
CACTTTGCGGTCCTCGCGGTTCATCAAGTCCACAATCTTCTGCGCCGTCATGCGATCCAGATTTTTCGACGCAGGATTTCTTTGCTCGGTGTCTCGAACTTCTTTGCGCTTGGGTACTCTGTAGGGCGTGGGCATCGTTCCATTATAGCCGGGCATCACAGATGCCCGCGCCGAACCCTCTTTCCGGTACTAATTGACACTTCTAGGCACAACAACTTGCCGCCAGTCCTGCTTCCATCTTGCCTTTCAGCTATGCTAGAAATCGCCCGGCTTCATTACCATCTCAAAACGGCGTAGCGGAACTCATTTTCATGGACGTTCTCAAAAAACTTTTCGAGCAGCACTTCCACGCGCCACCCGAGCGCATCCAGCCGCTCCAGGGTGAACTCGGCGGTTCCGGGCGCAAAATCATCCGCCTCGCCAACGATCAATCCACGGCAGTCGGAATTCTCTACGGCGTGCGCGAAGAAAACGCCGCCTTCCTTGCATTTTCCCGGCACTTTCGCCGTCACGGCCTGCCCGTGCCCGAAATCTATGGCGAAGATTTGGACCACGGAGCTTATCTCGAAGAAGACCTCGGCGACACTTCGCTTTTCGAATTTCTCTCCAAGAATCGCAACGGCGACAATATTTCCCCCGAAGTCATCGAAGCTTATCGCCAGGTCGTCGCCGTCCTCCCGCGCTTCCAGGTCGAAGCCGGGCGCGATTTGGACTACTCCGTTTGCTATCCCTGCGCCAGCTTCGACCGCCAGTCCATTGCCTGGGACCTGAATTATTTTAAATATTATTTTCTCCGTCTCGCCGGCATCACTTTCAGCGAACAAGCTCTCGAAGACGATTTCAGCCGCCTCACCGAATTCCTGCTGAGCGCCCCTCGCGATTATTTCCTCTATCGCGATTTTCAATCCCGCAACATCATGCTGCGCAACGGCCAGCCGTTTTTCGTCGACTACCAGGGCGGCCGCAAAGGCGCCCTGCAATACGACATCGCTTCACTCCTCTTTGACGCCAAAGCCGATCTCCCGCCCGACGTCCGCCAGCAACTTCTCGATCACTATCTCGATTCGCTCAGCCGTTTCATTGACCTCGACCGCGAAGCCTTCCTGCGCCACTACTACGCCTACGTTTACGTGCGCATCATGCAGGCTCTCGGCGCTTACGGCTTCCGCGGTTTCTTTGAACGCCGCGCGCATTTTCTCCAGAGCGTCCCCTACGCCCTGAAAAATATCCGTTGGCTGCTTCACCATGTCCGCTTGCCCGTTCCCCTGCCCGCGCTCATGGATGCCTTCAAAGGCATGCTTGCCTCAGAAAAATTGCAGGGCCTTGCCACTGACGCGGACAATCTCGTCGTACGGATTTTCAGTTTTTCATTTCACCAGGGCTTGCCGAAGGACGAAAGCGGCAACGGCGGCGGCTTCGTTTTCGATGGCCGAAGCCTTCCGAATCCCGGCCGCGAAGAGCGCTTCAAAACTCTTACAGGCAAGGACGCTCCCGTCATCGACTATCTCAATCAGCAGGAGACCGTGCACCAGTTTCTTGCCGGCGTCCTGTCGCTGGTGGATTCCAGCATCGCCAATTATCAGCAGCGCGGCTTCAAGAATCTGATGGTTTCGTTTGGCTGCACCGGCGGCCAGCATCGCTCCGTTTTTCTCGCCGAGCAATTGGCCAAACGCCTGCGCGCCAGGAACGGACTGGAAGTTGTGGTGCGCCATCTCGAGCTCGAGAAGCTCGGCCGCCGCAAAGGCATCTGAAATCGCGAAGCAAATGAAATCGAATCCTCAGTCGCCAATGGAACTGTCCGAGGGGCGGGCCTCGTGGTTCCGTGCCGGTTGTAGTAGCGGATCTTTAGATCCGTATTTCTCTCTTCTCTGTGATCTCTGTGCCTTCTTCCTCTGTCCCCTCTGTGTCCTCTGTGTTAAATCCTTCTCCGAATCCTTTCTTTGCGCAGGCCCCCAATGAAAGCCATGATCCTCGCCGCCGGCCTTGGCACTCGCCTTCGCCCCCTGACCGATGACCTTCCCAAAGCTCTTGTTGAACTCAATGGCCGCACCCTCCTCGAAATCACACTCTCGCGCCTGCGCACCTTCGGCGTGAACGAGGTCATCATCAACGTGCATCACTTCGCCGACATGGTCGTCGACTACCTCAAATCAAAAAACAACTTTGGCATGCGCATCGAAATCTCCCGGGAAGACGATCTCTTGCTCGACACCGGTGGCGGCCTCAAAAAAGCCGCCTGGTTCTTCCTCGACCAAGCTCGCCACTCACCACTCGCCACTCGCCACTCTCCTGCTGAGCCCTTCCTCCTCCACAACGTCGACGTCATCAGCAACATCAACCTCGGCCGCATGCTCCAATTCCATAAAGAAAATGACGCCCTCACCACGCTGGCCGTCCAATCCCGCGAGACCTCCCGCCCCCTCCTCTTTGACGACCAGAACCAACTCCGTGGTCGTCGAATCGACAACAAAGATTCTGTCATTCCGAGCGAAGCGAACCCGCTTCCTCTCTCCGCGTCTTCTTCGCAGAGAAATCTCTCTTCGATCCCGCTCCACGTTCTCGCCTTTTCGGGCATCCACATCATTTCACCTCGCCTCCTCCCCATGCTCACCGAGGAAGGCATCTTCTCCATCATTCCTTCCTATCTCCGCCTAGCCGCCAAAGGAGAAAAAATCCTCGCCTTCCGTTCCGACCAATACTACTGGCGCGACCTTGGCAAGCCCGCCGACCTCGCCCAAGCCGCTCAAGACATGCCGCTGTAGCTCGCCCCTTCAGGGGAGGCCTTTCCGTGTAGCAAAAGCATCCTTAGGCAATTAAGATTAGGAGAGTTGCTATGCCATTCGCTGTAATTCATCCGGGTGAACACTTGGCCGAAGAACTGCTAGCCCTCGATATGAGCGCCGCGGAACTAGCGCGGCAGATCGCTGTTCCAACCAACCGCATCACGCAAATCCTGAATGGCACGCGCTCTGTTACCGGCGATACGGCTCTGCGCCTCGCTCACTTCTTTGGTACCAGCGCACAGTTTTGGCTCAATCTACAGAGTCTCTATGACCTACGGCTCGCCCAGCAAAGGGCTGGGAAATCGATCAAGGGTCTCCCCAGGCTAAAACGCCGCGAGCCCGTCCACGCCTAGGAACTTCACTGGCGCGACCTCGGCAAACCCGCCGATCTCCAACAACCCCCCCTCGACCTCCCTGTAGTGGCCGGTCTTTAGACCTGGGCTTTTCTTTGGGGCACTACCTACTGGAGACTACCTTCGGGAAATCGTGCCACAGTGGTGCATACGGGCGCATGAGGTACACAAAGATTCGTTGGCAGGAAATCGAGGGCTACGACATCCTTAGCTCCCGTGTCAGCTTCCATCGCTTTCATAAGCGATTTGCCTGCAGGATCGGCTCCGACCGCGTCGCAAATCTGCCCGTTCTTCGCGCGCTCCTCGATGGCGTCATGCATCATGTCTGGCAGCGGTAGCCTAAATGACTTCGCGACTCGAGTGCAATTTTCTCCAAAATCACGTAATGGGTCAGTTTGAATTTTCCTAATCGTGACAACTCTGCGCCATCACGCGCCTTTTGCGGAATGAATAGCGATCAAAATTCAAACTGACTCCACTACCCCAAAATCAACTTAAAATTTTACTCGACAAGATATGTTCATTCGCGGTACACTTATTTTGTAGAGAAGTGCGCCTCGACAGCGGGAGATTTCTCCCGCTTTTTTATTTTTGGGGCCTGTCGGCAGCCGTTCTTTCCTCAGAACACTCCGCTTTTGTCCAGATGCCACTGGGCATTCGTGTCTCCAAGTCTCGAACTTATTCGTTTATGAAACGTCAGCAGCCCTTCAACGCAGCCCGGAGCCGCGTGTCAGACAAGAAGCACATCATCGATTCCATCGGCGGCATTGCCAGGAAGCTTGGGCGCGCCCCATCGCTGTCCGAATTCATTGCTCGCTCGGGAATCTCCGCGTATTTCGTTCTACGATGCTTCCCTGGTTGGAATGATGCCGTTCGAGCTGCGGGGCTTCGCCCGAATATGCTGAACGTTAGGGTTGAGGATCGCGCGCTGCTGGAAGATTGGGGTAGACAGGTCCGAAGAAACCGAGGCATACACCCGCGTCACGCCCATCTGCGCCAGGGGAAATACGATGCTTCAACAATCGAAAGGCGCTTCGGTCCCTGGTCAAAAATGCCGGAAGCTTTTCGCAAGTTTGCCAAGGGCAAGCCCGAATGGGCCGATGTCCTGGCGCTTCTTCCGGCTCCCGTGCCGCCCGGTCCTCTGCCCAAAGTTGCGCGTCAACGCCTAAACAACAACTCTGCGTCCCGAGTAACGTTCTCCCCCGGTTACCGCTTTCGCTCGCCACTCGCCACTCGTCACTCGCCACTCTCTTCCTTCGCCTACGGCAATCCCACAAACTTCCAGGCATTCCCCCACGCACCGGTGAACGAACAGGGGGTGGTTCTCCTTTTTGGCATGCTCGCCAAACAACTGGGCTTCCGGGTCGAAGCCGTTCAAAAGGGATTCCCCGACTGCGAGGCCAAGCGGCAGATTGGCCCGGAACGATGGCAGCGCGTGAACATCGAATTTGAATTTGAGAGCAGGAACTTCCGCGACCACCGCCATCCTTTGCATGGTTGCGACATCATTGTCTGCTGGCGCCACAATTGGCCCGATTGCCCCAAACACCTCGAGGTCCTCGAGCTCTCCAGCGTCGTTAAATCTTTGCCCGCCTCCGGGGAGTAATTTTTCGCGGAGTTTGCGGCGGCTGCCTCTGTTTGTTCTTGTTCAAACGCCGAAGCGTGGGTAGCATGGCTGCCCACGGCAGGAACCTTTGAGAAACTACTCACTAGGGCCGCCCCTCGAAACCTTTGGTCCGAATATCCGTGTCATCGTCATTGTCCTGGTTCTAGCACTCCTCTTTTGCGGTCTTGCCTTTAACGTTGCAAGAGACTTGCAGGACCACACAGCCTGGCGCGTTTTCTATGCTTTGACCGCCGCATTTGCGGCCATCGTCTCGTGGTACCTGGTTTCCCGCGTCTGGCTCCATGAACTGGGAATTTCTTACCGGGAATCTTTGGCTATGGCGAGATCCGGTGGCTGGAACTGGATCGCGTCTACTTCGGTTCTTATGAGCTCCACGCACAACATTTCCCGCTGGGAACCTTCTATCGGCTGAAGCTCATCACCACCCATGGGAAGAAGGTCTCTCTAGGGGAGCGCGTTCGTCACGCCGAGGAACTGGCCGAAAGAATCGGCAGGTTTTCATTCAAACCGTTGATGCAAAAGGCCTTAGAGACTTTCGATTCCGGGGGAGTGGTTGATTTTGGGGCGATTCTTGTGTCTCGCTCGGAAGGCGTGATCATCGTAAAACTGCTTTCTGACACAAAGATTCGTTGGGAGGAAATCGAGGGTTACGACATCCTTAGCTCCCACGTCAGCTTCCACCGCTTCCACAAACGATTTGCGCGCAGCATCGCCTCCGACCGCGTCGCCAATCTCCTCGTTCTTCGCGCGCTCCTCGATGGCGTCATGCATCAGGTCTGGCAGCGTTAGCCCCTTCGTGCTTAGGTTGAAGATGTATCCTCCCGTCGGGCCAAGCGTGGGGTCGAATCGGAAATCATTATCGGGATTCGCGTTGCCGGAAAACTGAAGCGTCTCCGAAGCGTTGGTGCTAGCCTGCGCAAGGCTGACGCCGTGAACAACGAGCGTTGTGATGTCAGCAAAGCGAGAAAGTAGCTGGTAGTGCCAAGATGTCCGGTAACCCGGTTAATCGGGACCTAGGCGATTACTTCCGGATTGCCGACGATTCGGGCCGGATAAACCCAGATAAAGAAGGAGCGTGAGTGGACCATTGCTTATTAGCATTTCTTGAAGCCGTCGAAAAAGGCCTTGTGCTGTGCGAGAATTTCCTGCTTCTTTTCCAAATTGGGATCGAGCGTCCAGATCCCTCGTTCGTGAGTGCCTCCAAGAAGAATCCCGTCCGTTCGCGGAAACATATAGAGGTCGTCCCGGCCGATTGCATATTGAACCTCAGGTTGGGGCAATAGGATTGTGAGTTGTCCCTTCACGGGAGTTAATTCTTCGTCGGCAAAGAGGGCTTTTGCGCCCAGGCCCGTGCAATTGAATACCAGCTTTTCCGGCAAGTTCTGGATTTCGCTCCGATCACGAATTTCCGTTACTTTTATTGTCGCACCGGCAATCCGGATTTCATTGAGCAAAGCCGCTAAATAGATCGGCGGCTCGACGATCATGGTGTCGATCTGCCGCACAAAAGCCGCATCCGGGAATGGATGCTCGCGTGCAGACAGATCGCGCAGCTCCGGCATCATGGAGCGCAGTACGCTCTCCTTACCGCGATAGCCTTGTTCATTCCATGGCTGGTCGCTGAGAAAGTAGTTGCGCATCCAGCGGACGCCATAGCGCGGCCCCACCATGATCTGGTAGCGACGATAGGCAAACTCCGCTGCGGCAAGAAGCTGTTGATTGAAAAGAGCGGTGCGTTTTTCATTATCCGATACCAGGAAGGGATACCATTGGCCGCCAGCGATATTCGACGTTGTGTTTGGTGGCAAATCCTTCGTATAGATGGTGACGGCTAAACCCGCTTCCTGCAGCAGCCTCGTTGTTGCCAATCCCACTGCACCGCTGCCCAGCACCGCTACTGGTCCAATGTGGCCCTGGGCGCCCAAATCCACTGCAAGCTTCCCAGTTCCCCACGAGAGCGTGATTCCGCCCCCGCCATGGCCGTAATTGTGGACCACAAGCGTATCGTCCAGCTTTTCCGCTCGCACCACAAAGCCCGAGGGGCGGAAAGGACGCAGCCCGACAACGGTCCTTATCTCGCGGTCCGCGGAGACATGCACGGGAGGCAATCCACACGCTCCGCCGATAAATGAAATATCTGGAGCCTCATAAGCACGATTTGCAGCAGAGGCTACGCTGCGTCTCGCGGCACATCCTGAGAGCAGAGAAAGCGGAGCGGCTGCCGCAAGCGATGCGCCCGCAATGCTTGTCTGCTGGAGGAATTGGCGGCGATTCATGGCGTTACGATAGCAGCTCCCAAACTCCGGAGCCACCTGGTTTTGCTGTAAATCTGAAGTTTCGCCCTAGTAGTGCGTGATCGGAAATGTGGCTTTTGAGCTCCTGCACGCGTTAAGACAGACGGAAAAGATTGTTCTGTTTAGGTTCAATTTAATACCGCTCCGAAAGATCAGATCCCTGTAAAAACTGTTGTCGGATCATCCGAATAGCTGGTGTTGCATCGACCGGTTGAGCCGGCACGGCTAACCGGAAAGGTTGATCCCAGTACGAACTTCGGCGGTAACCCGGTTTACCAGGCACAACTCGGTTTGGCGCGTGCCAACGGGCGTCTTTGGCGCAGCAACGTCCCCAAAATATATACTTTCTTGGCATAAGACCCCATGAGAGTCGCATCATGTACATCGAGTGCGAGGGCAACGAAATTAGCGGACCCGCGCGAGTCGGACGCGTCACTTGAACCGCTCCGCTGCAACCCTTCGAGGGTCTTGCAGGTTCTGAAAGCAGGAAGTTTCCCGCGATCTACTGGCTGGTGATTTGGGCGGGTGGGGCAGAGACCGATCACAGAGATAGGCTAGGGTGCCGCACCCTTCGGTGTTAAGGGTGCGGGTTTTGACTTTCTCGGCGATTCGTTCCTAACAACCTCTTACATCAATTCCGATCAACCCATCCTCTTCCTTCTCGTAGAAACTCCAACTGCTCCAAGGCCAATCCTTTGGATGAGCTACCAATCCCCTCTCAACCGGATTCTTGTGCATGTAATTCAGTTTCTCCTTCAACTTTTCTTCACTCCACACATTGAAGTCATAAAACCGTCGCTGCCAAAACGGAGACTTCTTGTCTTCCCGAGAAACTTTCTGCTTCAGCACCTGCAAGACTTTCGACGGACTTCCCTTCCGAGGTTCGCTGATCAGCAGATGCACGTGTTCCGGCATCACCACGTAGCCGACCAGCGCAAATTCGTGCCGCAATCGCACCTGATCCAGTATCTTCACAAAGCGGTTTCGCGCCAGGACGCTCCCCAAGTACGCTTGTCGCCGGTAACAACTGAAGGTGACAAAATGGAGATCGCCCTGCCCGTAACAACGCTTTAGCGGATTTCGTAAGGCGCACATTCCAGTAATCCCAAACGTCAACCCCCGCACCCTTAAAACCGAAGGGTGCGGCACCCGCAAAACCAAAAGCCCCACACGCAAACCCGGCGTGTGGGGCACCCCACCGCGGTGACTCATGACTCTACTGGCTGGTGATTTGGCCGCGGCGATGTTTCACAACCAGGGTGAGGTCGCCGGTGTGAAAGTTCTTGGTTAAAGCGACTCCGTTCACCGTAAGGTTGTTGGTGGTGAAGTCACCGGTCCGCGAAGCGAAGGTCATCACCTGAAAGCTGCTGCTGGCAGGCGGAGTGAATCCCCCGAACGAAAGTGCGTTCAGGGTGCCGCCGAGCGTGGCTGTGCCGCTGATGGCCAATACGCTGAAGTTGCCGGCGGTGGTGCCTGCAAGCGCTAGGTCCAGAATCCCGCCGGCGCCCTGGGTATAGTTGCCCGTAATCGTCAGCGTGCCCGGAGTGGGACTCAGGCCCGGTTGGACGTGCCCGCCGTTATTGATCACGTTTCCTGTAATCGTCCCAGTCCCGTTGAGAATCCCGCCATTCAAGTTGAACCCGGCAGCCCCGACGGAGATGCTGCCAGAAGGGCCTACGGAGGTGGTCAAGGTGGTGGGGCCTGCGGTCTGGGTGTAGCCGCCGCCAAAAACCAGGTTTCCGCCGGCGCCGACAGTGCCGGGGATGCCGTTCGTCACGGTATTGGTGAACGGAACGCCGGTAAAGGTGAAGGTCCCGGGCGAGTTAAAGGTCCCTGAGTTATTGAACTGCGGAGTGGCGCCGCCGAGCGAGTTATCGAAAGTCTGAGTCCCCAGCAACAAACTAACCGTGCCGCCGTCCAAGTTGTTAAACACAGCGCCGTTGCCGGCTTGGATACTTGCGCCGTTCGGCCATGTAACGGTGTGTTGGTTGTTTATCGTATATGTGCTGAGCCCATGCTTGGTTCCAGTGATAGCGAGGGTTCCCACCCCTGCCATCACGTTCAACGTGCCGCCGGGATCTCCGCCGAGAGTAGGTCCAGGTAGATTTGAGCTTGGCGCTATCCAATCGAAGTGGCCCTTGACTATCACCGTGCCGGCGCCGCGGAGGACTGCGCACGGACCCTCAACCGTCAGCGTCCCGCTAACGGTCAGCGTGGAGGTGGATGCCAGGACCAAAGTAGTGAGGGGCGGGCAGCCGGTGGGATGCTGCACGGTGATTGTGCTCCCAGACGCCACAGAGGACGGCTGAGCGATATCCAGTTCGAGCCCTTGGAAGTTAAGGGTGCTGGTGCCGGTCATGGTCAGGGAACGGATGCTTTGCACACTCGTATCCGATGGAGCGATACGGGCAGCCAAGCTCCCGCCGATGGTTACGTCTTCGGTTGAAAGCGGAACGTGGCCCAGGCTCCAATTCGCCGGGTTTTCCCACGTGCCATCCCCGCTGCCATTCGTGAAGTTATTGGTGGTGCCCTGGGCGTGGAGGAGCGTCGAGGCAAACAGAATAAAGCAGGCGACTCGGATCAGATGGCGGCCGAACCGGTGGAAGCGCATGGGAACCTCCAAGTTGTGGGAGCGTTCGAGGAGGGGACGGGTGAGTTTATAACCGTCGAGTATTCATGGGTCAAGCGAAAATTGTGTGAAGGGAGACGGACCGGAGCGGCGGACGTGCATTGATTACGGTGGAGCGGTCCTCGTCGAAATGGTCCAGAACAGGAAATAATCTTCAAGAGCCCCAGTGACGCGCCTGAGGTTCCCGATTGACTGGGGAAAACACTACGGCTATTGGGTACTAGCCGCCGCTCAATGCACCGCGACCGAGGCAAATCCGAGCGCTTGCATGACGGCGTCATGGAGGTCCCGTCGCACTTGCTGAATCTTCTGATTCTCGCGGGTCGGATGCACGCGATTCGTCAAAAACACTACAAAGAGTTGCCGGTCCGGATCAATCCATATCGATGTCCCCGTGAATCCCGTATGCCCGAAGCTGTGCGCGGAAAAAGAATGCCCGCTCGAACCGCCCTCGGTCGGCACCGCCCAGCCCAGCGTCCGCGTTCCTCCCGAAAGCTGCTGCGGCGTCATGGTCGAACATCGCAAATCCCCATCCGTGCGCATCCGAGAATTTCTTGCTGTTCTTCACGATGAACTCGACCTCCACCAGGTCGCCAGCCACCGTGTCCGGGGTGCTCGCGGAAAAAGGAGGATCCGTTATCTTCTTCGGTCTCCATTCAAGCTTGACGATCTTGGAGCCGTCGGGGAAAGGCTTGCCATTGCCGGGAATGCCTTCCTCGTAGGCTTTGATCATCACTGGATTGGCGACGATCACTCGGATCACGTTTGCGGCTTCGGTGAGGCTGGGGCCGACAACCTGCCATTGTTCGTATCCTTTGATCTCAGAGAACGCGAGCCCGCCCGGCACCTGCAGAGTGTATTTGTCCTGCTTCTGCCGCGCAGAGCTGGACCTGCCGCCCAAGACGGCGAGCACCAGCGCGATAATCGTCACGACCCCGGATAGAGTTGTTCTCATGGCTTGTTCCTCCGTAGTTGTTTGGAAGTTGGAATCACGCGATTCCGATACCAACACAAGACGCAAACACATGCGCGCGTTTGACGCTCGGAGTGTTTGTCGATGGCCTTGGATGCCATGAGCAACCTAAAGCGCGGAAAAAAATATGTCAAGGACTCAGGAATCCAGATAGGGAAATGGGGGAACTGGGGACGGAGAACTGGGGACAGACGCCGCCCCCCGAGCAGAATATCCCACCCTTTCAAAATCGAAACGCGAAAGGGTGGAGCACACTCGTAATTCGGCGTAGTGGCAAAAGGCTCGGTGGCGGCCTCTCATCGGGGCCGGAATATCAAGGGCCGTTAGGAAAAGAATTGAGTGACCCACCCGCCGGTGAGGTCTTTTACGAATCAATAACTTGACACGGGCATACCGACCTGCTATGCTCCCAGTGGCTAAAACTGCACAAGGCCCGTGGCGCGTCCGGCTGGCCAGTAGAAACAGTTTGCATAATTTGACTACGGTAGTATTGTATGGCCGCTCGGCGCTGTCCTGGGGTGTGACGATGCGAGGAGCGCTTTTGTTCCTAGTTTTTCAGCAACTTGCGGGCGTTTTCCGGCATCCTATCGATTCCACTGAAAGTGGCAGCGCTCGTGCCATTCTCCGTCCCTTGTGGCACACTAATGGTGATGTAGGAAAATGAGTACACCGTCCGGGGTCATTCATCAAGTGGCCCAACAGCTTAGTGTCGAGACCCTCCGCTTCAATGCGTTTCAAGGGATACTATTTACCTCAACGCAAATTCCTACGGCCAGGATTTTGGGACGCCTGCTCGAAAGATTCGGCGACAGGTTCAACGGCGCTCCGACTGTTCTCCCGATACCATTGGAAGTCAATCCCGACATACCGAGGATCATGTTGCAGTCGGCGGACAATCGCTGGGGCTTGGAAGTGGGGCTTGCGCGAATAAACTTCCGGTGGGCACAGATGACGGATGACCAGCAAATGCAGCCGACCGAATTTCGAGACCATTTTCTGAGGTTTGTAGAAGGATTGCTTCAAATTGAACCAGGGATGCAGATTGGAAGACTGGCGTATGCCCTGACACGATACGTCCTGAGTGAGATGCCGGCATCTCTAATCGCGGAGCACTTGTGCAGAGACAAAATTGTCCAAAGACCGAACCTGGAAAATCTCGAGGTTCACATTCACACAAGGAAGAGGTTGGCGAACGCATTTGAAGTGAACGAATGGACCAGGTTCAAGAGTGGCATGCTCAACCTGCCAAACACTCCGTCTCGAAAGATTGCACTGGTTGAGCAGGACATCAATACGCTGGCCGAAAACGCCGCTGCAACGCATTTCGGTATAGATGACGTAAGGCGGTTTGCCGAATTCTCTTCCAGGGAAGTCGCTGAAACGCTCGGATCGTTGTTGGAGAACTAACATGCTCGCCCCATCCGTGTACCAAGCATTGCCCGTCCGGCCCCAAGACAAAACATTTGTGTGGGATGGATCTCCCACCGCCACCGAGGCCAAGGAAAAGAAAAATAGCTCCGTCCTTGTGCTGCGCGGCCAAACATTTTTGACCGGAGAATTGCCCGAAGCGCACGAGGTTCAACAGTATCCGAGCTTTGCGGCGGCTAGCGTTGCCGGAGTGACTCTTACAGTCCCGGAAAATGATGCCGTTGTGCTGAGTTTGTGGAATCCCTTCCGTGTGGTTGCCGTTGCCGACCTTTCGGGTTTCGTCAACGTGCAGACCAATTACAGGCAGAGGGGTGAACCACAGGTTACGAATTTGTTGCGCATATCAAACCCCACTACCACAATGGCGATCAAGGAAGGTGTTTCGATGGCGGCCAGCGCCATTGCGGTCAAGCCAGTGACGCCTGTAACCGGCGCACCTGATTGGTTTGGCCAGATGACGGCCAGAATTCTCCGCTTCCCCAAACTGCAGTCAGGTTGGGACAGCTACGGCGGACAAACAATTTCGCAAATCGCTGCCACACGGGCGCTGGGAATTGCGTCCCGCCTTGGGATGACAATGGCGCTACGCGGGGTCTCACCAAACAGAGCGTTTGTTTCTCCCACGCATTCTGGCGGCGTCTTGTTTGAGGTTCAAAACGGAAGCCGCGAGTTACTCTTGGAGATCAATCCAGACAAAGCGGAATTCGAAGTATCGCAAATCACATCTCTCGAATCCGGCGACGAAGACATAAACGAAGTGAATATCAGTGAATCCCACCTGCCCGAGGTTCTTAATTGGATCGCTGGAAAGAGTTGAAGGGCCGGATTAGCGATAAAATCAATGATTGGTACGCAGCCCACATTGCGAAAATAGTTCCTGTGCCGGACACCGACTTTCTTTACCGCAGGATCAGCCCGGAATGGCGACAGCCGGACGGAACCATATCGAGCGCCGCGTTTGACAATTTCCAAATGTCTACTGATTTAGCTTCTCTGACTACCCCTTACAAGTCATGGAAGCGCGCCAGGAACAAGGATTTTGGACTGGCCAGGCTCCCGGTTCAAAATCTACGCACTCTCCGCGTGCCTCAAGAGGTTAAGCACTGGCCTGCCATTCTCAATTACTCGCACACATTGGTTTCCGGCGAGAAAAAAGCACAAGGCAAGATGAAAAAGAAGATCGCTCAAACCGCAAGCATCATCATTGACACATCGAAATATCGGACTGCTCCGCCGCAACGCTAGGGGCAGAACACTTAGCGGCGTCACTTCACAAGGGCTGGTGGGCCCGGACAACAAGAGTCGTTGGCGGATTCGTCGTCATCCCGAACGAGGGGTATCACCGAACGTTTGAAAACCAGCTAGAAGCGGTTCTCGCAGCCTATTGGAACAAACTCACTGGATCGTCTGGCCGCAAACCGATCCACTAATCGAACTGGACGTCACACTACCGTTGCTGTCGTTCACGGAAACGGTGGCGGTAACATTTAGCATGCAGCTTCCTGTCGGAAATTGTCCCGGCTGAACAGGCGCGAAGCTTACGCCTCCGCCGATCATTACGTTCACCGTTGTCGTGACGCCGTTGTTGCTTCCCTGCAGACCTGCCGTCATATCGGGATTGCCGTTAATGACAAGCGTGCCGTCCGAACAGTTGCTAGGTGTCGCGGTAATTGTCCCGCTGGCGGAGTTGCTGCTCGCAGTGAAGTTTCCCGAGACGGCAATCGAACCGCCGTCCGGACACGTGAAGGTACCGGAAACGGTACAGCTTGTGCCGCTGCAAGTGACGGTCTCCGGCTTTGGTACGGTGGCGGCTTGGCTGTTCCCGTGGAGCGCAGCGAGCATATGGTCCCTGCTGCCGATGTCTAGCGGCACTGCTGGACTGCCCAGCGCGCTTGCCAGAGCGTTATTTACATCCGTAGAAGCCGCGGTCGCAAGTTGCTGGGCCTGAGCTTTCGTCAAATTGGTGGCATTGAAGTTGGCGTTACCGCCGCCGCAACCCGCGAGAATACCCAAGACCATTAAGGAGACTGGAGCAATCGACCATGCTTTCATTGTTCCCCCCTTTCCTGGCTGGGGATTGGACGCAAACCGGCGGGGTGTACGTATTCTCGTGCGAAGTCTACAGGCAGTCAACAGCATTGGCCGCCAACTCCCGGGAAGTCGGGTAATCGGAAACTTGGGTACTAGCCGCCGCTCAATGCACCGCGACCGAGGCAAATCCGAGCGCTTGCATGACGGCGTCATGGAGGTCCCGTCGCACTTGCTGAATCTTCTGATTCTCGCGGGTCGGATACACGCGATTCGTCAAAAACACTACAAAGAGTTGCCGGTCCGGATCGATCCATATCGATGTCCCCGTGAATCCCGTATGCCCGAAGCTGTGCGCGGAAAAAGAATGCCCGCTCGAACCGCCTTCGGTCGGCACCGCCCAGCCCAGCGTCCGCGTTCCTCCCGAAAGCTGCTGCGGCGTCGTAAACTGCGCCACCGTCGCGCGCCGCAAAATTCTTTCGTGCGCGTAAACTCCGCCGTTCAATAGCATCTGGCAAAACGCCGCCAGGTCCGGCGCCGTGCTGAAAACTCCCGCGTGCCCCGACACTCCGCCGATCGCAAACGCATTTTCATCGTGTACTTCGCCTTGCACCAGCCGGTGCCGCAAATTATTGTCAATCTCTGTCGGCGCAATCTGCGGCCAGAGTTTTTTCGACGGCCGGTACATCGAATCTTTCATTCCCAGCGGAGAGAAAACAAAACTGTTCGCCAAGTCGTCCAGCTTTCGCCCCGTCAGCCGCTCGATGATCTCCGCCATCAATATAATTCCTAAGTCCGAATAAACTTCCTTCGTTCCCGGCTCGTAATCGAGCGGCTCCGCAAAAATCTTCGTGAGCGTGTCCTGCTTGTTCGTTGACCGCTTTGCGGTCACCGTTGATCCTGTCGTCCGCCAATATTCCTTGAACGGTGGCAACCCCGAAGTGTGTGTCAGCAAATGCCGCACCGCCACGCGATGCCGCCATTCAGGATTTGGTCCGCTCGCCCACTCCGGCAAGTACCGCTCGATCTTCGCATCCAAATCCAGCGGCACGGCGAAGTCGCCTTCCGCCAATTTCGCTACCAGCGTCGTGGTCACCACGACTTTTGTCAGCGACGCAATGTCATACATCGTCGTCGGTGTAGTCGCCGCGGCTTTCGCGTCGTAACTCAATTTTCCGAATGCGTGCACCGAAACTTTCCCGCGATAACCCATTGCCAGCGTCGCTCCCGGAAACGCTTTGTCTGCATTCGCTTTCTCAATCACGTCGAATGCTGGCCGCAATTGCGCTTCGGTGCGCGCATCCATTGGTTGCAGCGTCATCGGGTTCACCGGCAACTCGATGCCAAATCCTGCCTTCAACTTCACGCCCGGCACCGTCACCGGCAAATGCCCGCGCACCGGAATTTCTCCAAACAGCGCGCGCGCAATCGAAATCTGCGCGACGTCGCTGATGCCAAACGCCGCCAGCCACGTCTCCGCTTTCGGAAAGCCTTCAATTAAATAAGGACTTCCCAATCCAACGGTGATCACCGGCTTCCCCGTCTTATAAACCTGTTCCGCAAGCGCGGCCTGCTCCGCCGGCACGTCCACGTTTCCTTTGCGGTCGCTGACACGCACAAAAAACGCGACAATCGCCACGTCGTAAGAATCCGCCGGCGGCAATTTCAAAATTCCCGCATTCACAAATCGCGTGTCCGCCCGCAGCGTCGTCACAGAATCAAATCGCGAACGCAACTCGCGCTCCAGGTCTTCTCCCGGATACGGTTCCGGGTCCGCGTAAAACGCCAGCAGCAGCGCCCGCGAAGGTCTTGTTCCATCGAGCGGCAACCGGTGCGCCGTGTCGCGAAGCAACGTCACGCCGCGATCCGAAATTTCCTGCGCTTCTTTCTGCCACGCGACGCCACCGAATTTGTGATTGATTGCATTCACATCCACGAGCCGATTGTTCTGCAGCCCCAGCCGTGCCTTCGCCTGCAAAATTCGCCGCACCGATTCGTCCAATCTCTGTTTCGAAATCCTTCCGGATTTCACCGCACCCTGCAGCGCCTCGAACGCCGCGTCCGGAACCGGCGGCATCAGCAAACAATCCGCTCCCGCCGCCACCGCGCGCACCGCCGCTTCCCCCGGCGAAAAACGCACGGTGATTCCGCCCATGTCCATCGCGTCCGTAACGATGAGTCCCTGATAGCCGAGTTGTTTGCGCAGCAGATCGGAGAGAATGTTGTGCGAAAGCGTCGCCGGCGCATTCGAATCGGGTTCGAGCGCCGGAACATTTAGATGCCCGGTCATGATGCTATCGACTTGTGTGGCGATGGCCGCGCGGAAGGGAACAAGTTCCAGTGCATCGAGACGGACGCGGTCCGCGCGGATCACCGGGAGATCGATGTGCGAGTCGGCCGCGGTGTCTCCGTGGCCGGGAAAATGTTTCGCGGTGGCCAGGCCGCCGTTCTCCTGGACGCCGCGGACAAATTCGCTCACGAATTGCGCAACATGCTCGGGATCTTCGCCAAACGAGCGTGTGTTAATAATCGGATTTCCGGGATTGTTGTTTACGTCCGCATCCGGCGCGTAAATCCAGTGAATTCCGACGGCACGAGCTTCCAGCGCGGTGATTTTTCCCATGGTGTAAGCATCTTTCGAATCGCTCCCGGCGGCCAGTGCCATCGCCGTGGGAAACGATGTGCCTTCATCGAGACGCATGGCAGTACCGCGTTCGAAGTCCGCACCGATCAGCAGCGGCAATTTCGAATGCGCCTGCAACTGGTTGTTCAGCACCGCCGTCGGATACGCCTGGCTCTTCACGATTCCCAGCGGTGATCCCTGCGTAATATTAATAAATCCTCCGACGTGCAGGTCTTTCACGTCGTGCAGGATCTGCCGGTAGGCATCGGCGTCTGTCGCCGTGAAACTTCCGTGATATGTCGTGAATAGAAGCTGGCCGATTTTTTCGTCCACGCTCATCTTGCGGAGGGTGGATTCCACCCAGGCGCTCGCGGCCGGTGAAAGTTTCTTCGTGCTGCTTTTCAGCGGAGCAGCGCTCTTTTGAGCAGCGGGCTTTTTTGCAGAAGTGTCGGCGCTTTGGCTGCGTGCGTTATGGGCCATAAGGAAAACGATCGAGACGGAAATCCCTAGCAGAAAGCGGACGCGGCATCCTTCCATCAGTTAGAATCCCCCAGGGTCCGCCCGCAGTCTGCAGTTATACATAGCACACGCACACTATCCTCTCAACGCAGCCGCGGCCAGCGCGTTCCAGAATATCATTGTATTCTTTCCATAGAGGTGGACCATTTGACCGCCAAGAAGAGCGTGCCCGCAGTTTTCCTCTTATTCATGATGAGCATCACGCCGCTCTCATTTGGTTCGCCACGCGCGCTTGCCGGACACTCCCGCCGCGCGCCCCGCGTGCAAACGGGCCTCGACGTTCTGGAAGTTCAGAAATTCGCGCCTCTGCGTGGAAAACACATCGGATTGATTACCAATCATACGGGTCAGGATTCTCAGGGGCGCAGCAACGTTGAGCTTCTCTCCAAAGCTGCGGGTGTTCAGGTCGTCGCCCTGTTCAGCCCCGAGCACGGCCTGGCCGGACGCAACAATGAAAACGTAGCTTCGTCGAAAGACCCCACGACTGGTCTACCCGTATACAGCCTGTATGGCGAGACGCGCCGTCCCACCGACGAAATGCTCAAGGGCATCGATACGCTCGTTTTCGACATCCAGGACGCCGGCGTGCGCTTCTACACTTACACGGTAACCATGGCCTACTGCATGGAGGAAGCCGCCAAACGCCACATTTCCTTTTTCGTTCTCGATCGTCCCAATCCGATGGGCGGAGAAATCGTCGAAGGCCCGATGCTCGATCCCGATAAAACCAATTTTGTCGGATATTTTCCAATGCCCGTCCGTTATGGCCTGACCATCGGCGAACTTGCACAGCTCTTCAACGCCGAGAATCACCTTGGCGCTGATCTTCACGTCATCACCATGAAGAACTGGCATCGGAATTACTTTTTCGAAAGCACCGGCATGAAGTGGATTCCGCCTTCTCCGGCTCTGCGTACCGTCAAGGGTTCGATCCTTTACCCCGGGATTGAAATCCTGCAAAACGCGGGCGTATCCGTCGGCCGCGGCACGCAAACGCCTTTCGAAGAATTCGGCGCTCCCTGGCTCGATGGCGACCAAGTGGCGGCCGCCTTGAACGAGCGCCATATTCCGGGCCTGCATTTTTCCGGGAAACCTTTCATCCCTATCGGAGGTCCGTACAGCGGCCAGCGTTGCGGCGGCGTTGCGATTCGAATCACCGATCGTTTCTCCGTGCGTTCCATGCGGTTAGGCTTGGAAATCGCCGCTGTCCTGGAGAGGCTTTACCCCAAGCAATTTGACACCTCGAAACTCCTGGAGCTGACCGGTAACGCCGAAACCGTAGAGCAAATGCAATCGGGCGTCGCTCCGGAGAAGATCGTGGCCAGTTGGTCCGCCTCACTCTCCGCCTTCGACCAAATGCGCCGCAAATATTTTTTCTACAAATAACTCCACGAAGGGCGAGGACCGCGAGGCACAAGACGGCAGCAGCAAAAAAAGATTGACGGTAACAGTCGGAATCCGATATAACGGAAACCGAATATGAAGGAAGATTTGGATCAGTTCCTGCCTCTCTCGCCCGCGGTCTTGCATGTGCTGCTGGCCCTCTCCAGCGAGGACCGTCACGGCTACGGGATCATGCAGGAAGTTGCACGTCAATCCGATGGCCGGTACAAATTGGGACCTGGCACGCTCTACGACAATCTGCAAAAGCTGGTGGAGCAGGGCATCGTCGAAGAGTCCCCCCAGCGATCTGGGGGAGAGGATCCCAGGCGGCGCTATTACCGGCTGACTCGATTCGGACGCCGCCTATTGTCAACGGAGATCACGAGATTGGAAGGCGTGGTTCGCGAGGCGAGACTACATCTGAAACCCCGCCTGGGGAGGGCTTGATGGTCCGCGTTCTATATCGGTTTCTTGTCTGGCTGCATCCTGCGATGTTCCGGCTGCAGTTCGAGGAAGAAATGCTTTGGATCTTCGATCAAGCCGCAGGCACGTGGGGAACGGGGTCACTGGTTGCTGACGCCAGTATCTCACTCGGCCGGCAGTGGCTCATTGGCTCACAGATGTGGAAATGGGCCGTGGCGGGTATCGCCGGACTGGTGCCCCTCATAATCGCGTTTGGAAGTTTCTTGCCGTGGGACAAAGCCTTGCATCGTTGAACGTCCGCTCGACGCTTTAGCTGGTCACGCACTGCCTGGAAAGGAGGAATCCTTGTTGAACCGGTGGTTCGGGATTGCTCTAAAGAGCGTGGCACTCTTGATAGTAGCAGCGCTCGTTTCGGGCTTCATTTATGAACAAATCGGACGCAGGCGGGACCGAAGACGCCTTCCGCAAATCGGCAAGTCGGTGGATGTCGGAGGTCGAACCCTTAACATTTTTTGTTCGGGTACAGATGGACCATCGGTCATCTTCGAGTCTGGCGGGGACGGACCAGGTCTTGAATGGGAGTCCCTGCAGACGGAAGTCGCCAAGTTCACACAGACGTGCTGGTATGACCGCGCCGGTATCGGTTGGAGCGACCCAGGGCCTTACCCGCGAACCAGTGCGGCAATCGCAAACGACCTTCACGCACTCTTGAAACAGGCCGGTGTGCCTGCGCCATACGTACTTGCTGGCGCATCGTTCGGCGGTCTGAATGCGCGCGTATACGGCGGGCTCTTCCCCAAAGAAGTTGCAGGAATAGTTCTCATTGACTCCGCGCACGAAGACGAACCGCTACGCGCGCCCAAATTCTATCTCGCCCGCACCGCACCGCGACTCCTCTGGCACCCACTCGCTCTTACCTTGCAGACAGCTTCTTTCGCTGGGTTAACCCGGCTCCTTGAGTCATCATCTCCGTTGCAACACAAAAATTCGACGCAGATGAGTCGCGAGGAAATCATTGCAGCACTCAGGCAACAACCGAAGTCGGTTGCGAATAACATCTTTACTGGAATTGTCCTTCCCGAAAGCTATGATGAGGCGCGGGCTGTTAAAAGTCTCGGTGACGTGCCTCTGATTGTCTTGACCGCAGGACAGCCATTCGATTTTGGAGACCGGGAGTTAAACAGGCAGGCGGCAGCCTATCAGCAGATTTGGATTCACGAAATGCAAGCGAGCCTGGCTCGGCTTTCTACTCGCGGCCGCCAAATAGTCGTGCCCTCTAGTAACCACGGTAGTATCCCCCCAGATGTTATCGTCGCCGCAATCCACGACGTCGTCGCAGAGGTGCGCGGCGAAGCGGCGAGCCATTAGGCAGCACTCCCTGCCGCCAACCAGGGGTCCGCCTAACGCCGTACACTCGTTCCTTCCCCTATCTCCTTTCTTTGTCCCTTGTGCTAGAGTTCTCTCGTTATGCGCATCGTTTCGCTCCTGCCTTCGGCGACAGAGATTCTGTTCGCTCTGGGTTTCGACCGCGAAATCGTCGGCGTCAGCCACGAGTGCGATTTTCCGCCGCGCGCCCGCACAAAGACGGTGGTCATTCACTCTCGTATGCCGCACGATGCTTTCCCCGCTGAAATCGATGCTCTCGTTCGAGAATACGTTCATCGCGGCGAAAGTTTGTATGCGGTGGATGCCGACGTATTGGAGGAATTGTTGCCGGACCTGATTGTTACTCAGGACCTGTGCCATGTTTGTGCCGCTTCTCCCGACGATCTCGCTACGGCCCTCGCGCGATTCGACCGCCGCCCGCAAGTCCTCTGCCTCAACCCGCAGGATTTGAGTGACGTCTGGCGAGACATTCTCTGGGTTGGAGAAGAGACTCGCCGTGGTCCGCAAGCCGAATCGCTGCTTGAGAAGATCGGAGAGCGCCTCGCCTTGCTCGAACAGAAGCTGGATACTTCGGCGCATCGCCCGCGCGTGGCCTTCCTCGAATGGCTGCAACCCTTCTACGTTGGCGGCCACTGGGTTCCCGAAATGATTCAGCGGGCCGGCGGCGAAGATGTTTTCGGAAAAGCGCGCGCGCCGTCCTTCCGGATTCACCTGCAAGATGTCGTGGAAGCCGAGCCGGAGGTTCTACTCATCGCTCCATGTGGCTACACCGCGAAGCGGGCGCGAGACGAATACCGCTCGATGGATTTTCCTGAGCAGTGGAGCGCCATTCCTGCCGTTCGAAACGGCCGTGTCTATGCCCTCGAAGCCAACAGTTATTTCTCGCGCCCCGGCCCGCGTCTGGTCACCGGCATCGAAGCCCTCGCCAAGATATTCCAGCCCGGCGTGACCGTTTCCCCCCAGGCCGAATCCGCGATTTTGGCTATCCCCGCGCGCGATCCCGCGGCGCACGCTGCCTCCGTTTAACCACAGCGCTGAATGTAGAGCGGTTGAGATCCTTCGCTTCGCTCAGGATGACACCGATAGGAGCATTTGGAGGCATTCAACGCTGTCGTGAGAAGTCCAAGGCTAAGCCCACCGCGCCAATCGCCTCGCGACACCTGACCATCGGGCCAGTTGACAATCGGGTTGTGATATATAAGAATCCTATATGTAAGGGAGCACTCTATGATTGGACCCGGGATCAAGCGCGGTACAGCAGAACTCGCCATCCTGAGCGTTCTTGAAGACGGCCCGCTTCATGGTTACGAAATGGCGCGGCGTATCGAGCGGCAAACCAAAGGGACGCTGCGCTTCACTCTCGCCGCGCTCTACCCCATGCTTTACCGCATGGAACAGCGCGGCTGGATTCGCGGCAACTGGGAAACCGCCGGCAACGGCCGCCGCCGCCGCTGCTACCGCCTCACTCGAGCAGGGAAAAAGGAGCTGTCGCCGCTCCGGCGCGAATGGGCGGAACTCTTCCGGGCCCTGCATCAGCTCACGAAGGTGGCCCATGCCTGATTGGCTAAGACTCGTCAGCCAACGCCTCTCCGAACTCGCGCTCGATTCCGCCGAGAAGGAAGAAGTTCACGCGGAGCTGGCCGCACACCTGGAGGAAACCTGCGAGTCTTTTCGCAGAGAAGGCCTTTCCGAGCGGGCGGCCGTTCATAGGACGCTGTCTCAAGTCGACAACTGGCACGATTTGCAGCGCAGTATTTCGATCGCAAAAAAGACGGAGGACCCCATGAAAAACCGCATGCGCCAACTCTGGATTCCCGGTTTCCTGACCCTGATCCTTTCGACGATTTTCCTGATGACGCTCCAGGGCTTTCAGCCTCGAACCGTGTCCTGGAGCAGCCCCGGCACAGTTTTCCTTTACGTGCCGTGGCTAATGTCGCTCCCTCTTTTCGGGGCTCTGGGCGCCTATTTCTCCTGTCGGGCCGGCGGTTCGCGGCGAACCGTACTTCTGGCCAGCGTCTTTCCTGTGCTCGCGCTTACTGCGGCGTTTCTCTCGATGTTCCCGATTGGCTCGGTCATCGAACGGATCATCGGAAGAAAAAACGGTTTTGGTATTGTGGCAACCACTATTCTGAGAGATGGGGTTGGCTGGCTCTTGGTTCCGGGAGCCGCTCTCTTGGCAGGCGGGCTACTCGTGCACATTTTGTTTAGCCGAACGTCATCATCGCCAGACACGGCGATCAGTTAGCGAGGCGGAGGATGCCGGATTGGCAAAAACTCGTCAGCCAGCACCTCTGGCCTCACGCTTAATGCCGCTGAAAAAGACGAAGTGCAAGCGGAGCTTGCCTCTCACCTGGAAGAAGCCTGCGAGGCTCTTCTGAGAGATGGCGTAGCCGAGGAAGCCGCCGTTCACGGCGCGCTTGCGCAGGTCGGCGATTGGAACGATCTGCAGCGAGGAATTCATTCAGCTAGAACGAAAGAGGGCACCATGACAAACCGCGTGACGCAACTCTGGCTCCCCGGGCTTTTCACATTTGCGCTTTCATTGGGCCTGGAAGCACTGGTTCAGAAGCTCGGTTCCCAGCCTCTCGTCCTTAGTTTGGATAAGGGGACTCCTATTCTTATGTTTTATACCGCCTGATTGCTCGCGCTGCCATTGGCAGGCGCCGTGGGAGCCTATCTGTCGAGGCGCGCGGGAGGTTCTCGTGGCATTGCGGTCGCCTCAGGCGTATTTCCAGTCCTGCCATTCGCGGTTGTGTTTTTGATTGCCGTTCCCATGGGCTTGTTGAGCGGCCACAATCTGGCGCACGCTACTGTGACCTCAGCTTTTTTGACGATGGCATTTGAATGGGTTTTGCTTCCCGCGGTGGCTCTTCTAGCCGGGGGTCTTCTGGTGCAATTCCTGATTTCGTCTCGGCTAACCTCCCGCCGTATTGCGGGCAGCTGAGCTCGCCTCGGTCCATCGGCGGTAAAAGGGAAGGCCCGCCAGGATCAAAAGCAAACCGATGGACGAGCGTCCCGGACGCTGCAGCCACAAGTTCACCGTCAACGCCAGAGCCCCCGCCACGAAAATTCCGGGCACCACTGGGTATCCCCAGGCCCGATACGGCCGCGGGAGATCCGGCTCCCTACGACGCGAGCCATAGACGGAAGCTATCGCGAGGGCATTGAAAATCCACTGCACGAAGATGAAGAGCGAGAAAAGATCCTCGAACTGGCCCGTCAACACCATGATGGAGGCCAAGACAGCTTGGAAAAAGATGGCGCCGGAAGGCGTGCGGAAACGCGGGTGAATCCCTTCGGCCACACGGAAGAAGAGGCCGTCGCGGGCCATCGCATATGGCACGCGTGCGCCGGTGAGAATGGACGAATTCAGGGTGGTGAAAGCGGAAATGACCATGGCGGCCGTGATCCACGCGGCCGCTCGCGCTCCGGCAAACACGCGCACGGTTTCTGAAGCCACGTTATGCGCCGCTGCCACGGCCTCGATCGGCAGAACGCGGAAATAGACGGCGTTGGCCAGCAGGTAAATCACTCCCACCGTAATGGTGCCGCCGACAAGCGCTCGCGGAATGTTCTTTTGTGGCTCGACGATCTCCGACCCCGCAAGCGTCAGATCCAGCCATCCATCATATGCCCACAGCGCTCCGACCATAGCGGTCATAAATCCCGTGAGCAGGCCTAAGTTCAACGAGGGAGGCAGAAATGGCTGGGCGCTCGGCGCGCGTTTTCCAGCAAACAAAAAGCCCAGAACCACCACGGCGAGGATCGCACCGATCTTGAGGCACGTCAGCACAACTTGCAGCCGGCCCGCCAGGCGAACGCCGAGATAATTGATAAAGCTAACCAGCGCAATAGCCGCTGCCGCCAGCGGCTGCGCCCAAGTGAACACGAATTCCGAGCTGTGCGCGGTGAACGGCACGGTCAGGTGCAGCGTGAAGATGGGAGTTCGCACGCCGGGCACAAAATAGCCCACGAAGATGAGGAAGCCCGCGGCAATCGTGGAGATAGATGCAGGCTTGCCGACCAAATTGTTCATCCAACCGAACAGGAATCCCCAGACTGGTCCGAGACCGCGCGTCAGGTAGACGTATGCTCCGCCAGCCTCGGGCATCGCTGCGCCGAGTTCGGCAAGTGTCAAAGCCCCGAAGAGCGACAGCGCTCCGCCCACGATCCACACCAGAAAGACAAGTCCCACCGACCCTGTGGCGCGTGCCATCGAACTCGGCACAAGAAACACACCCGTGCCGATGATGTGGCCGACGACCATGGCCATCGCGGCCGCGGACCCCAGCCCGCGAATTAGCTCTAGCCGTTTTTCGCTCATTGCGCCTCTGTGGTGGCGGTTCTTTAGACCCGTGCCTTTTCCTTCCGCTCTTTCTGTAGGGGCGGCCTTCTTATGCGGCCTGTGCTTTCGCCTGTGGACGTAACCGGCTCGCGATCCATCCGATCACAAACGTCACGCTGGCTCCAATCAGCACATACCACGTAAAGGCCACGTGCGTGAATCGAAAAACGCAAAGAATCGCGGCCAGCCCCGAAAACATGCCAAGCAGCGCGCCACGCGCATTCGCTCCGCGATCGAATGTGCCTAACAGAAAAAGTCCCAGCAAGCTGCCGAAGGGAAACGATGCCACCGTTAATCCGGCCTCGAGCAAGGGGCCCCATTTCACCAGGCCGAAGCCCATCAGCACCAATCCCCAGAGGAGCGTCATCCGCCGCGACAGTTGCAGGAATTTGGTTGCGTCGATGCTGCCGCCGCGTAACCACGAAAAATCCAGGACGCTGGAAGCGGCAAGAGAATTCAGCGAGCCGCTGGCGTTGGACATGGCCACGGCCAGAATTGAGGCGAGGAGCAGACCTGCGAGCCCCGTGGGCATTTCTCGCACCAGAAAAAGTGGCAGGATGCGATCGGTCCGTTCTCCGCGGGCAAGCAACGGAGCGTGTTGTGCGAACACGAAGAGCAGCACACCGATGAGCAGGAATACCGTGAACTGGATCAGCACGATGACCCCGCTGGTCAGCAATGCGCGCCGGCTATCGCGCTCGCTCTTCGCCGCAAGCAATCGCTGAACGATGGTCTGATCCGTTCCGTGGCTGGCCATGGTGAAAATGGCTCCCCCAATCAGCCCGGACCAGAAAGTGTCTTTGATGGCAAGATTCCACGAAAAATCGAGCACTTGCAATTTGTTTCCTGCCGCGGCCGCCACCTGGGTTACTTCGCTCCAGCCGCCGGGAATCCGGTGCAGCAACAGGTACAGAGTTACGGCGCTGCCCGTCAGATAGAGCAGCAACTGCACCACGTCCGTCCAGATGACCGCCTTCATGCCGCCTTCGAAGGTGTACAGCACCGTAAGGGCGATCACGATCACCACTGCCAGTTTCTCCGAGGTGCCCAGCACCACGCTCACGACCAGCGCAATCGCCGACACGCGGACGCCTTCTGCGATGGCCCGCGTGACGAGAAATGTGCCGGCTGCGACGGCTCGCATCTTTTCGTCGAAGCGTTTTTCGATCAGCGCATACGCGGTAAAAAACTCACCACGAAAATAGCCGGGGAGAAGCAGCAGAACGATGAGCGCGCGCCCGATCAAATAGCCGAAGACCCATTGAAGGAACGTCAGGTTGCCGCCGTAGGAAATCGCCGGCGTACCGATGATGGTAAGGGTGGAAGTTTCGGTGGCCACGATGGAAAACGCGAGCGCCCACCATGGCGCCGTCCGCCCGCCAAGAAAATATTCCCGCCCCGCCGAAGCGCTGTCGCCGCTCGCGGCCACCTGCGCTGCGCGCCGGAACCTCATTCCCAGCGCCGTCACGCCGAGCAGGTACGCAATTACAATCGCCAGGTCCAGGGGATGGATGCGCATCGGGTGTATTTGCCACAGCGCCTGCTGCCCGCCGCGGAAAAGTGCGTCGAGAATAGTGGCACGACTCACACGCGTCAAGAAGTCGCTGCGTCTTGCCACACATTTTTCGAAACTTTCCCGCACAGCACCAATTCCAGTTCGCAGTTTTTCACGTATGCTTTTCCTATGGATTACGTTTTGGGTTTCGACGGCGGGGGGACAAAGACGGAATGCGTGTTAATGGACTCTGCCGGTAAGATTGTCGCGCGCAGCCGCACCGGCCCGTCGAATCCCGTTCGCGTGGGCGTCGAGCGCGCTGCCCGCCAAATCCAGACCGCCGCCAATCTTGCCCTGCAGAAAGCGGGTATTGGGCGCCATCAAATCGCTGCGCTAGGCGCTGGATTAGGGGGCACAGGGCAGCCGGAAATGAAAGAGCAGATGCGTTCCGCTTTGCAACAGGACTTCCCCGACGCCGTGGTTTCTGTTTTCACTGATCTGGAAACATCCTTGGCCGCCGCCGGGGAAGGACCCGTCATCGTCCTGGTTGCAGGAACCGGCTCTGCCGCCATCGGCCGTGATTCGAGTGGCAAGATTTGGCGCGCGGGAGGCTACGGCACCATTTCCAGCGACGAAGGCAGCGCTTACGACATTGGGCGTCGCGCCGTTTCTCAAGCGATGAAGGAGCGAGAAGAGACAGGAAGCGATTCATCCTTGGGAAAGGCGATTCTGAAGCAGCACCGTTTCGAAACCTGGGCGGAATTGCAGGAGTATTCGAATCGCTCTCCGGACGAGGTTTTCCCCCGAATCTTTCCCACTGTCGCCATCGCCGCGGATGACGGGGACTTGAAAGCTCGGGAGATTTTGTCGCAGGCCGCAAACGATTTATCTTCTTTAGTGGCGACTGTGGCTGACCACATTGGCGGCCGTGACGACAAACTATTTGTGGCAAAGACCGGTGGTACCGTGGGCTGCTCGATATTCTTTGATGACCAGGTGGATGCTGCGTTGTCGAAACTCCTGCCCCATGTGCAGATCGGCAGACTCCGCATGTCTCCTGCGGAGGCAGCGGCGCACGCCGCCCGGTACTGAGATGTCCACCGAAGCAACTCGTGAACGGGCGCTCGTCGCCACGGGTGAAGAACTCGCGGCGCTCTTGCATCATCCCGCGGCGGATGTGCTGCTCGCGCTTATCGATAATCCGGCGCTGGACGAAGCACAGCTTTGTATGCTGCTGGAGAGGAAAGACCTTCCCGGAGAGGTTCTCGAAGAGGTGGCGCGCCGCAGGCCGCTCCTGAAGAGCTACCGCGTGAAGCGAGCCTTGGCATTTCATCCGCGCACGCCGCGGCTCGTCAGCTTACGGCTGATTCGCGATCTATACCTGATGGATCTTGTGCAGGTCGCGCTCTTGCCCGGTGTTTCCGCCGAACTAAAGCGCAACGCCGAGGATCAACTGCTCGCGCGCCTGCCGCAGCTTCCTCTTGGCCAGAGAATTACGCTGGCGCGCCGCGGCCCCGCGCGCATTGGCGGAGCGCTGCTGGCCGAAGGTCACACACAAGTCATCTCGATTGTGCTCGACAATCCGTACATGACTGAAGCACAAATTTTGAAAGCGCTCTCGCGCGAAAAACTTCCTATCGCTGTGATTCCGGCAATCATCCGCCATAAGAAGTGGTCTATCACTTATAACGTACGGCTCGCGCTCGTTCGTCATCCGTCATCGCCGCTGGCCACGATTCTCGCCTATCTTCCTGAGCTCACCGTTTCCGACCTTCGCGAACTGGCCGCCCCGGGCATCGTTTCCGAAAATCTTCGCAAGTATTTGCAGGCCGAAGTGCACCGTCGTACGCGCGCCAGCGAAAAAACTGCGGGTGCAACCACTATCGCAGATGAATCCCCCAAGCCTAAGCGAGAGTGAGCGCCGGATTTTCCTCCGTTCGAATGCCTTTGGTGGCTCAGTGACGTTTCGAACGCCGAACCTCCGATTGTCGGGAACAAAACAGCCCTCTTGGGCGTCGTATGTGTTGTGGCAGGAGAAGGCGTATGCTGGACACAAGGAGCGGCGATTTCGCCCAAGCGCCGCAGCACGTAATCCCTGGCAGGGGGTTGCACGAATCCGATGGGCAGTGGGGATCAGCCGGCTCGGCGGTTCGAACGCCGCTGGGCGCCACGATATTCGTTCCGTGCCGACCTCGAGATCGAATGGGGTTCCGCGGTCCTTCGCGCGAACACGCGCGATATCAGTGCCAACGGAATGTTCATCGAAGCCGTCGATCCGCTGTGGATTGGCGCCGGGTTTACGGCGCGATTAAATCTGCAGCAACCTTTGACGCTCGACTGCTCCGTAAGACGCATCGAGCCGGGACAGGGCATGGGCGTTTCCGTGGCTCTCTCCGAATCGGAGAGCCAGAAGCTCTATCAGAGTCTTCTTTCTTCACTGTCCAACACAGGCGCTTGACGCCGTTTTATAATAGGCATGATGACACGCTGCCTTGATTGCGGTTCCGAGCGGACGGCGGACCAGTGTCCGTGCTGCGGGCTGACTTCCGCGGCCGCCGAAGTCATGTTCCGCCGGCGGTTCCTGAAACGCACCGCGGTGTTTCTCGCGGGGTCGCTGGTATTCCCCTATGTCAGCCAGGTCTATGCGCCGCTCGATCTGGACCTGATGCTCGTTTTCTACGGCGTGGTTTTTTTCATTGCGCTGGCCTTCGCCGTGGTCCTGGACCGCAGGGCGCGCAACCGCGACGAACTCGAGGTGTTGAAGCGCATCTACTCAGGATTCATCCCGCTGCCGTGGATTCTCGCGGCAACACTCTTTGTGAACGGCAGATTGGATTCGCCGAAAAATGTCGCCTACCACCCCACCACCGTGGACGGCCGCTACAACATGCCGGGAGTCGTGCGCGGCACTCGACGGATCTTTGTCCACTCCTGGCGCGAAGGGCAGAAGTACGAACGGCTGGCCGTGAATGCGGATGATTACGACCGGTTCCAGCCGGGCGACACCGTGGTTGTCGGGGTTGAGCCAGGAGCGCTGGGCATTCCCTGGTATTACGGCGTCTACCGGCGTTGAAAATGGAAAGTCGAAACTCGAAACTCGAAAACAACCTTGAGCAACGCTCTTGTTGCTTTTAAATTCCTTTTTCTACCTCCTTGCTTACTTACATCCTTACTCCGCATTCTCCTCAATACGCCGGTTTGCCGTTGATCAGGAGCGGAATCTGCAGCTCGAGAACATAGCCGCCTTTGCCGAGACGGAATAGAGTGCGTTGCATGGAACCAACATCGCGCGTTTTCCAATCGGGAGTTTCGAGCGACTGCTCCGGCTTGTCGGCGAGCGACCATTCCACGTTTTCGCCGGCGGGCTTTACCGTCTGCGGGTCAATTTCAAAGGCCTCTTGCTCTTTCATGTCGACCAGCAGGTAGCGCTTCCAAAGGTGTACCAGCAGCAATCCTTTTTTATCCGTGTGGTAGATGTTCCACGATTTCGGCGCCTCGTCATTGAATTTCACAATGGCGAACACTACGGGCTTCCAGAGGACTCTTGGCTGAGTCTGGGCTGGACTTGCCTGGACCCATGAAATCGGCAACGCGAGTGCGAGCGAGAACGACCTTTTCAAGCTTTGACCTCGGCAAAAGATTTATCGAGGAGCTTGATGCCTTCGTCGACGTCGGGTTTTGTCGTATTCAGCATCGGGGCCATGCGCAGCACGTTGCCGTAGAGGCCGCCTTTGCCGATGAGCAGGCCGTTCTGGCGGGCGCGTTCCATCACTTGCGTGGTAGCTTCGGGAGCGGGCTCTTTGGTTTTGCGGTCTTTCACGAGTTCGAGCGCCTGCATCAGGCCCATGCCGCGAACGTCGCCGATGAGCGAATGTTTCTGTTGCAACTCTTCGAGCTTGCCGCGGAAATACGTGCCCACGGCGTGCGCGTTCTCCAGCAGATTTTCTTCTTCGATCAATTCGATGGTGGCTTTGGCCGCGACGCTAGTGACCGGATTTCCGCCGAACGTCGCGATGTTCGCGCCCTGGAAACTCCCGGCGATTTCTGGCGTGGTGACGGTAAGGCCGACCGGCATGCCGTTGGCCATGCCTTTGGCGCTGGTGATCATGTCCGGAACGACTTCCCATTGCTCGATGCCGAACCATTTCTTGCCGGTACGGCCCCAGCCGGTCTGCACTTCGTCGGAGATGAACAGGGCGCCGTACTTTTTCACGATCTTGAAGACGATCTTGAAATATTCCTTCGGCGGCGTAATGAAGCCGCCGACTCCCTGGATGGGCTCGGCGATAAAAGCTGCGATGTTGCCGCTGGTGCCGGTCTGAATCAGGTTTTCCACGTCGCCCGCGCAGGCCACTTCGCATTCGGGATATTTCAGGTGCAGCGGGCACCGGTAGCAGTAAGCATTTACCGCGTGGGAGATGCCCACACTGATGACGCCTCCTTTGCGATACGGCGCGTGCGCCGTAACGGCCTTGGCCAGGGCGGAGCCGCCGGAATACGCGTGGCGCAGCGCGACCACATCGAAGCTGCCGGTGGACATGCGCGCCAGCAGAATGGCGGCTTCGTTGGCTTCGGTTCCAGAGTTGGTGAAGAAGCTCTGCTGCAAGTTGCCCGGAGTGATCTGCGCGATCTTTTCCGCCAGGGCGACGATGTGCTCGTTGGGATAGAGCGTCGAAGTGTGCTGCAGCCGATTCACTTGCGCAGCGACCTTGCTGGAGACCTTGGGATTGCAGTGGCCGACCGAAACTGTCAGGATGCCGCCGAAGAAATCCAGGTACTTGTTGCCGTCGAGATCCCAAATGTGTTGCATCTCGCCGCGGTCGGCGACCAGCGGCTGCTGGAAGTAGTTCGTGACCGAGGGCCACAGATATTTTTTGTGCTTTGCGACGACGTCTTCGCTGCGCGCGCTGCGGACGAGTTGAGATGCAGGTACGAATTGTGCGCGTGTAGTCAAGGATTAAGACCTCACCGTTCGGTAGGATGTCATTGAGTGTACGACGAGGTGGAAGGGGGAGACAAGGAAGTAAGGCGGACGCGATGCAACGATTACCTCGCGGAGAACACCATACTGTGGGGCGGAGTTGCTCTTGACAAAAAAGGGAAGACGCCATTCTTTGGCGATCCATCCGGCTCGGCGCCGAATGTCTGGATTTCCGCAGGAATGCGGCAGGAATCCATCGGAGGTGTTCTAAGAGCCCATGCAACCGCACAATCCCATCGATCATGTAGTGATCATCGTTAAGGAAAACCATACCTTTGACAACTACTTCGGCACTTTCCCCGGCGCAAATGGCGCAAACCTTCCGGCGGCGCAAGACCCGCCCGCGGGCGGCGACCCACCGCACGATCACGCGGCGTGGTTGGAGCGGGCGGCCCACGCGGTGAAGGAGCAATACAGCGAAAAAGACATTCCTGCGTATTTTTCGTTTGCGAGACAATTCACGCTGTGTGACAACTACTTCACGGAAGTGGCGAGCCAGTCTGAGCCCAACCACTTGATGCTCATCGCGGCGGCCTCTCCGATCATCGATAACGCGAGCAGGACGCGGACGTACCAGCCGCAGGAACCTTTCAATATCCCAACCCTGCCCAAAGCGCTGGAGAAAGCGAAGCTGACCTGGGCTGCCTACAGCGACCCCGGCTTCAGTTACTTCAAGAAAATCGTAGAGCTAAAAGGCAGCAAGAATATTGTGCCGTGGACGAAATTCGACACGGACGTGGCGGCAGGAAACTTGCCGAACGTATCGTGGATGTACGCGCCAGGAAGTCCCGTGGAGCTTTCCGAGCACCCGCCCTCCGGCAAAAACGTGGGACAGCAGACGGTGAAACTAGGAGCCCAGTGGACTGCCGACCGCGTCCACAAACTGGGACAGAGCAAGCTGTGGGCAAACTCGGTGATCTTTGTTACCTGGGACGACTGGGGCGGCTGGTACGATCATGTCGATCCGCCGCCGCTGAAAGATAAGTGGACGGGAAAGGGCCCGTCGAAGGGGCCAAGTTACACCAATACGCAATTCAGCTATGGGACGCGCGTGGGCTGCCTGGTGATCGGTCCGTACTCGAAGCGGGGAATTTCCAAGGTGTTCCATTCGCATGTGAGCCTGGTGAAGTTTTGCGAGGTAACGTTTGGGTTGAAACCGATAAACGCGAGAGATGCGGCTTCGGATGATATGTCCGATTGCTTTGACTTCCAACAAAAACCGTTGGCGCCGCCGAGTTAGGAATTTGGGAGTGTTGTTGTAACAGGGCAAGAACATCCTAGAGCACCGGACGATTTTTGTAAGGGTTGCTCCGAAAAGGTGAGAGAACCGGCGGCTCCTTGCGTTCGGAACCGCGGACGCGTGGCAATTTTCCAAGCTCCTACCTAGTTGCACTGGCCTTCGTGCTCGTTCAGAATGTTTGGTGACATTCCCGGGAATGCAAGAACGCGAAATCCTGGCGTTGGCGCAAAGCGATTGCCTCAATCGGCAAACTGACTGAGGGCAGGGCGTGAATCGTCTATGAGAATCTTATTTGTGGCGTCGGAGGGGCTGCCGTTTTCGAAGACGGGCGGCCTGGCGGACGTGGTGGAGGCGCTGCCAAAAGCGCTCGTGGCGCAAGGCCACGAAGTGGCGGTGGTGTTGCCGCGATACCGCGGGACGAAGGCGACGGCGGTGGTGATGCCGAGCTTGACCATCCCAATGGGTGGGACGCGGCTGCGATTTCCCGCGATTGCGGATGGCACGGTGCTCAGCGGCGTGCGGTATTTTTTTGTGGAAGATCCCGCCTATTTCGACCGCGAAGCCTTGTACGGGAGCACCGCGGGAGATTATCCGGACAACGCGGAGCGTTACGCGGAGTTTTGCCGCGTGGCGATTGAGATTGCGAAACACATCTGGCCGACGGATGTATTTCATTGCCATGACTGGCAGACCGGGCTGCTGCCGGTGCTGCTGCGGACGTCCTACAGTGATGATCCGCTGGTGAAAGATCTTCCGGTGGTATTTAGCATTCACAACATGGGGTATCACGGGCAGTTCACAAGGGATGTGCTGGAGCGCGTGGGAATCCCGCAGAATTTATTTCATCCGACGGGAATCGAGTTTTTCGGGACCGTGAATTTGCTTAAGGGCGGGCTGGTCTATTCGGATTATTTGACGACGGTCAGCAAGAAATACGCCGAGGAAATCCAGACGAAAGAGTACGGGCACGGATTGGATGGAGTGGCGCGAAGCCGCGCGGACCGGTTGGTGGGAATCTTGAACGGAGTGGATTACACGGAATGGAACCCGGAGAAAGATAAGCGCATCGCGGCGAATTATTCTGTGAAGGACTTGAACGGGAAACAGGTGTGCAAACAGGATTTGCTGGATGTCTTTGGGATGCCACACGAACTAATTGAGCGGCCGCTGATCGGGATTGTGTCGCGGTTCGCGGACCAGAAAGGTTTCGATTTGATTGCGGAGAAAGCGCACGAGTTGATGCGCGAAGATTTGGTGCTGGTGGTATTGGGGTCGGGCGAGCGCAAGTATGAGGAGTTGTTCCGCGCGCTTGAGGCTGCTTATCCGGGGCGCGTGGGTGTGAAGATCGCGTATGACAATGTTCTGGCGCACAAAGTCGAGGCGGGGGCGGACATGTTCCTGATGCCGTCGCGGTACGAGCCTTCGGGGTTGAATCAGATGTACAGCTTGAAGTATGGTACGGTGCCGATTGTGAGAGCGACGGGCGGGCTGGACGACAGCATTGAGCCGTTCGACGTGGAGCACGGTACAGGGACCGGGTTCAAGTTTAAGGAATATACTGGAGAAGCGCTCTTGTATGCGGTGCGGCAGGCGCTGCATCATTACATGGATGAGCGGATTTGGAAGCGCATTCAACTGAACGGAATGGCGAAAGACTTTTCGTGGAAGAGGCCGGCGGCTGAGTATGCGAAGTTGTACGAGGCGGCGCGGGCCCTTCGAGGCTTAGGGCAAGCCGCTCGCGCATCTGCAGAAGCTGCGCCGAGTTCTGGAAAGGCCGCTCAAGGCGCGAGCCAAGCAGGTAGTGAACCCGGGGAAAAACCTCAGAGTGCGGGGCAGGCCCCTCGCGAGTCGGGCCCAGCAGCTAGAAACCAAAAGAAGGCTGGAACATCTAATTGAGTTGACTTAGGAGAGAATAGCGACGGGCTAACGGCCAAGTCGCTGAGGACAAAGAACATGGCTGACAATTCAATTCAAGCGGTAAATGACGGGAACTTCGAAGCGGAAGTGCTGACGGCGAGCAATTCGAAGCCCGTGATGGTGGATTTCTGGGCAGAGTGGTGCCGGCCGTGCCACATGCTGGCGCCAACGGTGGCGGAGATCGCCCACGATTACGAAGGCAAGCTGAAAGTGACGAAGCTGAACGTGGATGAGGCAATGAATTCAGCGGGGCGGTACAACATCCGGGGGATTCCCACGCTGTTGGTGTTCAAGAATGGGCAGGTGGTCGAGCAGATTGTCGGGGCGGTGCCGAAGGATCAGATTACCAAGGCGCTGGAGCGGCACTTGGTCTAATTTAGCATTAGTCGGAGAATGAGAGTCGGGAAAGGCGTGCCGCGTGGTCGAAGGCGGCACGCCTTTTTGTTTGTCCCGCGGTTTCTGAGAAGATTCCAGCCATGAAAATATCCAAAGAAGCGCTGGTCCGGTGCCCCTGGGCACAGAGTGAGTTGAATATCCCGTACCATGATGAGGAATGGGGTGTGCCCGTGCATGACGAGCACAAATGGTTTGAGTTTTTAGTGCTGGAGGGCGCGCAGGCCGGGTTGAGCTGGGACACGATTTTGAAGAAGAGGGCGCGGTATCGCGAGGTGTTTGACGGGTTCGACCCGGAAAAAGTGGCGCGATACGACAAGAGGAAGATCGCGAGTTTGTTGAAGGATGCGGGGATCATCCGGAACCGCTTGAAGATTGCGGCGACGGTCGGGAATGCGCAGGCGTTCTTGAAAGTGCAGGAGGAGTCTGGGACGTTTGACGCGTACGTGTGGAGATTTGTGGGTGGACGGCCGAAACAGAACGCTTGGAAGACGCACAAGCGCGTGCCGGCGAAGAGTCCGGAATCGGATGCGATAAGCAAGGATTTGCAGAAGCGAGGATTCCGGTTTGTGGGTTCGACAATTTGCTATGCGCTTATGCAAGCCACGGGGATGGTCAACGATCATCTAATTTCGTGCTTCCGCTATGAAGAAATAAGAGAGTAGTTTAGCGCATTTCGGAATTAGTTCAATTTCCGGCATGACTGTTCTTCGCGGGAGTGGATTGCTTCCGAGTAGCCCGTCATCCGACCACAATTGAAGATTGCATTCGACGGCTATTCGAGCGTGAGTACTCCCATTACCGGATTTTATACTTGACATATCGGAGGAACGCGCGCAAAGTCGCGCGCGTCCCCATTTTTCATTTCTCGGAATTTCTTTGCGTGCTTTCTGGGTAGGCATTTTGGGACACCCCGGCCATCTCTACCGGTAAGCGCACTCTATTTCTGTGCGCTGCCGATCAGACCAAGGAGGCTAACGATGCACATAAAGGACTCTAATTCCTGGCTAAAGCTTCAACAGAAATTACTGA
This sequence comes from Candidatus Acidiferrum sp., assembly GCA_035704085.1. Taxonomy (GTDB): domain Bacteria; phylum Acidobacteriota; class Terriglobia; order Acidiferrales; family UBA7541; genus Acidiferrum. Next base: position 49,052 of record DASSXG010000056.1, on the reverse strand, counting down.
ATCGGCGCAATCTCATTCGAGGAGCAGCTGGCACCGCGGCTGGCGCTGGACTTATGCTAAGCTCGGGCTTGAGGCTGAAGGCATTTGCGGACGAGGAGGATGAAGGCGAGCACAACAAGTGCAGGGCCCTCCCCCGGCCCATCCCGCACATATCGACACCTCCTGGGGCACACTTCTTTTTCCCTGGGCCGCCCGACGGTAGCGCACCCTCAACCTTCCCTCACTTCCCCAACGCGGGATTTGATCCCTCCACCATCACCGACTTTAAGGGTGTGATTGCCCAGGCGGACCTGCTCTTTGGCGGAACCGGAACAGACCTGAACACCGGCGATAGCGCTCCGTATACATTCCACACCGACTGGCGATTCTTCAAAGGCACGTTCGTCGCGATTGATGGGATCGAGCATCATGGAACGATGACGGAAATATGACTCGACTCTACGAGCCCGTCGGGCTCGGGACGCGATCATTCCTGGGATGGCGGCATCTCTGAGAGCCAAACGTTTTGGACGACTCCGGTGCCGGACGGCAGCGGCGAAGTGGACCTGCGCGCTGGAACCGCCGAATTCCATGCGGAGAATATCTGCGCGGTGTTTGACGCCTTCACGGTCGCAAACAGCTTCAACCCAAACCGACCCCTCGGATACGCAAGTGGGAGGATCGAATCAGTTCACATTAAGTGGAGCGGCGTGATCAACAGTTTCTTGGGCATCCATGACACGGCAAATCACTTCGCGGGGGACTTTTTCCAAATCGGAACTGTGACCATCGCCGTAACCGCGAGCACTCCGCTGAGCACCGGGCACGGCTTCCGCTTCGTCTCCGACCCGGCAACGACCAAAGTCAACTACGCTCAGATCGGCAGCGAACGCAACGGTGTCTTCTTCTCCTGAGGCCTTCAGCGAGGCCGCACAAAAGGCGCAGGACAACGACCAGTTGGTTTTCGAAACGATTGTCAGTTGAGGCTGCTATAGGTCTCTTGGACGCTGGCGAGCATCTAGATGAAACGGAATGCGCAATTTGTTCACTTGTAGCTAAAGAGATATTCACGAATCGAATGTTTATATAGACGGTTGGCCCTCATTCGCTGGCAACAACAGGGCTTGGTGTGTTTGCGCGAGTGGAAGGACTACCCACTAACGGGGACAGGTTTACCGCCACTCCGTGGAAAGAGAAGGATGGTCTTATGACCAAGACTCGGCGTCGAACCTGTACAGGGCTTGCTGTCGTATCTTGCCTCATCGCGGTCGCAGCGTCGGGGCAAAGTCCCAGCTCACAAGTTGGGCGCGAAGTGGCCATACCCGTACACCTGCAGGATGGCGAGGAATTCACGATTCCCATCCGCCACTTAATCGAGTATGGTTCGCGACTTTTCGATGCCAAGTTCACGATCCAGGAGGGCGCAGGGCGCCCTAAATCGAAAGGAACTGGCGCTCCTATCTCCGATCCCACCTCACCGCTCGTGTTTCCCCGAAATTTCGACCGCCTCTCCTCCCCCGAAGCAAATGCGTGTTCTGGTTGTCACAATGCGCCTGTCTCAGGTGCCGGTGGTGACCGCGTCACGGAAGTTTTCGTCTTGGCGCAGCGGTTTGATCGTTTGACATTCGATCACAGCGAGGGCATTACAACGCGCGGTGCCGTGGATGAATCCGGAAAGTTCGTCACCATGGACAACGCCACTAACGATAGAAAGACGATCGGCATGAACGGGTCCGGCTTCGTAGAGATGCTGGCCCGACAGATGACCGCGGACCTCCAGGCGGAGCGCGATGCGACGACTCCCGGCCACAGTACGCAGCTGACCTCAAAAGGAGTTTCCTTCGGCGTTTTGACGCACAACGCGAATGGTTCGTGGAATGTTTCGAAAGTAGAGGGCCTGGCTGCGCCGAGTCTTGCAAGCGCTTTGCCCAGCCTAATCATCCGACCTTTGCATCAGGTCGGAAATGTCATTTCGATTCGGCAGTTCAGCAATAACGCCTTCAACCATCATCACGGCATGCAATCCGAGGAGCGTTTCGGGCTTAATACCGACCCAGATGATGATGGCGTTACCAACGAGCTTACGGTGGCCGATTTGACTGCGGTCTCCATGTTCCAAGCTACCCTTGCCGTTCCCGGTCGCGTGATTCCAAACGATCCCGCCGTCGAACGCGCGAATCTAAGGGGTGAGGCCGCGTTCAATAACATCGGTTGCGCGAGCTGCCACGCAACGCTGCCTCTTAGTTCAAACAACAATCCAGGTCTGCCGGGGCAGCCGGGCTGGATCTACTTCGAGCCCAATCCGTATAACCCAGGCCAGCACGGGATCCCCAATTCGCCAAATCTCGTACTTGGGCCTACGAACTACCCGGTTAGCGCACCTGCGCTGACGGTGGACCTAACAAGCAATACGCTGCCGCTTCCGCGCTTGCGGGCGCGTGGTGGGGCGGTTGTGGTGGAGGTTTATACCGATCTCAAGCTCCACGACATCAGCGCTACGAGCGATCCCACGAAAGACGCCGAGTGCGAGCCGCTCGACCAGAACCAGCCCGCTGGATCTCCCGGATTCTTTGCGGGAAACTGCAAATTTATCACCCGCAAACTATGGGGCTTTTATAACCAGGGCGGGGCGTTCATGCATCACGGGAAGTTCACCACCGCCAGAGAAGCGGTCGAGGCCCACCACGGCGAGGCCGAGTCTCAGCGTGCGGCTTTCCATGCTCTTTCTGACGACGACCAGAACGCCGTAATCGAGTTCTTGAAGTCGCTGCAGGTCTTGCCGCCAGGCTCGAAATCGCTGGTGGTTGACGAGCACGGCAACCCGAAGCGTTGGCCGCCATCAGAAGATTCTTCGGAAGATAAACGGTAGGCCAATCCGCGAGAGCGAGTCCCGAGGGTAAATCTCAATGCAATTTTGCGCTTTGGACCCCAGAAATATCACCGTAACCGCTTCGGGCAGTGTATACTATTAGTAGTTACAGTACCATTTGTGAAGACCTTTTGCTTGACAGACTCCATCGACATTCCTAACATGCCGACAATAAACGAGTCCCGTCTTGGAATCACGAACCGAAGGGAGGAGAATCATGTTGCGCTTCCGGATGAGTTCCTCTTTGAGTATCCCAAAGCCAGATGCAGTGCGGCACGTGGCAAGAAAGAGCGCGGTCATTGCGCTTTGCACGCTCGTAACTGTGTGTTTGGCTGTTCCGCTGCCAGCGTTGAATGCGAACCCGCCAGAGAGTATCGCGCCGGTTCCTATCCCCGGTGGCGACGTGGTGCCTCCTTTGGGACTGATTCACCTCTTTTTCCCAGGCCCAACGTCGATCGGCAATGATGGGTTCGACATCGAGCCAAGCACTATCACCAACTTCCGAGGTTTCACGGGTGTAGCCATGCTTGCGGGGACGGCCACAGATGGCAATGGCAAAAGTTTCAACCTCATGAGCGATATAAGAGTGTTCCAGGGCGAATATGTGTCCGCGGACGGCAAACATCACCACGGCACGTTCGTCTTCATATGAATCGACCTCTTCGAGCCCAGTTCGGGCTCCCAAGTTCATGACTTCAACGCTACCATTCTTCCGTCAGGCCTCTTCTGGACTACGCAGGTTCCGGATAGCGCCCTTACCATCGAGGAGGGTATCGCCAAGGTTCACCTGGAAAACGTCGGAGTTGTAGACAATCAGACTTTCGGAGGCACCGGCCAGGCTTTTAGCCTCGTCAACATTGACGTCACCTGGTCGCCTTTCGGAGATGTACAAAACTTCCGTCCGGGCTCCTCGTCTCCCACCGACCCGACAAATTTCGCGGGCCGTTTCCGTTTCGCGAACGCCGTCGCAACTCTTTCTGGTAACCAGAGCGGCTTCTCGTTTACTTCGACGGACGCGAGTTCCACAGGCGTTTTCGCGGAGGTGGGAAGAGAGCGTAATGGCATTTTCCTTGAAAGAGACGACGACTGACGTTCTCCACGAAGAAGCAAAACGCTCTCATCGAATTCTTGAAATCACTGCAAGTGTTGCCGCCGTGTGCCAAATCGCTGGTTGTTGACGAGCACGGTAACCCTAAGAATTGGCCGCCATCGACAGACTCTTCGGAAGAGGACCGGTAGGCCAGTCCCGAGACCAAGTCTCAATCCCATTCGGCGCTTCGGACCACTGAGGGTCAACATCGACCTCGCAAAACGCCAATGTATTGACCCAAGGCTCACAACTCCCCTATCCTCGGCCATTCGGAAGCAATCCCAGGGGCTATCGGGAAGCGTAGTCGCGTGGAAGGATACTGTCGGACTGTCCCTGATTATCGCTCCCTTGCGTTAGGGGCGAGGCGAGTTTACGATAAGAACCTGCCGTTTCTCGGTGTTTTCCAGTGCAGCATAGACGAAGTAAACGTGGAGCCGTTGAAGTGTGGTCGAAGAAAGGGCTTGAATGAAATCCGTGGTGGTGGTGGGAGCGCAGTGGGGCGACGAGGGCAAGGGCAAGGTGGTGGACTACCTTGCGGGGTCGTTCGACTACATCGCGCGAGTCGCTGGCGGCCACAACGCAGGTCACACGGTCATCATTGGAAAAGATCGCTATGTGCTGCAGCTCATTCCCTGCGGAATCCTTCGGCCCAAGCAGCATGCGATAATCGGCACGGGCGTGGTGGTGGATCCGGCGGCGCTAGTGGCGGAGATCGAGACACTTTCGAAATCGGGGATTGAGGTGAACGGGCGCCTGCACGTCAGCAATCGCGCGCACCTGATTTTTCCGTATCACCGAGAACTGGACAGAGCCGCAGAAAGCGCGCGTGGGGCAAACAAAATCGGCACGACTTCGCGGGGAATCGGGCCGGCCTACGAAGACAAGATGGCGCGGCGCGGGCTGCGGATGTGCGATCTGTTGCAGCCGGAACTGTTTCGAAAGAAGGCGGCGCTGGTGGTAGCGGAGAAAAACCGCCTGGCCAAGGGTGCGTACGGGGCGGACATTGATTTTTCGAACGAAGTAGAAGCGACGTTGAAACTAGGGGAAAAAATCAGCGGGTTTATATGCGACACAGCGGAACTCGTGAACCGGGCCCTGAATGAAGGGAAGTCCGTGCTGTTCGAGGGCGCGCAGGGGACGATGCTGGACATCGATCACGGCACGTATCCGTTCGTGACGTCGTCGAGCGCCATATCGGGCGGAGCGACGACCGGCATAGGTCTGCCGCCGACGAAGATCAAGCATGTGCTTGGGATCTCGAAGGCGTACACGACGCGGGTAGGAAGCGGGCCGTTCCCGACCGAAATGCCCGAGCTGGAGGCGCAGGAAGTGCGCGAGCGGGGGAAAGAGTTCGGCGCGGTCACGGGTCGTCCGCGGCGTTGCGGCTGGCTGGACCTGGAAGTGCTGCGTTACGCGAAGATGATCAACGGAATCGATTCGCTGGTGATTACCAAGCTGGATGTCTTTGATACCCAGCGGGAAATTCAAGTCTGTGTGGGTTATGAATACAAAGGCACGCCATTGAAGGAAATGCCGGCGCTGGCGGAAGAGTACGAGCATGTCGAGCCGGTTTACAAGTCGCTGCCGGGATGGAATCAGACGACCTACGGCGTGAAGGACGCCGCGAAACTCCCGAAGGCAGCCGTGGAGTATTTGCAGTTCATCGCTGATTTCTTGCAGGTGGAGATTGGGATGATTTCCACCGGGCCGGAGCGCGCGGCCACGATTGTGCCTGCGGGAACGCTGCTGGCGAGCTGGTTGTAAGAAAAAACGAAACGCAGAGCCGCAGAGAACGCGGAGAACGCAGAGGAAGAGAAAGATTCAATAACGGAAAGATGCTCCGACCCAGTTGGGCACCACTAGACTCCACTCATGCTCACCTACGAGCAAGCACGCCAGAAAGTCATCCAACAACTCGGCAAGAATAAAGGACCGCGCGCAGTCCTTGGCGTGAGTGTGTGGGACGCGCTGGGATTGGTGTTGGCGCAGGAAATCAAGACGGACCGTGAGTATCCGCCGTTTAACCGATCCACGCGCGACGGTTGTGCTGTGCGTTCGAAGGAAGTTGCTCCGGGCGCAAAACTGAAGTGCTTGGGCGAAATTAAGGCTGGCGACACGGTGAAGGAGGTACTGCTGCAAGGGACTTGCGTGCAGATCATGACGGGAGCGGCAGTGCCGCCGGGTGCGGATGCGGTGGTGATGATCGAGCACACGCAACGCGAAGGAGATGTGATTCGATTCGGACGCGCCGTGCAGGCGGGGCAAAATATCGTTCCACGCGGAAGCGAAGCCGCGGCAGGACAGGTCATCCTGAAACCGGGACTGCGGCTGGGATACGCAGAGCTGGCGTTGGCAGCGCAGGTCGGCGCGGTAGAACTACAATGCGCGAAGCGGCCGCGGGTGGCGATTTTGTCGACCGGGGACGAGGTGGTGTTAGTCGATCAGACGCCGGGAGAATTCCAGATTCGGAACAGCAACAGCGTATCGCTGGCGGCGCAGGTGCGGATCGTTGGGGGCGAGCCAGTAGTTTTGGGAAATGCTGCGGACCGCGTTGAAGAATTAGGCGAAAAGGTCGAGCGAGGATTGAAGGAGGACGTGCTGGTGCTCTCCGGTGGCGTCTCGATGGGGAAATACGACCTGGTGGAGAGCGTGTTAAAGGCGATGGGTGCGGAGTTTTTTTTCGATGCGGTGGCCATACGCCCGGGGAAGCCAGCCGTCTTTGGGATTTGCAAGGGGAAGCCCGTGTTTGGTCTACCGGGGAATCCGGTTTCGACCATGGTGACCTTCGAATTGTTCGTGACGCCGGCGATTGATTTGTTGAGCGGAGCAGAAGCGCGGCCGTTGCCGCTTGTGGAAGCAAAGCTGGCGGGACCATTAAACGAGAAGCCCGGACTAACTCACTTCTTGCCGGCGCGCATGGAGTGGGTCGGGCCCAGTCCGCACGTCAAGGCATTGAGGTGGCAAGGTTCCGGAGACATTGCAGCACTCGCGAAAGCAAACTGTTTCTTAGTGGTGTCAGCCGAGCGGGAGAAAATCGAGGCCGGTGAGAGTGTTTCAGTACTGTTGAGGAAGGACGTCATCTAGGCCACCGAAAATGACCAAGCTCTCGCACTACGGGAAAAAGGGCGAAGTGAGGATGGTAGACGTGTCTGCGAAAGCGGCGACCACACGCACCGCGGTGGCGCAGGGCTTCGTGAAGATGAAACCCCGCGTGGTACAGGAAGTAAAGCGGCTGAGAAATCCCAAAGGAAACCCGCTGGAAATCGCGCGAATTGCAGGAATTGCCGCGGCGAAGAGGACTGCGGAGTGGATACCTCTTTGTCACCCACTGCCGCTGACGCACATTGATGTGACCGCACGGCTGTGCCAAAATGGCGTGGAAGTCCGATCCACCGTAACAACGACCGCACAAACGGGCGTGGAGATGGAAGCCCTGGTGGCGGTTACTGCGGCAGCCCTCACGGTCTACGACATGTGCAAAGCCCTCGATAAAGGGATGGAAATTACGGACATTGTTCTCGTCGAGAAGACTGGCGGGAAGAGCGGCGATTTTCGCCGAAAGTCTGTTGCGCCGAGGCGTGCGCGATGACCGCACATGCCGCGAAGACAGTTAAGCTGCTCCTTGCGGATGACAATCCGTTGATTCGCGATCTCATCGTGAAGGGGTTGGAGCCCTACTGCGAAATCGATGTCTCCTCAGACGGAGCCGATGCCCTGCTCAAGGCGATCGATTCTCTCCCGGATGTGATTCTCTGCGATTACAAAATGCCCGGCCTGGATGGCCGGCAACTCTTCGAAAAGCTGCGCGCGCGAGAGGCCACCAGGCACATCCCGTTCTTGTTTATGGCCAGCCGCCCGGACATCGAGGAGCGCCTGCGGCCGCTGGTGGACGGGGTCGAGGATTTCATCTCCAAGCCGTTCCTGGTGAAAGACCTGGTGCGCGTCGCGAAAAAAGTGGTAGACCGCTTACACCTTGAGAAGTTGCAAAAGAGCGCCAAACGGCCGGGAGTCATTCAAGGCCGCCTGGAAGAGATGAGCATGATTGATCTGATGCAGTCGCTCGAGATGGGGCAGAAATCGTGCCGATTGATCGTGCAGCAGGGCGGGGCACAGGGCGAACTCTATTTCGCGAGCGGGCAGTGCCGCGATGCAAAAATCGGCAAAGTGGAAGGCGACGAGGCGGTTTACAAAGTTGTTCTGTGGACCGCGGGAGAATTCGAGATTGATTTCAACGCCGCGAATGCTTCAACGCGCACGACCACGACGCGGAATACGACCGGGCTGCTGATGGAAGCGATGCGGCTGATGGACGAAGCCAGTCGCGATACAGTTGAGACGAAGTGATCTTCTCTAGATTTTCCTTCCGATGCGAGTAGCGGTCCTCACCATCAGCGATACCGTTGCAAAAGGCGAACGCGAGGATTTGTCAGGGCCCGCGGTGGTGGCGACCTGCCGCGGACTCGGCTGGGAAGTTACTTCGACGCTGCGCGTGTCCGACGATCCCGCGGACATCCGCGAGCAATTAAGAGAAATATCCGAATCCGGCCGCGTGGATGTACTCTTGACGACCGGCGGAACGGGAATCGGGCCGCGGGATAATACTCCGGAAGCGACGCAGGCCGTGGCCGACCGCATTGTCCCGGGAATTTCAGAAGAGATGCGGCGTAGAGGGCTGGAGCACACGCCCACGGCCGTGCTATCGCGAGGTACCGCGGCCGTAAGATTCAAGACGCTCATCGTCAATCTGCCCGGAAGCCCGAAGGGCGCGGTAGAATCATTGGAAGCCGTCGCCCACCTCCTGCCACACGCCGTAAAAGTGCTGCACGGCGCTCGCCACGACTAATCCCATCTAGCGTGGAATCACAGGCAGAACAATTCGAGATGGGTGTTTTTCGCTGTGATAGATGCGCACCATGCATGGAAACGTGCGCGAAGAGGTAATCTCCGAGCCTCCCATTTGGAGATTCCGAGAAAAGTGCGGGAAGAATGCGCCGGAGATTTGCACTCGGATTCGATGCCCGGCGAGAAACGTATTGCTAGTCAGCATACGATTTAAGTCCAAACGGGTGATGCTTCCTGGCTCAAGATAATCAGGCTGCAACGATTCCTTGCGGTAGCTGGCGCGAAGGACGTCGAGACCAGGGCTCATCAGATTCAAAGCTGTCCCATCAGGCGCAACATCCAGAAGACGCACCCAAAGATCGACATCGCGGCAACCAGCTGATAGATAGATTTCCGCGCGGATGGGTCCGGTAACTTCCATGTCTGCTGGGAGCGGGTCGCTATCAAAGACGAGAACGTCCTTGCGTCCAGCCAAGGAGCGGTAGTCATGCGCGCCGTAAGTAGTGTATGGGTCAGTGAGAGGCCGCGCCGGATCGGAACGAAACATGGAATTGGCGTAGGACTTTTCTGGAACAGCTTGCTCGAGGCTCCCTGTCCTGTCGCCGGCGGACTTGGATGCAAGATAGAACGTTTCATCGCGAGCGCGCTTCAGCGGCCAAGTGTCTTCATCCCGCCAGACGTTTTCTCCCATGACGAAAATGCGAACGCGTTTCTCACGTTCTACGCCGTTGTCGATTCCGCGAACATAATGGTCCATCCAGCGGAGGATGAGTTCGTCGTAATCGATGGCCGCGGAGGCGCCGAATTCGCGCTCCCCGGCGCGGGTTTCTTCCTGACCGCCGTGCGTCCATGGACCGATGATCGTCCGTGTTCGGGGATCCTTTTCGCCCTGGCGGGCGGCGAGGAGACCGTTGAAATTCGTTGTGGCGCCGTCGGGACCGTAAGCCTCGTCGTACCATCCGGATAAGTTCAGAACCGCGGCATGGACGCGGTCATATTTGTTGCGGAGCTCAGCCCAATCCCACCACGAATCCGCGGGAGGATGCGAGAGCCATTTGTAATAGAAGGGCGCGACGTTCTTCAAATCGGGGAGGTCGCGAAGAGGAAGAAACTTTTGCATCCGCTGATGCTCTTCTTTCCAGGCGTCCGCGGCTTCCTTCCTGGTTTTAGGGCCTGGCAAATCTTTGCGCCGGCGAATGTCCGGAGCGATGTTGAACCAAATCCAGTCCAGCCAGGAGCCGTCAAATACACCGCCGGAGTAGAAAAAATTGCGCGGCGTGGAGAAAGTCATGGCTGGGACCATGGCTTTCAGGTGGGGCGGATTTTCGATCGCTGCCAGCCATTGGACCGCCCCAGGATAGGAGAGACCAAACGTGCCTACGTTTCCGTCGGACCAGGACTGCCCTGCCGCCCATTCGATGGTGTCATAGCCATCGCGGCTTTCGTTCTGGTATGCCATGAATTCGCCGTCGGATGCGTAACGACCCCGCGCGTCCTGGACCACGACGGCATAGCCGCGAGCGACGGCTTTGGAAAACGTCTTGGCTTCGCGCAACGCGGATTCTTTGTTGTAGGGAGTCCGATACACCAGCGTCGGAAAGCGCCCCGATTCACTGGGGAGCAGCACGTCGGCCCGGAGAATGACACCGTCGCGCATGGGAACCGCAACGTCCCTCCTCGTAATGAGAGGTTGATCGGCGGCTGGTCGCTCCGGTGTTTGGGAGAGAAAAAGAACCGCGGTAGCCAACAAGAACACGGAAGAGAGAGGGATCAAATACGCAGTTCCGGAGCGAGAGTTCGCATGCACAAAGAGCATCAGGCGCAGCATTGTACATGAAGGTACGATGAAACGGTGGTTGACGCAGACATGCTTGTCGTCAACAATGCTGTGACCATGGAACAGAAACTGACAAACAAGAAATTGGCGGTTTTAGGTACAGGAAAACTCGGCGGAATCTTGTTACGCGCTTACCTGAAGCAAGGATTGTTCGTACCGAAGCGCGTCACCGCGACGGTAAAACACGGTGAGAAGGCGGCCAAGCTTGCGAAAGAACTTGGCGTTCAGGTGACCACCGAGAACCGCAAAGCGGTGCAGGGAGCGGACATCGTGCTCCTCAGCGTGAAGCCGCAAGTGGTGGCGGATGTATTGAAGGACATCGCGCCGGAACTGAGCGAGAAGACGCTGGTGATTTCCGTGGCCGCGTCGGTGCCAACGAGTTACATCGAGCAGCACGTCGGCGGCAAAGTTCCTGTGGTTCGTGCGATGCCCAATACGCCTTCGGCTGTGGGCTGCGGCATGACGGGGATCTGCCGCGGCGCGCATGCCGGAGCGGAGCACCTGGAGATGGCGCGCGCGATGTTCGATGCCGTTGGGCGCACAGTGGTCGTGGATGAGAAGAATATGGATGCGGTGACCGGCCTTTCGGCAAGCGGACCGGCGTTTGCCTACATCATCCTGGAATCGCTAGCGGAAGCAGGCGTAAAGGTCGGCTTGCCTCGCGATGTGTCCACACTCTTGGCGGCTCAGACCATGAAGGGCGCCGCAAGCGTCGTGCTGGAAACCGGCGATCACCCCGCGCTGCTGAAAGACGCGGTGACCACGCCCGCAGGCTGCACCATTGATGGCATTCTGGAATTGGAAGAAGGGAAGCTCCGCGTGACCCTGATTAAAGCCGTGGTCAAGGCCACCAGCCGCGCGGGAGAGTTGCTGTTCGAGAAGTAACCCGGCCGCCGGATTGACAACGGTGGTAGGATGCTGCGCATGAGGGCGCCATGCCGAACGCATACCTTCCGGTACTGATCTATGCCGTCCTGGTAATTGCCTTTCCCGCCGTCACGCTTGTCCTCGCCAAGTATATTCGGCCGAATTCCACTTCTGTCGGCGCCAAGCTGAAACCGTACGAGTGCGGGATCCCTCCCGAGAAAGACGCTCGCGGGCGTTATTCGGTGCGGTTTTATATCGTGGCCATGTTGTTCGTTATTTTCGACGTAGAGACAATGTTTTTGATTCCCTGGGCCATTTTGTACAAAGGCTGGGTGGCGATGCACCAGGGGCTATTCGCGCTGGTTTCGATGTTCGTTTTTCTAGGAATTCTGCTGGTCGGTTATATCTGGCTCTACAAGAAGGGTGCTCTTGAGTGGGTGTAAATCGCGCCTCGATTCTTCTTCCACATCCCTCTCCGTTTGTAAGTGGTTGTGATTGACTCGCTTTCCGGCATATGTTAGAAACGCGGCGTCTCAATTTTTACGTCCGAATCCTCGTTTCGTACGAGCGGAGCACGGTTAGTTTATCACTCTGACCGCAAAGAGGTTGACAGGAGCCTATAGCACCCAGGGTCCATGACTGACGAGCCCAAGGAAAAACAACCGCTCCCTGTGCCCCCGGGCGAGAAGCCCACGAGCACCCCATCCGGCGCGCCAACTCCTCCCGCCAAGCCGGCAGATGCGACTGCCCCAGCCGTTCCCCCGAAACCGGCTGCACCTGCGCCTCCCAAACCGCCCGTTTTGCTTCAGACCCCGCTCAACAACGAATTCGTCGCGCGGTTTCGTGCCAAGTTCGGCGGCGCTTTGCTGGAGGCCATCGAAGATCGCAAGCAGGCGATTCTCCTGGTGGATCGCGAGAGATTGGCGGAGATTGCTTTGCACCTACGTGACGAAGAAAAATTTGAAATGCTGGCGGACCTGACCGCTGTAGATTGGCCGAGGCGCGAAAAGCGCTTTGATGTGGTCCTCAATCTTTATTCGTTCGCGAAGAACGAGCGGCTGAGGCTGAAAGTTCACGCGGCGGATGGAGAACAAGTGCCGAGCGTTGTGGGAGCCTGGCCGACGGCGAACTGGCTGGAACGCGAAGTGTTTGACATGTTCGGAATTGTTTTTTCCGGCCACCCGGATTTGAAGCGCATCCTCCTGCCGGACGAGTGGCAGGGCTATCCGCTGCGGAAGGACTACGACATCTTGCAGCAGGACACGGCGTGGGTCCGGGAAAATCTCGGAATCGAGAGCGGTCAGTAGGCTCATTTAGACTAGTTTTGCGAAGGAGACGGCCCTGAGCACGGAAGTAAAAAGCGAGCACAAGACGCTGCTCGGCGCGGACGAGCTGGTCATCAACATGGGCCCGCAGCATCCGTCCACGCACGGAGTGTTGCGCGTCAAGCTCAAGCTGGATGGCGAGCGCGTGATCGGCTCGGAGTGCATCATCGGGTACCTCCACCGCGGCGTGGAGAAAATCGCGGAGAACCGCACCTATCAGCAATTCGCGCCTTATGTCGACCGCATGGATTACGTTGCGGCGGTCAGCAGCGGTCTTGGCTACTGCGAAGCAGTAGAAAAATTGCTCGTGGTGGAGGCGCCGCCGCGCGCCCGCGTGATTCGAACGATTCTCACCGAATTGCAGAGAATCGCGAGCCATCTCTTGTGGCTGGGGACCCACGCGCTGGATATCGGCGCGCTGACGCCGCTCTTCTATTGCTTCCGCGAGCGGGAAGAGATTTTGAAAATTTTCGAAAAGTATTGCGGCGCGCGGCTGACCACGCACGCGTTTCGAATCGGCGGGCTACAATATGAGGCCTACGACACGTTCGAGAAAGACGTGGAACGATTCTGCAAGGATTTTGAATCGCGCATTGTCGAATACGAGGACTTGCTGACGCAAAATCGCATCTGGATCGGCCGCACCAGGGGAGTGGGGATTCTGACCGCGAAAGACGCCATCGCGTTCGGCGTGACTGGCCCGGTCTTGCGCGCCAGCGGCGTGAAATGGGATATCCGCAAGGCGATGCCTTATGCGGCTTACGACCAATATAAATTTGAAATTCCTGTCGGCACGACCGGGGACACTTACGACCGGTACCTCGTGCGCATGGAAGAGATGCGGCAATCCCGGATGATCTGTTTGCAGGCTATCGAGAACATTCCGGCCGGACCGATCCTAGCGAAAGTAGGAAAAGTTCTGAAACCTCCGCCGGGCGAGGTGTATCACGCGATCGAAGCGCCGAAAGGCGAAATTGGATATTACATCGTCAGCGACGGAACGGTGCAGCCATATCGTGTGCGCATCCGGCCGCCGTCCTTTGTGAATTTGCAGGCATTTGACCGGATGGTGCGCGGGCATCTCGTGGCCGACGTCGTGGCCATCATTGGAACGATTGATATCGTGCTGGGAGAAGTCGACCGGTAAGGTCGCTGGAGAAAGAATCTGTAATGAACGCTGTGCTTCAGGCAACGATTGAATTTCTAAAACTCTATTGGGCGCCGCTGCTTTGTGGCGTAGTCATCGTGGCGGTGCTGCCGCTGATCGTCGGATACATCGTGCTGGTGGAACGGAAATTGATGGCGGATATGCAGGCGCGGCTGGGGCCTATGCGCGTGGGCCCACATGGATTGTTGCAGCCCATCGCCGACGCGTTGAAGCTGCTCATCAAAGAGGACATCATCCCGGAGCACGCGGACAAGCTGGTCTTCTGGCTCGCGCCGGTGCTTTCCGTTGGAGCAGCTTTGCTCGCGATCGCGGGGCTGGCGATTGGACCGGCGTTTCAAATTGCGAAGGACATCAACATCGGAATTCTTTTCGTCGTGGGCATCAGCGCTTTGGGGATCTTCGGCATCGTGCTGGGTGGCTGGGCTTCGAACAGCAATTATTCGCTGATGGGTGCGCTGAGAAGTTCCGCGCAGTTGGTGAGTTACGAAACGGCCGCGGGCCTGGCGCTCGTGGCCGGTTTGCTGTTTGCTGGTACCCTGAATATCAAGTCGATTGTGGAAGCGCAGCAGCAAGAGGGTGTTTGGTTCGCGCTGCTGGCGCCAGTGGCTTTCTTTACTTATCTCGTCGCCTCGATTGCGGAGACCAACCGCGCCCCGTTCGATTTGCCGGAAGCAGAGTCTGAGCTGGTGGCCGGGTACATGACGGAATTCAGCGGATTTCGCTGGTCGCTCTATTTTCTCGCGGAATACACGAATATGATCGTTGTGGCCTCCGTGGCGACGACCTTGTTTCTGGGCGGGTGGCTGCGGCCGTTTGCTAGCGTTCGCTGGCTAAATTTTCTGGACTTTGCGCCGCCGCTGCTGATGGTGGCCATCGCGGCTTATTGCGTCTATCGGACGCCCATGCAGCCGTCGCGCGTTCAGCAAACGTTCATGCTGGCAGTGGCGGGTTTGTGCGTGGTTGTGGGGCTGGTGCTGCTGGCGCCCGTCGTTGCGCCGATGATCAGACCATCGCTAAAGGAAGCAATGGTGCCCTACTACGCCGGAATCCATGGCGGGTTCTGGTTCCTGTTCAAGGTCAGCGCGTACATTTATTTATTCATGTGGTTGCGATTCACTGTGCCGCGCTACCGGTTCGATCAGTTGATGCGGCTGGGGTGGCACTTTCTGATCCCGTTGTCGCTCATCAACGTGTTGATGGTTGGCGTGGCCATGATCATCGGAGCGTACTTTCAATTGCAGGGTTGGAAGTTGCTGCTGGCCACCACTCCGGCGGCCGTGATTACGCTCTTGGCTGCACTTCTTATTTTGGCTGCCGAAAGAGAGGGCGGGACGAAGCAGGACGCCACTGCGGCTTCGGATTTCTATGCTGGATAAAGTCATCTTCTATTTCTTCGCGGGAATCGCGGTGGCCGGGGCAGTGCTCACCGTGACGCGGCGTAACGCCGTGCACAGCGCCATCTTCCTGGTTACTTCGCTCCTCGCCACCGCCGGAATTTTCCTGCAACTTCGAGCCGAGTTTTTGTTCATCGTGCAGATCATTCTGTATGTCGGCGGCATCATGGTGCTGTTTGTATTCGTCATCATGCTCGTCAATTTGGATGTGGCGCTGCACCAGATCCAGTTTGCGCGGCAGAAGTGGGTCGCGTTCATCGTTTCCCTGGCGCTGGCCGCGCAGGTTGGCGTGATGCTCTGGTCGTCCGGGAAAATGCCCGGACAGGGACTGCCGGTGCTGGCTGCGGCGCCTGCGGACAAATTGCCTGCCAACTCAGAAGCCGTGGCTCGCAGCTTGTTCAACGCCTACCTGCTCCCGTTTGAGATTGCCTCGGTCTTGCTGCTCGTGGCCATGATTGGCGCCGTCGTCATGGCGAAAAGGAGGGCGTGACCAGCGATGCTTCCGATCGGACACTATCTTTTCCTGAGTCTCGCGCTCTTCATCATTGGCGTCATCGGTGTGGTTACCAGGCGCAATGTAATTGTCGTGCTCATGTCCATCGAGCTGATCCTGAACGCCGTGAATATCAATCTTGTGGCTTTTTCCCGCCTGTATGGTGACCTGGCGGGGCAGGTCTTCGCGCTCTTTATCATCGCTGACGCGGCAGCGGAAGCGGCGGTGGGACTGGGTATCATCATCGCGTTTTTCCGAAATCGTGAAACGGTGCTGGCGGACGAAATGGATTTGTTGAAGTGGTAGCGTGAAGCGCGAAAACATGAAAGAAGAAGCAAAACTCGCATGACGCCCACGGGATATTTTCTCGATCATCTTTGGTGGATCCCGCTCTGTCCGCTCGTCTCGGCGGCGCTGATGCTCTTTTTCGGTAGGCGCTTGCCGAAAAACATCGTCGGGGTGTTCTGCGTCGGCAGTGTCGGATTGTCTTTCGTCTGCGCGGTGGGCGCGGTAATGCAGTTGCTCGCTGCCGCTCCGGAAAATCGCGTCTCGCAGCAGATCCTGTTCGAGTGGCTGACACCCGGACCGATGCGGACAGCTTTTGGCCAGACGATATCATTCGTCGCGGACTGGGGGTATCTGTTGGACCCGCTGTCCTGTGTCATGGTCCTGGTAGTCACGGGCGTGGGATTCCTCATTCACGTTTATTCCATCGGATACATGGCGCACGAGGGCGGCTACTACCGATTCTTCGGTTACATGAACCTGTTCATGTTCGCCATGCTCACGCTGGTCCTCGCGAACAACATGCTGCTCATGTTCGTCGGATGGGAAGGCGTCGGCTTGTGCAGCTATCTGCTGATCGGTTTTTATTTCCTGAAAAAGTCAGCATCGGATGCCGGCAAAAAAGCATTCATCGTGAATCGTATTGGCGACGCAGGCTTCATCCTGGGAATTCTTTTTACTGCCTGGACGCTTGGTACTGTCCGGTTTACTTCCCAGGGTTTGCAAAATTCGGCTGAAGCGTCGGGGATTTTGCAGGCGTTGAAGGGAGCACTGGACGTTCACGCGCTGGCGTACGGCGCGCCTGCGCTGACGGCGATCGCGCTGCTGTTATTCGTTGGCGCAGTAGGAAAATCGGCGCAGATTCCTCTGTACGTGTGGCTCCCCGACGCCATGGAAGGGCCAACGCCAGTAAGCGCGTTGATCCACGCCGCCACGATGGTGACGGCGGGCGTTTACATGGTGGCACGCATGAACGCCATCTACCAGCTCGCGCCCTTCGCGATGGATTTGGTTGCCGTTATCGGGGCGGTAACAGCGATTTTCGCGGCGTCCATGGCGCTGGTGCAGAACGACATCAAAAAAGTCCTGGCCTATTCGACGATCAGCCAATTGGGCTATATGTTTCTGGCGCTCGGCGTCGGCGCGTTTGCGGCTGGAGTCTTTCACCTGATGACCCATGCCTTTTTCAAGGCGCTCCTGTTCCTCGGCGCTGGCAGCGTGATTCACGCGATGTCTGGCGAACAGGATATTCAGAAAATGGGCGGCCTGTGGGACAAGATCCCGGTCACCGCGAAGACATTTGGCGTTGCAACGCTCGCGATCAGCGGGATTTTTCCGTTTGCGGGGTTCTTCAGCAAGGATGAAATCCTCGGAGGCGCCTTCGACCGCTATTTTTCTTTGTGGCTGGTCGGCTTTATCACTGCGGGCATGACCGCGTTTTACATGTTCCGGCTAGTCTTCCTTACGTTCTCTGGCTACTCCCGAGCCGATGAGCACGTGGAAAAGCACATCCACGAATCGCCGCCGTCTATGACCGTTCCGCTTATGATTCTCGCTGGGCTGTCGGTCATCGGCGGGTGGATTGGCTGGCCGGGCTCGCTTGGTGGTGAGAACCGCTTCGAGCGGTTCCTTGAGCCCGTGCTTGCCGGTGTTCTACCGGAGACCGTGGCGGTCAAGATTGCGCATCATTCGCTTGTGAAGGAATACCTCCTGATGCTCGCGTCGCTGGCTATGGTCGGCGTAGGAATTTGGCTTGCCTACGAATTTTACCGCTCGAAGAGATTCGCGCCGGAAGTCGTCGTCCGAAAATGGCCCAAGGTTTACGATCTTTTGTTCCACAAATATTATGTGGACGAAATTTATGACGCTCTTTTTGTAAATCGCACCAAAGACCTGGGAACCTGGCTCGGCCGATTCGACGCGAACATCATTGACGGACTCGGCGTAAACGGTGCCGGCTGGCTCGCACGCTTCGGCTCAACCCTTTCGATGTGGTGGGACAAGTGGATCATCGACGGGCTGCTGAATTTGGGCGCGAAAGTGACGCAGCTTTTCAGCTATCCGGTCCGTCTGCTGCAAACCGGAATGTTCTCCAGTTACGCGATGTTAATCCTGGTGGGGCTGGTAGTTCTTCTGGCGTATTACGGGCACCATATGCAGGTTTTGCTGCGCGGCGTGCACTGAGAGGCAAAGAGAATGCAATTTTTTGCACAACATATCTTGAGCGTGGTCCTGTTCACGCCACTCGTGGGCGCGTTACTGTTGCTCTTCGTTCCTCGCGAAAATGAGAACATTCATCGCATCGCTGGAAATGTCTTTGGCGTGCTTGGTTTTCTGGTTTCGTTGCCGCTGGTTCGATGGTTCAAACCAGGATGGGGCGGCTTCAACTTCGAAGAGACGGCCGATTGGATCCCCTCGATCGGCGCAAAATATCATCTCGGTATTGACGGCATCAGCCTTTTGCTTGTCATGCTCACTACGTTCCTCGGCATGATCGCGATCCTCTCCTCCTGGAGCGCGATTCACCAGCGCACCAAGGAATATTACATCCTGCTTCTCCTGCTCCAGACAGGCATGATCGGCGTTTTCGTGTCCCTGGACTTCTTCCTCTTTTATGTTTTCTGGGAAGTGATGCTCGTCCCGATGTATTTCCTGATCGGCGTGTGGGGCAGTGACCGCCGCCTCTATGCGGCCATCAAATTTTTCCTGTACACACTCGCCGGATCGGTTGTCATGCTCCTGGCCATCCTGGCGCTTTATTTCTATGCGCCGCTGGCGCCGGGCGCAACCCGCACGTTTGATGTCCCCACGCTCCTCGCAGCCGCTCAGCATTTTCGTGATCCGCTAAAGGTCTGGCTCTTCTGGGGCTTCTTCTTCGCTTTCGCGATCAAGGTTCCCATGTTCCCATTTCACACCTGGCTCCCCGACGCGCACACGGAAGCTCCCACCGCGGGCTCCGTCATCCTGGCCGGCGTGCTACTAAAGATGGGCACGTACGGATTCATTCGCTTTTCGCTTCCGTTGCTGCCAGCCGATCCTGCGCTCCGCTCGCGAATCATCAAGGTTGTTATTTTCTTGTCGCTGGTTGGCATCGTTTACGGCGCGCTGGTCTGCCTCATGCAAAAAGACATGAAACGCCTGATTGCTTACAGTTCCGTCAGCCATCTCGGCTTCTGCACGCTGGGAATCTTCGCGCTCACGCCGCTCGGCCTGTCCGGCAGCGTAATCCAGCAGGTCAATCACGGCATCTCCACCGGAGCGCTGTTCCTGATTGTCGGTGTCCTCTACGAACGCCGCCACACCCGGTTGATTTCTGAATTTGGCGGCCTCGCCACGCCGATGCCGAATTTCGCGGCGATCTATCTCATCATCAGCCTCAGCTCGCTGGGCATGCCGCTCCTCAACGGTTTCATCGGGGAATTCACGATTCTCCAGGGCGCGTTTCAGGTGAGCAAAGCTTGGGCTGCCTGGGGCACGCTGGGCGTGGTGCTCGGCGCGGCATATTTGCTTTGGCTCTACCAGCGGGTAATGTTCGGCTCGGTCACACACACCGCCAACGAACATCTGCCGGACTTGAATCTTCGCGAGTACTTCACGCTTGTCCCGCTTGTCTTCCTGGCTTTCTGGATCGGTATCTACCCGAAACCGTTTTTCGCCTTCATCGAAAAGCCGGTCGAAAATATCGTCCGGCAGGTGAATCCGGACTTTTACAAGGCGGAACGCGCGAACTTGCCGCCCGCTGAAATCCGCGCTTCCGCAGCCGAGGCGAAATAACCAGCCCAGATGAATATTCCTTTCCTCAACTCGATTCTCAGCTATCTTCAGGGTGACGGTGCCGTCATTCTGCCTGAGATGGAGCTTACTCTCTTCGGTCTGGGCATTCTCTTGATCGGGTTCAGTGACTACGACCCCGCGGAAGACACTTGGCTAGGCCGGATTTGGGCCAGGATTTTCTTCAAGGATTTTTATCCCAAGGCCGCGTTCGCCGGGACACTGCTCAGCGCGCTGTCCCTCTGGAAACTTCGCGGCCAAGTTGCGCTTCGCGGCGAATTAGTAGGATTCCATGAATCCGCAATCGTGGACGGATTCTTTCTCTTTTTCGCGTCGCTCTTCCTGGCGGCTACGGCCCTGGTCATTCTTCTCTCCGTGAAATACATGGAGATTGAGGAGGAACAGGAGGGGGAGTACTACGCGCTGCTGCTCTTCGCTTGCGTAGGAATGATGCTGATGGCTTCGGGCGTAGATCTCATCGTGCTCTTCCTCGGCCTGGAAACCATGGCGCTGAGCTTCTACGTGCTGACTGGCTTCTTGCGCCGGGAAAAGCGTTCGAATGAAGCCGCCTTGAAATACGTTCTCCTCGGGGCGTTCAGTTCCGGAATTCTGGCGTATGGTTTTTCGCTTCTCTACGGACTCAGCGCCTCAACCAACGTTGTCCGGATTGGCGCCGCACTCGGGCAGCGGGATAAATTGGTTCACATCATCGCGCTCAGCCAGCAGCCTGGGGCGCCAGGCGAGCAAATGCGAAATATTCTACAGACCCAGTTTCCCCTGGCCTTGCGTTTTGATCCTTTCCTCCTTCAAGTGCTGCCGATCATCGCCTTCGTCCTCGTCGCCGTGGGATTATTTTTCAAAGTTGCTGCGGTTCCATTTCATCAGTGGGCTCCGGACGTCTACGAAGGGGCTCCAACCCCGGTCACCACTTACGTGAGTGTGGCATCGAAAACGGCCAGCTTCGCTCTCCTTCTTCGTCTCTTCCTCGGCGTGTTTGCAGCGTCGCAGGAGACCTGGATGTACCTTGTCGCCGGCATCGCGGTCGCCACGCTTACTTGGGGCAACCTTGCTGCGCTTACGCAAACCAACGTCAAACGCCTCCTGGCCTACTCCTCCATTTCTCATGTCGGGTACATCCTGCTCGGCCTCGTCGCTTTCAACGACACGGCATTCACGGGAATTGCGTACTACTTGTTTGCCTACGTCTTTATGACCGCAGGCGCTTTTGCGGTGATCATTGTCCTCCGCCAGAAGGGCTTGATCGGCGATGAGCTCGAAGATTTAAATGGCCTGTACCAGCGCAGTCCTGCGGCGGCGCTGTTGCTGCTGATCTTCATGCTGTCGCTCGCGGGGATTCCGCCCACCGCCGGCTTCATGGGCAAATATTTTATTTTTCTTTCGCTCATCGAAACCAAGCATCCTCTGCTCGCCGTCTTCGCCGTGCTCTACATTGTGCCCGCGCTCTACTACTACTTCCGCATCATCGTGCACGCCTGGCTCAAGCAGCCCGGCGAAGCACCCCGACCCGTCTTGACCAGCGCCCAGGCTGTGGTCCTTGCCGTTGCCGTGTTTGTCACGCTCGCCGCCGGGTTGTATCCTGAGCCGTTCACGCGGCTCGCCCACTATGCCTTCGCCTTCGGACAATAAGCCGGACAAGAATGGGTTGTCCGTACCCGGCGCGGAAAAAGCCAAAGACGCCGCGAACCAGGCCACCATCGCGATGGAATTGCCCTTCGTGCTCGTCTCGGCCGTCGTCGTTGGAGGGCTGTTCGGTTTTTTTCTCGATCGCTGGCTGCATACCAAACCCGTCTTCATGCTCATCCTTGGCGGACTTGGGTTTATCGGCGGAGTTCGTGACGTCCTTCGGCGGTTGCCAGGAGGCGGCGATGGAGCCAAGCGGAGTTGAACCGTCGCATGGAGCCGTCACAGAGCGGCGCATCTCATGGCTGACGCTGCTCATCGGCTTTGCCGCCGCGCTTCTCGTCGCACTGCTGGGGGATCGCCGTTGGGGCGCTGGTTTGGCCATCGGCGCGGCAATGGCCTGGCTGAATTTTCGCTGGCTCAAGCAAGGTCTGAACGCGCTTGTGGTGGCCTCCACCGCGCAAGCTTACAAGGAAAAGCCCGTGGTCCCCATCAGCAGTTACTTCGGGATGGTCTTCCGCTACGGCTTGATAGGCCTCGCCGTCTATGTTATTTTTGAATTTCTGAAAGTTCCCCTGTTGAGCATGGTTGTGGGCTTGTGTGCTCTTGGAGCCGCGACAATCGCGGCGAGTGTGTACGAAATCCTGCGCCCTGTGGACTGACGAATGATTGAACACGTTACCGGACTGACGCTGCTTGTAAACCACTACCTCGGGCGATTCGCCCTAGCGCTGCTCACTGCCCTGCACATCAAGCCGGAAAACCCCGAACTGCCTATCCCGGAACACGTTGTGATGGCTTTCGTGGTGCTCGTCATTGGAACGCTGCTTGCTCTCTTTCTTCGTTCCCGGCTCTCTGTTGAGAAGCCGGGTGCTTCTCAGCAGGTCGCCGAACTGCTTCTGACCAATCCACTCGGTTTCGGCATCAAGGATCTTCTCGAAGAAAACGTTCATCACGGTGCTGTCAAGCTGCTCCCTTTCGTTGGCACGATCTCCGTCTTCGTTCTTTTGTCTAATCTACTCAGCGTGTTCCCAGTTTTCGCTGCTCCTACGGCCAATAAAACGGTACCACTCGCGTGTGCCACTCTGACGTTTTTGTACTTCAACTGGCAGGGCATCAAGCACCACGGAGTCGTTGGTTACCTGCTCACGTTTGCTGGCGCCCCGAAGAAATTGGGAGATTGGCTGCTGGCAATCCTGCTTTTCCCCGTTGAAATCGTCAGTACCTCGGCCCGCGTACTTTCCCTGACCGTCCGTCTCTGGGCCAACATACTTGCTAGTGACTTGCTCTACTCGATTTTCTTGAGTTTATTCTCGATGGCCACCGTTGCAGCGTGGTCCAAGTCTCCGGTGTTTGGCATTGTCGTCGCGGTGCTGCCGGCGACCATTCCGATTGCCTTTATAGGTTTGCATATTTTTGTGGCAATCATTCAGGCCTACATTTTCACGGTGCTGCCCTCGGTCTATTTGGGCATGGCCACGGCCGACGAGCACTAATCGGTTTTGCCGGAGAATTTTTGCCGGCAATTGGCTGCTCCAGTGTGAGCCCGGCTGCACGGTGTCCGGGAACCACCTCCTGGCGGCGGTTCATAAGGAGGAAGTGATGAAGAAGTGGACTGTTGTGTTGTTGGCGCTCATGGCGGTGATGTTGATCGTGCCGTCCGCGTTTGCCCAGGAATCGGCAGGTGCGGCAGCCGGCGGCAAGGGCTTGCTGGCGATTGCCGCAGGCTTCGGTATGGCGCTCGCGGCCTTTGGTGGTGCGCTTGGTCAGGGCCGTATCGCATCCGCAGCTTGCGAAGGTATGGCCCGCAATCCCGGAGCGGCGGCAGCGATTCGCGCGGCCATGATTCTCGGCCTCGTATTCGTCGAAACGCTCGCACTCTTCACGCTGGTTATCATTTTCGTGAAGATCTAAGAATCAAGAAAAGGATTTTCAAGCGGCCCGGAGGCGCAAACCTTCGGGCCGTTTTATTTTTGAGGAAGAGGCAACGGAACGAACAGCACGATCAGTGTCCGAGGAGATTCGGCCGGAGGATGAAGTTGATGACGGGGTTGGGCATCACGCCGAAGAGGATCGTCCCGATCGCCGTGATTGCCACCACCAGATTGACTGTCAAGGGGAAACGCACCGGTCCATTCGCGGCCACCTCCGCGCTTGGCTCTCGCATATACATCACCACGATGACCCGCAGATAATAGTACGACCCGATGATGCTGTTGATGGCCATCAGCACCGCAAGCCAGAGCAAGTGGGAGTTCACGGCCGCCTTGAAGATGTAGAACTTCCCGAAAAACCCCGCGGTAATCGGCAGCCCCAGTAGCGAAAGCAAATAAATGCTCAGCATCGCCGCCACAACCGGCTGACGCTCGGAAAGTCCAGCGTAATCGTCCAGAGACACATTTTTCTCGCCTGCTCCACCAAGCTGCGAAACGATCGTGAATGCCCCGACCTTCATCAGTGCGTAACTGAGCAGATAGAAAAGCACCGCCGCATACGCCGGCGCGGCTTCTGCCGATCCGCCCTGCGCCATGGAAGTGACGGCCGCAAAAGCCACCAGGATATAGCCCGCGTGCGCGATGGAGCTGTAGGCCAGTAGACGCTTGATGTTGGTTTGCACTATGGCGCCCAGATTTCCCACGAACATCGTCAGCGCCGCGAGCACCCAGAAGGCCCAGAACCAGAAGTGTGTCGCCGCGGGGACCGTCGCAAAGATGCGCAGCAGCAGCGCAAACGCCGCCGCCTTCGGTCCCGCCGAAAAAAGCGCGGTGACTGGCGTGGGCGCGCCTTCATAAACGTCCGGTGTCCATACCTGGAACGGCGCTGCGGCTACCTTGAAGCCCAGCCCGATCAGGATCATCGCCAGGCCCAGCTTCAGGAGCGTGCTCCCGGGGTCCGCGCCGGCCATCCTTTCCAGCACGGTCGTACCCGTCGAACCGTACACCAGCGCAATCCCATAAAGAAAAAATGCCGTCGCGAAAGAGCCCAGCAAAAAATACTTCATCGCCGATTCGCTGGACTTCAACGAGTCGCGCCGGTAGCCGGCCAGGATGTAGCTCGAAATCGAACTCATCTCCAATCCGATGAAAGCGGTGAGCAGCTCCTGCGCTGAGGCCAGCACGCCCATCCCGGCGGTGGCAAAGAGCAGCAACGCGTAGAATTCCGCGGGCGGCAATCGCTCGCGATCCAGATATCCCGCCGCCACAAGCACAACCAACACTGCCACCGCGCCCACGAGCAAGTGAAAGAAAAAGCTGAAAGCGTCCGATCGGACCAATCCGTAGAATCCAGATCCTGCGTTATGAAATGCGGCCCACGAGGCGGCTGTTCCCGCAAGCGTCCCCACAAACGCAAGGGCCGTGAAGAAGTGCCGGCTCCGCACGAACGCCTGCATAAACATGGCCAGCAAGCCAAAGACGCACCAGATTAATTCCGGGAGGACACGGTAGAAATCTGCGGCGTTGGGAATCGCGGAATTCATTTACCGAGCTCCGAACTCTTGGCAGAAATTGCCGTCGCCGTGTTCGCAGCCCCGTTTGCTGCCCATGGTGCTGCTCCGGACGGAATCGCGGCCTCGTACGGCCTCTGCGGTTCCACCTGCTCAATCACTGTTTGCGTGGCAGCCGCCGTGCGCCGTGTGATAAAGACGGAACCGATGCCCATCCACAGCGTGACCACCGCCATCGTCGCGAGAATCCATTTTTCTCGTGTCGAGGCATCTGGGAGCGCGCGGTTTTTCTCTTTCGTAATCTCGCCGAAGAACACCCGCTGATACGACCACAGCAGGTAACAAGCCGAAAGAATTACTCCGAGCGCGGCCCACGATGCCCATCCCCAGTGACGCTGGTACGTTCCCAGTAGAATCAGGTACTCGCCCACAAATCCATTCAACATCGGCAAGCCCAGCGATGAGAGCGCCACAAACAGGAAGAACGCCGCCAGCTTGGGCATCGGCGTGGCGAGCCCGCCGAATTCGCTGATTTCAAACGTGTGCCGCCGGTCGTGCAGCATGCCCACAAGTAGAAAGAGCGCGCCCGTCGAGATGCCATGCGCCAGCATCTGGTAAACCGCGCCCTGCATAGAGATATTCTGGAATGCAAAAATGCCCAGCACCACGAACCCTAAGTGGCTCACCGAGGAATACGCGACCAGCTTTTTCAAGTTTGGCTGTACCATTGCCACCAGCGCGCCGTAAATGATCCCGATAATCGCCAGCACGGCGACCCACCGTGCCGCGCGGTGCGAAGCGTCCGGGAAAAGCGGCAAACAGAACCGGATCATTCCGTACGTACCCATCTTCAGCAGCACGCCCGCGAGCATCACCGAACCCGCCGTGGGCGCTTCCACGTGGGCGTCCGGTAGCCAGGTGTGCAACGGGAAGAGCGGCACCTTGATCGCAAACGCTACGAAGAACGCCAGGAACAGCAGCATCTCTGCTCTCGGCTGGTCCGCAAGCAGACCAGCTGCCAGCGTCTCCTGAATCTTTGGCAAATCGAACGTGCCCGTGGCGTTGTACAACCAGACGATCCCTACCAGCATCAGGATCGAGCCCGCCATGGTATAAAGCACAAACTTCACGGCGGCATACACACGGCGCTCGTGGCCCCAGATGCCGATCAGCAGCGCCATCGGAATCAGCATCACTTCCCAGAACAAAAAGAAGAGAAAAAGATCCAGCGAGAGGAACACGCCCACCACGCCGACTTCCAGCAGGAGCAGCGCGACGAAGAATCCTTTAACGCGGTGCTCGACGTTCTTCCACGACGCCAGAACCGAAATCGACGTCAGGAACGTCGTCAGAATGACAAGGAACATGCTGATACCATCAACGCCAAGGTGGTAGTTGATGGGCGGCTGATGGATCCACTTCGCGAATTCTTCCAGTTGATAGCCCGCGGTCCCGGCGGGCACGCCCTTGAGCATCAATAGCGAGAACAGAAATTCGGCAACCGAAACGATCAGCGCGATAATCCGGATGTATTTGTGATCGTCTCCGTGTAACAGTAAGAGCGCGAGCGCGCCCACCGCAGGGAAGAAAATGACCACCGAAAGCAGGTGTCCGCCCGACAACATCAGCGCACCATTCCGAGAACCGGCTTCCCGGCGCTCGGCCAGAAGAAGATCACCGCGATAATCACGATGGCTCCGATGACCACCCAAACGGCATAGCTGCGCGTATTCCCCGATTGCGTGTGCCGCAGGCCATCTCCGATAGCCGTGGCGCCCTCGGCGATCCCGTTCACGGCGCCATCAATCCCGGCAACATCCACCGTCTTCCAAAGCACGTTCGTTGAAACCCAAAGCAACGGCTTCACCACAAGCGCTGCGTAAATCTCATCAACGTAATATTTGTTCAGCACTGTGGTGTAGAGCCCGCCCAATGATTTGGCAATGGATTCAGCCTTTCCGGGCTGGCGGAGATAAAGCCAGAAGGCCGTGAGAAAGCCGAGCAGGGCTGTGGCCACCGCTATTATTGCGAACACCAGTTCCGAAGGATGGGCCGCTGCTTCTCCGGCGGCTTCGGCGCCGCCAAAGACAGGCTTGAGAAATTCCGCGAAGATATCCGGCTTATCAAAAAACGCCGGGAGCGCAAACCAGCCGCCAAAAATCGAAAGTACCGCCAGAACAACCAGAGGCCCGAGCATGTTCCAGGGCGATTCGTGCACGTGAACTTTTTTTTCGTCGTAGCGCGGCTTGCCGTGGAAAGTAAGAAAAATCAACCGGAACATATAGAAAGAGGTCAGGAGCGCCGTGAACAATCCCACGAAGTAAAGCGGGTGCATGCCGCCTTCTCGAACGTACGCAGCGTAAAGAATTGCGTCCTTGGAGAAGAATCCAGCGAATAGCGGAGCGCCGGCAATCGCGAGTGTTGCGATCAGCATGGTCGAATAGGTGTATTTGATTTTCTTGCCCAAACCACCCATCTTGCGCATGTCCTGCTCGCCGCCTATCGCGTGAATCACCGACCCCGCGGCAAGGAAGAGCAGCGCCTTGAAGAACGCGTGCGTCATCAGGTGAAAGATTCCCGCTCCAAACGCGCCCACTCCGCAAGCCAGGAACATGTAGCCAAGCTGGCTGACTGTTGAGTATGCGAGAACTTTCTTGATATCCGTCTGTGCCAGTCCGATGGTCGCCGCGAAAAACGCCGTCGCGCAGCCCACCGTCCCAACTACAACGAGAGCCGTTTCCGAGTGTGTAAAGAGAATGTGCGAGCGCGTCACAACGTAGACACCGGCCGTCACCATCGTGGCCGCGTGAATCAACGCGCTGACCGGCGTCGGACCTTCCATCGCGTCTGGCAGCCACACATACAGCGGCAATTGCGCCGACTTTCCGCACGCACCCATGAATAACAACAGGCCGGCCACGGTGAAAGTTCCGAACTGTCCCCAAGCCTCTGGCTGCCAATTCAATTTCGCGACGGTGTTAAACAGAGTGACGAAATCCAGCGTGTGGAACGTGCGGAACAGCAAAAACATCCCCAGCATGAATCCGAAGTCGCCGATGCGGTTGACGATGAATGCTTTTTTCCCTGCATCCGCCGCCGACTTCCTCAAAAAATAAAAACCGATCAACAAGTAGCTCGAGAGCCCCACGCCTTCCCAGCCAACAAACAGCAGCGCGTAATTCGCCGCCAGCACCAGAATCAGCATGAAAAACATGAACAGGTTCAGGTAGGAAAAGAACCGGTAGTACCCGCCTTCATGCGCCATGTACCCGGTCGCATAAATGTGAATCAGCCAGCCTACTCCAGTGACCACCAGCACCATTACTACAGTGAGCTGGTCCATCTGCAGGTCGAAGCCCGCGCGGAAATTACCCGCCGCAATCCACGTGAAGAATTCCTTGTGGACGAGC
Source organism: Candidatus Acidiferrum sp. (assembly GCA_035704085.1). Taxonomy (GTDB): domain Bacteria; phylum Acidobacteriota; class Terriglobia; order Acidiferrales; family UBA7541; genus Acidiferrum. The sequence goes on along the minus strand of DASSXG010000056.1, from coordinate 20,636 downwards.
GCCTGCCCCGACTCAAAAAACTCCCGGACCGCCTCCAAGGCGCCCAAAAACGACAAGCCCGTCGAGCCAATCGCCACCCAATTGACGATTTTATTCGGCCACTTCGCGCCAAAAATCCCATTCACCGCCGAGCCCAGCAGCGGCAACAGCGGAATAATCCACAAATACTCGAGCATGGGATATGTCGGCATCAGAATTTCAGCAGGTCAACACGTTCGACATTGAGCGTCTGCCGGTTGCGCGCTATCAAAATGATGATTCCCAGTCCCACGGCTGCTTCCGCTGCCGCGACCACAATCACAAACAGCACAAAGACCTGCCCATCCAGTTTCCCCAGCGCCTGGCTGAACGCCACGAACGCCAGGTTCACGGCATTCAGCATCAACTCGATGGACATGAAAATCGTGATGATATTCCGCTTGAAAACGAACGCAAACACGCCCAGCCCGAACAGGATTGCGCTCAACACCACGTAATAATTCGTCGGCACCATCTCAGTTTTTCTCCCGCTGCGCCAGCATGGTCGCGCCCAGAATCGCCACAAGGATGAGGAACGACGTCAATTCGAACGGATAAACGAAATCCCGGAAGATCATGTTTGAAATACCGCTCGTCGGAGACAACGCTCCCATTTGCGGAGACCCCTGCACGCTCTCCGCCGACCTCGCGACTGTCGCGGCCACGAATCCCACCAGAGCCACCACCAGCAGCAAACCGGGCGCCCCCGCCATCTTCGATAGGCTGGTGTGTTCCTCGACTCCCGCATTCAACAGCATGATGACCATGACGAATAACACCATGATCGCGCCGCCGTACACGATAATCTGCACCGCCGCGACGAATTCCGCGCCCATCAGAAGATACAATCCCGCGATCGCAACCATCACCACGATCAGCGACAGCGCGCTGTGAATCGGATGCTTTTGCAGAATCAGGCTAACCGCGCCGATCACCGCCAGCGCCGCTAGCGCGAAAAATACCGCGAGCGGCGGCGTCATTTCGCGCCCCACTTCAAAATGGCGAAGCTGGTCACGATCACGTTCACAATCGAGACCGGCAGCAGCAGTTTCCACCCGAAAGCCATCAGTTGGTCATACCGGAATCGCGGCAGCGTCCCGCGCATCCACACGTACACGAACAGGAAAACAAAAATCTTCGACAGCAGCCAGAACGGCGCCTGAATAAAATCATTCACCCCAGGCAATGCGAGAAATAACCCGCCCAGCCCGGCGAAAGCAGTTCCCACAACCGGCAAAATAAGTTTCCCGAAAATCGTTTCATAGCGAAAACCGTCCCAGATCACCCAGGCCCCAAATGGAATCAGGATCAACGAAGGCAGGTAGTGCGTCCATGTCCACGAAGCAGGGAAGGGAGACAGCCATCCGCCGAAGAACATGATCGAGCACAAGCACGAAACCGTGATCATGCTCGTGTACTCCGCGATAAAAAACATCGCGAATTTGAAACTCGCATATTCCGTGTGGAAGCCCGCGACAAGCTCAGACTCCGCCTCGGGCAGATCGAATGGCGCCCGGTTCGTTTCCGCGATGGCCGCGACAAAAAAACAAAAAAATCCCAGAATCTGTGGCCAGATATTCCAGCCGAGCAGCCCCCACTCCGAATGCTTGCCCTGCGCCGCGATAATTTCTTTGAGGTTGAAGCTTCCCGCAAGCAGCAGGACTCCGACCACGGACATCGTCAGCGCCAGTTCATAGCTGATCATCTGCGCCGAGCTGCGCAGCCCGCCCAGCAGCGGATATTTGCTGTTCGAAGACCATCCCGCCAGAGCGACCCCGTAAACTCCCAATGCCGTGATTGCGAAAAGCGCCAGAATTCCGATGTTCAAGTCTGGTGGCGCGATGCCCAGATAAATGTCGTGCCCGAACACTCGGATCGGATCTGGCCCGAACGGAATGATCGCAATCGACGTCATGGCCAGCGCCAACGCCAGCAGCGGCGCCAGGTAGTAGACGAACTTGTCCACGCCCGCAGGCGTCGGGTCCTCTTTGAATAAGAATTTCACGCCGTCCGCCAGCGGCTGCAACAATCCGTGCGGCCCCACACGGTACGGTCCCCAGCGCGACTGAATGTGCGCCACAACTTTGCGCTCGAACCATGTCAGGTACGCATTGACCGTCAATACGATGAACAGCAGCAGCACGATCTTTATGATCGTGATAATCAGTTCGGCGTTCGCGGCGAGGATCGCGGTCACGGCTTCGCCACCGCCTCCGGCAGGGATTCCATCATCGTACAGAAGCGGCCAAGCGTCCCGCTCGTGAATAGTGTGTCTTGCGCCGAGCGAATCAGTCCGACGGGCACATCGTAGGGCGCATGGCCATTCTTCGAAAACACCACGCGCGTCGCCTCGGCGCCGCCCGTCAGCAAACCTGCCAGCTCGACGTTATAAGCAGGCGCCGCCTTGCGAATTTCTTCGAACACCGCCGCCGGCGTCCTGTAATGAAACGCTTTGCCCAGTCCCAGCTTTTCCAATTGGTGGGACAGAATACGCAGCAAATCAAAGTCCGTCCGTGGCCCCATCACTTCCGCGCCTTTGCGCAGAAGTTGAATCTCGCCTGACGTGTTCGTGACCGTGCCGTCCTTCTCGTACGCCGACGCCGCGGGAAAAACGATATCCGCGACTTTCGCCGTTTCCGTCAGAAACATCTCATGCACGACGAGCAACTCCAGCTTGCCTCGCCCAAAACCCAGCGTTCCGAAATGTGCCAGAGGGTTTGCGCCAACCACGTACAGCGCCTTCAGATTGCCCGCTTGAGCTGCTTCCACCATCCGCGACGCAATGAGCCCTGGCTTCGTTGGTATCGGACCGCAGCCCCACAATTTCTCGAAAGATTCATGCGCGCGGAGATCGCCCACATACTGATATCCTGGCAACCGGTCCGGCAGCAGGCCCATATCCGCCGCGCCCCGCGAGTTCGAGTAATCCCCCAGCGCCATGTAGCGCGTCTTTCCCGGCAGCCTCGATCCAAATGCCACCAGCGTCGCGATCGCTGCGCCGGAAACTTCCGCGCCAAATACGACGGCAACATCGTTCTCTGCCTCGAGCGCTGCCTTCAATTGCACCAGTTGCTCGACCAGCGCCGGTGCCAGTTGCCCTTCCTCATGCGCCAGCCACTTCAGCGCCGCAGGTTCCTGCCCGGTCGCCACTTTCACAAACTGCTTGGCCTTGCGCTTCAGCTTGATCTCTTTCGCGTTGATCACGAAGAGCTTCGTCCCGTGATGGCGGACCCCGGTGCGAATCTGCCAGGCCACCAGCGGATTCTGCTCGGTGGGGTCGTTCCCAATCAGCAGCACGGCCTTTGCTTCGTACAATTGCTTCATGGTGAGCATGGAATCGCCTGCGTGCTCGCCCAGGGCTGTCACCAACCCGGTATAATCCGCCGTCCGGTGATGGTCGATGTTGTTGGTCCCAAACGTCGCGCGCGCCATCCGCTGAAGCAAATAATTCTCTTCATTCGAAGTGCGGTTCGAGCCGATGAACCCAATCGAATCTTTTCCGCCCGCGTCGTAAACAGCTTTCAGCTTCGTCGCCGCGGCTTGCGCCGCTTCCTCCCACGAAACGGGGTTAAGTTTGTCGCCCTTGCGAACCAGCGGCTGCCGGATGCGCTCCGGATGCCTCGTGAAATCAAATCCAAACCGCCCCTTCACGCACAGGAAATCTTGGTTGATTCCGCTCAAATCGCGGTTGTTCGAGCGCAGAATTTCGTGATTGCGCACGCTCAGCGTCGTCTTGCACCCGTTCGAACAGTGCGTGCAGATCGTCGGCACGTAGTTCATCTCCCACGGCCGCGTTTTATACCGGTACGTCCCGCTGGTCAGCGCTCCCACCGGGCAAATATCAATGCACATCCCGCACTCTTCGCACTCCAGGTGATCCTCGCGATTCGGGATAATCACGCTGTTCGCCCCGCGCATCCCGACGCCCAGCGCCTTCACGTCCATTCCTTCATCGCAAACGCGCACACAGCGGAAGCAAAGAATGCATCGCGGCGCATCGTAATAAACCAGCTCCGACCATTTTTCTTCCGGCCGGTGAATTTTTTCTTCGACGAACCTGCTGGAATCCGCGCCGTACCGAAAAACCATGTCCTGCAATTCGCACTCGCCGCCCTTGTCGCATACCGGGCAATCAAGAGGATGATTCGTTAGCAGAAATTCCAGCATGTATTTGCGCGCCTGGCGCACCTGTTCGGTGTCCGTTCGAACGATCATCCCTTCCGTCGCCACCAGCGTGCACGCCGTCTGCAGCTTCGGCGCTTTTTCCACTTCCACCAGGCACATCCGGCAAGCCGCCTGCAACGAGAGCCCTGGGTAATAACAAAACGAGGGCACCTCCGTCCCAATGCGCCGCGTCGCTTCAATCACAAGCGTCCCCTGCGGCACCTGCACTTCGCGGCCGTTGATCTTTAGCTTGACGAGTTTCTGGTCTGGCATGGATTCCTATCGCGAACCGCTTTACCCCGCACCGACAAGTGCTTCGACGGATTTGTACGGACAGGGCCCCTTCAGATGTTCCTCAAACTCTCCGCGCCACTTCTTCATGATGCTGATCGTGGGCATCGCTGCTGCGTCTCCCAGCGGACAAAACGTCCGACCCAGCATGTTTTTCGCCAGGTCCGCGATCATGTCAATGTCTTCCAGGCGCCCCAACCCCGCGTGAAATCGTTCCAGGATCTTGCGCAGCCAGGCCGTGCCTTCGCGGCAAGGGATGCACCAGCCGCAGGATTCATGCGCGTAGAAGTGCATGATGCGCCGCGCCATGTCCACCATGCAGGTATCTTCGTCCATCAATACCATGCCGCCGGAACCCAGCATCGATCCGGCCTTCGCCACGGCGTCGTAATCCATCGGGATGTCAATTTCGTCGGCGGCGAGCAGCGGGCACGAGCTCCCTCCGGGAATCACCGCTTTCAGTTTCTTCCCCCGCGGAATTCCCCCCGCCGTCTCGTAGATGAACTTCTTCATGTTCATGCCCAGCGGAATTTCGTAAATCCCCGGCTTGTTGACGTGGCCCGCGACGCAGAGCAATCGCGTGCCGCCGTTTCTCGGTGTCCCGCGATTCGCGTATGCTTCGCCGCCCTCGCGAATGATCGAAGGAATCGCGCTCAGCGTTTCCACGTTATTGATGATCGTCGGGCAACCATACAACCCGACAACCGCCGGGAACGGCGGCTTGATCCTCGGATACCCGCGCTTGCCTTCCAGCGATTCCATCAGCGCAGATTCTTCTCCGCATTCGTACGCCCCCGCGCCAGTGTGAATCAGCAGGTCGAAATCAAACCCCGAGCCCAGAATATTTTTCCCAAGATAGCCTCGCGCGTATGCTTCCGCAATCGCTGCATCTACGATGTCCAAGACGTAGCGGTATTCTCCGCGAATGTAAATGAAACCCTGGTGCGAGCCAATGGCGCGTCCCGCAATCACCATCCCCTCGATCATTTGGTGCGGGTCCATCTCCATCAGCGGACGGTCTTTGCAGGTACCCGGCTCGGATTCATCCGCGTTGCAGATCACATACTTCTCTCTCGGCGTGTCTTTCGGCACAAACGACCACTTCATCCCTGTCGGGAAACCCGCGCCGCCTCGTCCGCGCAGATTCGATTTCTTCACTTCCTCGATCACTGCCTCGGGCGTCATCTCCTTCAGCGCTTTTTCCAGCGCCTGGTAGCCGCCCTGCATCACATAAACCTCAATCTTGTGCGAATCCTTCATGCCCCAACGCCGGCTGATCAGCGGCGTTTCCGCCCAATGACGCTCATGGAGCGCGCCGGAAATAACTGGCTCTGGAGCGGGACGCCTTCCCGCATCCAGATCTTCGATGATGCGGTCGAACTTGAGCGCCGTCAGATTCTCGTAGAAGTCGTAGTTGACCTGCATGGCCGGCGCGCCGGTGCACGCCCCGATGCATTCCACTTCTTCGAGTGAAAAAACGCCGTCCTGCGTGGTTTCCTTGTGGCCGATCTCCAACCGTTTCTTCGCGCGTTCGAGCAGCGTGTAACCGCCCTTCAGCATGCATGCCACGTTCGTGCAAATCTGCACGTGATGCTTGCCCATGGGCTTCCGCCGCAGCATCGAGTAATACGCCAGCGTTTCTTCGATTTGCACGTTGTTCAGGTCGAGCCGGACGCCGATCTCCGCGATCATTTCGTCGCTGATGAAACCAAACTCATCCTGGGCATACATCAGCATCGGGATCAGCGCGCTGCGCTTGACCGGATAACTGCCCTGCAGCTTTTCAAATTTCGCCGAAAGCGTTGGGGAGAGCTCCATGATTACCTGTCTACTTCTCCTAGAATGATGTCGATTGTCCCGATGCAGGCAATCACATCGGAAATCAACTGCCCTTCGATCAGCTTCGGCAGTGCCTGCAAATTGATATACGAAGGAGCACGGAAGTGCACGCGCAGCGGCTTCGGCGATCCATCGCTGGCCACGAAGCAGCCCAGCTCCCCGCGCGGCGATTCCACAGCAACAAAAGCCTCTCCCGGCGCGGGCGAAAATCCCTCGGTGAAAATCTTGAAGTGGTAGATGAGCGCTTCCATCTCCGTCTTCATCTTTTCCCGCTGTGGCGGGATGATGCCCGGCGCTTCCGCTTTGATTGGGCCTTCCTCGGTGATCTTGCCTAGCGCCTGCCGGATGATTTTCAAGCTCTCGCGCATTTCCGCCACGCGCACCAGGTACCGCGCATAGCAGTCCGATTCCGTCCTCGTCGGCACGTCAAAACTGAATTCCTCGTAGCTCGAGTACGGAAAAACTTTCCGGTTGTCGTACGCCACGCCCGCGGCCCGCAGAGTCGGCCCAGTCATGCTCAGCGCGATCGCGTCTTCCGCCGAAATATAGCCAATACCTTTGGTCCGCCCGATCCAGATGCGGTTTTCCGTCAGCAGCGTTTCGTATTCGTCCACGCGGCTCGGCATCATCCTCAGGAATCGCTCAACTGCCTGCCGCCAGCCCGCCGGCGGTTCCACTGCGATCCCGCCGATTCGAATGTAGCTGGTCATCATCCGCTGCCCGCTGAACAGTTCGAATATATTCAAAATCTCTTCCCGCTCGCGGAAGCAGTACAGGAAAACGGACATCGCTCCAAGATCGATCGCGTGCGTTCCGAGCCACACCAGATGCGAAGAGATCCGTTGCAGCTCCACCATCATCACCCGGATATACTGCGCGCGCTTTGGCACTTCCAGGCCCAGCAATTTTTCCACCGCCAGGCAATACACCAGGTTGTTCCCCAGCGGATTGAGATAATCCATCCGGTCCGTAAGCGTGATGACCTGCGAATACGTCTTGTCCTCACAGGATTTTTCAATTCCGGTGTGTAGGTAACCCAGGTCGGGGATCGCACTCACCACTGTTTCGCCGTCCAGCTCCAGCAGGATGCGCAGTACCCCGTGTGTCGATGGGTGCTGTGGCCCCATGTTGAGGACCATCGTTTTCGCGGTGCCGGTTGCGGTTTCAACGGTTGTCATGGCGTGCTGCTTTTCCTGAAAAGCTCTCCCGTGGTCGGCACGTCCCGGTAGCCTTCTACGGGATAGTCTCTGCGCAACGGATAGCCTTCCCAATCGTCGGGAAGCAAAATGCGTCGCAAGTCGGGATGCCCCGTAAAGCGAATCCCAAAAAGATCAAAAATCTCGCGCTCCAGCCAGTTCGCTCCTGGCCACACTGGAACCAGCGAGTCCACCACCGCATCATTTCCGGACAGGCGCACTTTCAACCGCACTTTTGCAGGCAAGGGAATCGAAACCAGGTGGTAATTCAATTCGAATCGCGGCTCAATCGGGAATCGGTCGACGCAGGTCGCGTCCGTGATCAGGTTGTACCTCAGCTTGGCGTCGTCGCGACAGCGTTCCGCCGCCGTTCGAATCAGTTCGCGCGGCACCACGATTGTCGTTTCGCCCCTGAATTCGATGACTTCGGCGACCGCTTTCGGGTTCCACGAACGCAGGTTTTCGGCGACAAGATTAGCGGTTTGGCTGGAAGACTGCGTCACGATTTCGAATCCCGTTAGCGCCGGTTATTTATGCCAATCCAGCGCGCCCTTTTTCCAGAGATACAGGTAACCGACCAGCAGGATGGCGATGTAAACCATCATTTCCACAAAGCCGTACCATCGCAAGCTTCGAAAAATGTACGCCCAGGGGTACAGGAAGATGGCTTCCACGTCAAATAAGATGAAAACCATCGCTACCAGGTAAAATTTTACGGAGAACGGCTCGCGGGCGTCGCCGGTGGGCTCCATTCCGCATTCGTACGCTTGCAGCTTGGCCCGGCTCGGACGCCGCCAGCCCACCAACACGGAAACAGCCGTCAGTGCGCCGGCCAGCGCCGCGGCGATCAGCAGGTGTAAGAGAAGCGGAGCATACGTATGTAATCCTGAACCGCTCATAGGCGAAGGGTTATAATAACGATTCGAACGTCAATCGGTCAAATGGGCCGGTAAGATCCCTGCGAGGCGGAAGCGATTCGCCCGACAAGTCAAAGCGAGCCAGCCGATGCTCTTCGGTCACAACACCAACGTCAAAGTGGGCGACACCACCTACCACGTCCAAACCGAAGATCGCGGCACGACCAACGCTCTCATCGATACCACCGTCTATTTTCACGGCCGCGTCCTCCATCGTCGCACGAATAGCTATTTCGACTTGCTCCCCATCGATGCCGATCGCGAGCAAGCGCTGAAGCTGCGCCTCGACGAACAGCACCGCGCCATTATCGAAGAGATTCGAACCGGGGCCTTGACGCTTTCCCTCCCTCGCGAAGGGAGAACATTCCCTCACGCGCAAGCCGTCTCATCCGATTCGAATGTTCTCCGACTGGAACTTCTCAACGCGAAAACCTGGCTCACAGGAAAGAAAGCCACCCTCTACGTCTCCGTGAGGGATAGTAAAAATGGCAGCCCAGTAAGCAGTGCTCGCGTAGCCGCGCGAGTCGATGGTGCCGCCGAACCCCGCGAATTTGTGACTGAAACAGGAAAGGACGGCCTCGCACAGATGGAATTCGATATGCCGCGCCTGGCCGGTGCCGAGCCCGCACTGGTCATCGAAGCATCGAACGGGCATGTCAAAGGGCATCTGCGTTTTCAATTGCGCGCGCGGCCCCGCGTGCCGTCAGCGAGTTAAGAGATGGAAACCACGATCACCATTACCGTAAACGGAGAAAGCCGCGCTGCAAGTGCAAACGCCACGGTTACGGATTTATTGCGCCAACTCGGCCTCGAATCCGGACGCGTCGCCATCGAACGCAATCTGGAAATCTTGCCGCGCCCGAAGTGGCAAGAAACGCGCGTCGAAGCCGGCGATCGCTACGAAATTGTCCAATTCGTCGGCGGCGGGTAGTTCTGAACTGTTGAATTCCGCGTCAAACTCCCGCCAACAGGTGCCCCATCTTGCTTTTTTTTGTCTTGAGGTACGCGCGGGAAATTTTTGAGATGCGCGGCTGGCAGGGAACGCGTTCCACAACGCGAATGCCGGAGTTCTCAAGCTGGCGCACTTTCTCCGGATTGTTTGAAAGCAACCGGATTTTCTTCGCGCCTAGTTTTTTTAAAATTTGCGCGGAGAAATCATAGTCGCGCGCGTCGGCGGCGAATCCCAGCCTTTCATTCGCTTCCACCGTATCCATGCCGTCGTCCTGCAATTCGTAAGCGCGCAGCTTGTTCATCAAGCCGATGCCCCGGCCTTCTTGAGGAAGATAAAGCAAAATACCCGAAGGCGCTTGCGCGATTTTTTTTAACGACAACTCCAACTGCGCGCGGCAGTCGCAGCGGAGCGACCCCAGAACGTCTCCGGTCAGACATTGCGAGTGCACACGCACCAGGGGTAGGCTTTTCCCATTTAAGTTTCCGCGAACTAGCGCGACTGCCTCTTCCTGCAGCCCGCGGCCTTTGAATCCGTGAATCGTGAACCGTCCATACCGCGTCGGTAGAACCGCCCGCGCCACCATTTTCACGCCCGTTGTTCTTTTGTTGACGCGCTTGCCAGATCTTGATTTCGTCTTCATGTGAAACGAGCAGTATAACAGGGAGCTGCTTTACATACGGCCGTGGATTGGCTAGCGTAAGCGCAGAGACGAGCTGCTAAGACATGGACACCGCCACATCAGTCCGCGACCTTCTGTTTACCTTGCTGCTTAAGGTCGGCGTCGTTTCCTCCATCGCCGCCCTGCTGGCGCGCTGGAATACCTTCCGGCGCGTGCTCTTTACCGAGCAGCGCGATCCCGACCAGAAACTTAAACTGATGTTGTTCATGACGCCGCCGCTGATCGTAGGCGTGACGCTTCGGCTCGTGGGCGGAGCCCCCTATTCGTTTGCGGATTTGTCGCTGGAGGGCGCGTTTCTGATGGGGCTGCTGGGCGGCCGCGTGGTTGGGCCGATTGGCGGCGCTATCATCACCATCCCGGCACTGATTTCGCATGAGTGGCTGGCCATGCCGGTGGCATCGGGGGCGGGACTGCTCGGCGGATTAATCCGCCAGGCGATTCCCAACAAAGAGGATCTCTGGAATTTCGGCCCGTTCACGTTTCTCAATATTCCCAAAGCGACGGTGCGCCTGTTGCGGAAGGCGGAATTGTCCTGGGAAATGGCGCCGCTGGCGGCGTGCGTCGGACTGGAGCTGGGCCGCGTGGCGCTGGTACTGGCGACGAAGCCGAAATGGCTTTTTGCGATAGACGCGCGCTGGGATGGGTGGCTGGTGCTTGTCGTCATCGCAACTCTAATGTCCGTGGCCTCACCGCTGAAAATCTGGAACAACACACGCATCGAGATGAACCTCGAGCGCCACCAGCAGTTACTGCTCAGGGCGCGCATGGACGCGCTCTCCCGTCAAATCAATCCGCACTTTCTCTTTAATACGCTCAACACGGTGACGGCGTTGATCCGCTTTGATCCGGACTCCGCGCGCGGCGTGGTGCTGAAGCTTAGCAACATTTTGCGGCGCCTGTTACGCAAGCATGAGACGTTCGTGCCATTGCGCGAAGAATTGCAGTTCATTGACGACTACCTGGACATCGAAGTGGCCCGCTTCGGAAAAGACACCCTGGACATCGTAAAGCAGGTTGACGATGCGGCGCTCGAAGCGTTCGTTCCCAGCATGCTGCTCCAGCCCATCGTGGAAAACTGCTTGAAGCACGGGCTTGCCCCAAAGCTGGGCGGGGGCAAGATCGAATTGCGGACGGCGATCCGCGACGGGAGATTGCGCGTCGAGATTGAAGACAATGGCGTGGGAATTTCCGAAGAAAAATTGCCGCACGTGTACGTCGAGGGAATCGGCTTAAGCAACGTGCGGGAACGCCTGCGTGTACTCTACGGAACGGATTTTCTATTGGAAATCCAGAGTCGCACGGGTGCGGGCACCGTGATCCGCATTGATATTCCGGAGCTGGCCTCCGCACTTCAACCCGTAGGTTGACATCCTGGAGACGGAACTCCCGCCTCGCCTAATTGCGACCTGTTGACCGCCAACAGGAAGACATGATATTCCTGCTTACCATGATTCCTCTTGACCGTCTAAAGGAGCAGACATGCCAACCACCAAAGCGGAGGTGCTGCAAGGGACCCTGGACCTCCTGGTCCTGAAGACCCTGGACACTATGGGGCCGATGCACGGCTTTGGTATTGCACTGCGCATTCAGCAGGTTTCCGACGACCTGCTGCGGCTGAACCAGGGCTCGCTTTATCCCGCGTTGCTTCGGCTGGAGCAGCGTGGATGGATTACGTCCAGGTGGGGCGTCTCGGAGAACAAGCGCAAAGCGAAGTATTACTCGCTCACGCGAAGCGGGCGAAAGCAACTTCGAGATGAGGTCGCGGGCTGGAGCCAGATGGCTGCGGTGATCGACCGCGTACTCAAGGCGACGTCATGATGGAATTTCTTCGGACCCTTACCGCGCGTGTAGTGGCGCTATTTCGCAGGCGCCGGCTCGACGAGGATCTCGACGAGGAACTGCGCTCGCACCTGGAAATGGCGGTTGAACTAAACCAGAGGAAGGGCTTGAGCGCCGAGCAAGCGCGCCGCGAAGCGCTCCTTGGCCTCGGCGGCTTCGAGCAAACCAAGCAAATTTACCGCGAACGGAGAGGACTGCCCATGATCGAAACTCTGCTGCAAGACCTCCGCTTCGGTTTCCGCATGCTCCGCCGTAATCCTGGTTTTTCGATCCTGGCGATCCTTTGCCTCACTCTCGGGATCGGCGCGAATGCTGCGGTTTTCAGTTGGATCGAAGGAATCCTGTTTCGTCCTTACCCGCTTGTAACCCACCAGGAGCGGCTCATGGCGCTCGGCGGAACGGCTCGCGGCGAGCCCGGTGGTACCGCTCTCTCCTGGCCCGACTTCCTCGATTTGCGGAGGAGCTGTACGCTGCTTGACTCGTTTTTCGTAACCAAAATCACGGGGACGACGCTCAGCATCGGGGAGCGCGCCGAGGTCACAACGGGGAGCATCGTGTCCGCGAACTATTTTGATGCCCTTGGCGTCCATCCGATTCTCGGGCGCGGATTCGAGCCGGATGAGGACGTAGGAAGCCAGGCCCATCCTGTGACGGTGATCAGCTACCAGCTCTGGAAGGGAAGATTCAAGGGTGATCCGCAGATCATCGGGAAGACGCAGCGGTTCAGTGGCGTGCTGCACACCATTGTCGGCGTCGCGCCGGAAGGATTCTACGGGACCTTCGTGGGCTGGGCCATGAATTTCTGGGTCCCCGCCTCAATGGAGGAAACTTTTGAAGCGGGCGGTTACAAACTGGAGGACCGCGGCGCCCGCTGGATTGAAGCTTTCGTGCGGCTTAAGCCCGGTGTGACTCGCGGGCAAGCGCAGCAGGAAATTTCCGCTGTGGCGCAACGATTGGAAACCGATTATCCAGCCACCAACCGAGGCCGGGGCATCCAGCTATGGCCGTTGTGGCAAACGCCATTCAACAACGCGAGAACTCTGCTTCCAACACTCGAAATCATGGTCGTCGTAGTGGCTTTTGTGTTGCTCATTGCCTGCGCGAATGTTGGCAATCTCCTGCTTGTCCGCTCTTTCGCGCGGCGCCACGAGATGACCGTGCGGCTGGCCATCGGCGCGGGTCGTGGCCGCTTGTTGCAACAGCTACTCACGGAAGGCCTGATCCTCTCGGCGTTCGGCGCAGCGGGCGGACTCCTTGTTGCTTACTGGTGCCGGCATGCGCTAGTGCTGCTCTTCCCGGCGCGGGGTGGCGTGACGATGTACCTTCCGGGAGAAATCGATTGGCGAGTGTTGGCACTGAGCGCCGGGATTTGCCTGATCGCCACGCTGATTGTCGGGCTCGTTCCCGCGTTTCAGACGCGCAACCTGGATCTTTCCGGCACGCTGAAAGCTGAATCCTCCGGTGTTGTGGGCGCGCGCGGAAGAGCGTGGTCGCGCTCGAGCCTCGTCGTGCTCCAGGTCTCCCTCTGTTTTATTTTGCTGGTTGGAGCGGGACTGCTCATTCAGAGTTTGGAGAAAATTCGAACCACCAGCCCAGGCTTCACGACGCATACAGTGTTAAATACCGGCGTGTCTTTGGTGGCGGCGGCATACGACGCCCAGCGCGCCAAGACTTTTGAAGACGAGCTGATCGATCGCATCCACGCGCTGCCTGGCGTGGAGTCGGCGGCGTGGGCGCGCCTGGAGCCGCTGGGCTATGGCAGTTACTCGTCGTCGCCCATTGCAGTAGACGGATATGAACTTCCACCGGAAGAGCAACCGAGCGTGGAGTATAACCAAGTGGGTCCAGCTTACTTCGCGACCATGGGCATCCCACTCGTTTCCGGCCGCGAATTCCGCCGCGCCGACGACGAGAAAGCCGCTTTGGTGGCTGTGGTAAACCAAACCATGGCCGTGCGCTACTGGCGCGGTCAGAGTCCCCTGGGCCAGCGCCTTCAAGTGAAAGGCAAATGGGTGCAAGTCGTCGGCGTGGCTGCGGATTCCAAGTACGAGAGCATGCGGGAAAACCCGAAACCATTTTTCTACGTGCCGCTGCGGCAGGATTTTGCAAGAGGAGGGGGGCTGAATATCCGGACCACCCAACCTCTGCGGACCATTGAGAGAGAGGTGGTTCGCGAAGTGCGCGCGCTGGACCGGAACCTTGCGCTTTACGAGATGATTACGCTTCAGGAGCAGGTCGATCGCTCCACCTCGCCACAGCAAGTGGCAGTAACTTTAGTCGGGGTCTTGTGTGGGTTGGCGCTGCTGCTCGCTGCCATCGGGCTCTATGGCGTGATGTCCTACGCGGTCTCGCAAAGCACCCGCGAGCTGGGCCTACGCATGGCCCTTGGCGCTGGCGCTTCGAATCTGCTGCGGCTGGTGATGTCGCGTGGATTGGCGTTAACCGCAGGCGGCGTGTTTCTCGGTGCTGCTGTAGCACTCGGATTAACTCGGCTGCTTGGGAATCTCTTGTTCAAGGTGAGTCCGCGCGACCCGCTGGCGTTCGGGTCAGCACTGCTTGTGATGATGATCGTGGCTTCAACCGCGTGTTTGTTGCCCGCCTGGCGTGCGACGCGGACGGATCCGGCGCGAGCGCTCCGCGATTGACAATCTACCTTCCTCTTGGCAACACAGACGCGCGCAGAATTGCGAGTTTTTTCCCAGAGAATCGCGCACCGTAGGCGGCAGGGGCACCAAGCAGGGAACTATCTCCCCGCTTGCACCGCACTCACGGGCGAATAGCCGGATTTAAGACCGATCTACGCTCTGGCAGATTTAGCGAGCGGGCGCGCCCTGTTGAGTTCCCAGGTTTTGCGCAACTCTTCGCGCCGGGCGAGGACGTGTGCCTTGGCCTCATCAAAACTGGCATACACGCGAGTGCCCTTGATGGTATTGCACGGTGTGCAACAGGCCACCAGATTGCGCGGCTCTTTCTTTCCTTTGTGGGCGCGAGGGAGGATGAAATCCACACGCATAACCAGGGCATTCTCGAAACTGCTCCGGCCGTCCAGACCACAGTATTGGCAGACAAAATCGTCACGTTCCAGAATCTTCTGGCCTTCTTGCAGAGTTACCGGCGAATCCACCAGGGAGAGAGATGTAAGGCTCAATGGCATGAGAGACCTCCAAAGCAGAAATCTCTTGGAGTGGGCGGAGGATTGCGATTTCCGCTTCTGTGTCCAAAACCTTAGGATGTCGCGGCGGCGGTGTCAAGACTGGATCTGAGAGAAGAATGGATGGGAGCTAGCCGTGAAAAGACTCGTGCCGAATGACGGCAATAGGTTGCGACGCTTCGTAACGTAGATTTCCAATAGGCAAGCTGAGCGAGTTTTTTCTTGGAGAAACACGAGCGGTCGGAAGACTCGAACGAAATTCCTGGTTGAAGCGAGAGACCGGGAACCGTTCGAGCTTCAAGGCGAGAAATGGCGGGGCGAAAAAAAGAGCTTGACAAGTGGACGGTAATTACGATATATTCTGAATAGAGAGAAATAACAGAAATGACCGACACAACAAAAGCTTCGCTTACACCCGTAGCGCAGAAGTTCATTTTGCATTGGGGAGAGATGGGTACCCGGTGGGGGATTAACCGCACCGTGGCCCAGGTGCACGCTCTGCTGTTCCTTTCGCCGCGGCCGGTGCCGGCGGACGAGATTGCCGAGACGCTGGCGGTGGCGCGCTCGAACGTGAGCACCAGCTTGCGTGAGCTTCAGGGGTGGCGGATCGTGCGCGTGGTGCACGTCCTCGGGGACCGGCGGGATCATTTCGAGTCCATTAAGGATGTTTGGGAGATTTTCCGGATCGTGTCGGAAGAGCGAAAGCGGCGGGAGATCGATCCCACGCTGCATGTGCTGGCGGAGTGCGTCCAGGAGTTGAAATCCAATGCGCAGGGAGATGCGTACACGCGCGAGCGGCTCACCGACATGCTGGAGTTCCTGACGGCGATGACGGGATTGTTCGAGGAGATTATCCGCATGCCGACCGGAGCGCTGAAGGGCGTGGTAAAGCTCCGCGGAAAAGTAATTACTTTGCTGGGGAGCGGCAAAGCCAAGGCTGCTGGATAGAGAATAGTGAATAGAGAAGCGAAGAAAAAGAGGACGACGATGATTTCGCTGGTGAGTGAATACACGGACGGGAAGGGGCGGCATGCGCGAGGGTGGTTGTTTTATGACGCGGAGTGCAAATTCTGCACGCGAATTGTGCGATGGCTGGCGCCGATACTGGAACGGCGCGGCTTGGCGGTAGCGCCGCTGCAAGATCCTCGCGTTGGTGAGCTGCTGGGATTGTCGCGCGAGGCGCTGCTGTTGGAGATGAGATTTTTGTTGAGCGATGGTGCTCAATATGGCGGCGCGGATGCGGCGGTGGCGCTGGGAAGTGAGATTTGGTGGGGCCGGCCCCTGGTATGGATTTCGAGGATTCCCGGAATGATGGAAATCCTTCGCAAAGGGTACCGTTGGGTGGCAGCGAACCGCAGTTGCGCGGCGGAGTCGTGCCCGGCTTCGCAGGGATCTTCTGAAGCATCGAGGCGAACATAGTAAGCAACGCACAGTTAGCAAGAGGAGGCGGTTATGTCTAGATTCGTAACGCTACTCAGGATCGCGGGCTTCGTGCAGATCGGTATATCGGCGGCAAACCTATATTTGCCGCGAAAACTCAGATACCAAGAAAATCTTGAACGTGTCACGCCAATCATCCGGCAGATCTTCTTCGTGCATTCCGCGTACGTCGTGGGCGTGGTGCTACTGTTCGCTGGGATCAGCTTTGGGTTTGCCAGTGAACTGACGAGCGGGCACGGTCTGGGACGGTTTCTGGCTGGGGCGATGGCCGTGTTTTGGCTGGCCCGTGCTCCGGTGCAGCTTCTTTACTACGATGCCTCGCTGCGCCGCTCGAATCGAATTGGGGATGTCGCGTTCACGGCGGCGGCAATATTCCTTGCGATGACTTATGGCGCGGCGGCGATCGTATCGCATGCCTAGAGATTGGACTCTCATGACTCGAGACTTGCGATGGGCTTTTCTGCGCGAAGCGTCATTCGGTGCGGTGGTCTGGTTCGGATTGTGCCTCTCGAGTTTCTTGCCGGGCATACATCGCGGGATCATTGAAATTTTGTTTTTGCTGGCGCCCTGGATGGTGGTGCCGCTCGGTGTGTCCCTGCTTGCAGCGCGAAGGCCTTCTCGATCACTGTTGATCGCGAGTTGGATGATCCCTCCCGCAGCGGCTCTCGTGACTGCTTCGTTCTTCGTCGAGAGAAGTTTGCTTGCTGCGTGTCTGGCGAGCAGTTGGGTCTTGGTGTGTCTGGTTCTTGTGTGGGACGCCTGCGGCCGGTTGTGGATTTCCAAAGGACGCGCGTTCGTTGAGTTTTGTTTCGCGATGGGCGAAGGATACTTGCTCGTCGCGGCGCTTTGGCTGGTGGCCTCGCGTGCGGGACTTCACGCTTTTGGCTTCCGCGAGCCGATCGTGTTGTTGACGGCGGTGCATTTTCATTTTGCAGGTTTTGCGTCGGCAGTTTTGGTCGCGCTGACATACGACAAACTGAGTTACACCGCATGGACCCACATTCTGGGGATCGCAGCGGTTGGCATCGTCTGCGGCCCCGGGGTGTTGGGACTGGCCTTCTTAGCAGGACCCAAGTCTAAGTTGGCGGCTGCGTTGCTAATCGCCGCGAGCCAGTTCGGACTGGCCGCGGGGATGTTCCGTGTTGGCTTGGCGGGCCGATTGAGCGCGCGCCTTTTGCTTGGGGTCGCAAGCGTCTCCATCTTCCTTGGCATGCTTCTAGCTGCGTCATGGGCGATTGGCGAGTACCCTCTGCAGCCGTTTGTAGATATGCGGCAAATGGCGGAATTTCACGGGGTACTGAATTCGATGGGCTTTGCGATCTGCGGGCTGCTGGGCTGGCAGTTCGCGGCGCCGACTCGATCAGAGAGAAGAGAAGTAAATGCATGACAGCGCAGTGGAGAAACAAACGCAGACGATGAACATTCCAGGCGAGACGGTAGTGATCACGGGGGCGTTTAGTTACACGGGGAAGTATGCTACGCGGCTCCTTCTTGATCGTGGATGCAGAATCCGCACGCTGACATTCCATCCCGAACGTGCCAATCCATTCGGCGAAAAAGTTGAGGTATTTCCATACAACTTCGGTGATCCCGAACAATTGACGAAAACGCTGCGAGGAGCTTCCACGCTAATCAATACCTACTGGGTTCGTTTTCCCCGAGGAGAATCGACGTTTCAGAAAGCCGTGGAAAACACGCGGACACTAATCCGCGCAGCGAAGAAGGCTGGGATCAAACGCATTGTTCACGTCAGCATTGCGAATCCATCGCTTGAATCCAATCTAGGCTACTACAAGGGAAAAGCTCAATTGGAACAGGCAATAATAAAATCGGGTCTCTCCTACGCGATTCTGCGACCCACCGTCATCTTTGGGCTTGAAGATATTTTGATTAACAACATCGCCTGGTTTGTCCGCAATTTTCCTGTGTTTGGGATTCCCGGTGACGGTCGCTATGGCGTCCGGCCGATTTATGTGGAGGACATGGCGCGTCTCCTCGCTGACGCGGTTGAGCAGGCGTCGAATGCCGTTCAGAACGCCGTCGGGCCTGAAACCTACACGTTTGAAGAACTTGTGAAACTCATTGCGGGTCAACTCAGGCGGCGCACTCGTTTGGTTCACCTGCCGGTGCCCGTGGCGTATGTGTCTACGCTTTTGACTGGCTGGTTCGTTGGGGATGTGGTCCTTACCTGGGAAGAATACAAAGGTCTCATGGAGAACCTGCTGGCTCCTGCGGTTCCATCCATAGGCGAAACCTGTCTGAGCGAATGGCTGGCGGTAAATCGCGAGCAAATTGGAGTGCGGTACGCGTCGGAAGTGGCGCGCCACTACGCGCGGATCCCACAGAGGGCCCAGTCTGGATACACACTTTTGTCTAAAATACCTAGTTAGCCGCTATCACCCCCTCCCCCCTAGTTTTTTGTAAGTGTTGATTCTAAACGTAGATCAAGTCTTTTGTTTTAATACACTTTTGTAAGTGTTTCATTTTAAAGGAGTCAGCATTGCTCCCCGATCGTGCGAACTTGGCGGTTTAGCGGGGCGTTTCTTGCTCCGGGTATTGGCAGGGAACCCTAATCGACACCCTAAAAAGCAAAAAGCGGCAGCAAGGCTGCCGCACTCCAGATAGTCTTTTACCCAACTGGCATTATATACGACTGACAACCACGGGTCAAGGAAAAGTGGAGGGAAAGCTTGTGGGTCGGATTCTGGCCGTGTCGTTAGAACGAAGTCGCCCGGTGGCAAACGCTATCCGTGACTCGGGAGCCATTGCCACGACTCCGCGAAGGACAAAATCATCTAAGACGGTCAAGCTGTTCCAGCGATTCTCAAGCCAAGATCAGTATGGTGCTGAGCTGCGCGCCGCTAGGCGGGCTGCTGATAGAGGCCGAGCACGTTTCCCGCAGGATCTCGAAACCTCGCGGTGATTTCGGGCGCATCCGCGCCGATGGGCTGAACGATTTCGCCGCCGTTGGCGATGACGGCGTCCACGGTCGCGGCCACGCTGTCAACCATGACGTAGAGTAGAAGGCCGGGCGCCGCGGCCGGCGGGCGCCCGAGCACCCATGCCCCGCTCACTTCATTAACCGCGTCGTCAAAGGAGGTGCTGCCATCGTCGCGCTTGCGGATGTTCCAGCCGAAGACACGTTTATAGAAATCGGCGGAGCGCGCAACATCCGTGGCAGGCATTTCGAGGTAGCAGATCTTACCGTTCGCAAACGTAGGAGGCATCGGCGCTCCTTGAGGGCGCTGGCAGTCTAACGGGCAACGCGCACGGGTGGCAACCCGTTTTTGGCGTTCGTCAACGCCCAGGGGGGCCCAGGGGGCGCAGCGGGCGGACGATGTTAGGATACGGAAATCGGAATGAGGGCGAGGCATATCATGGATGCAAAGGACTTTCGGCGGATTGCGCTGAGCTTGGAGGGATCGGAGGAGGGCTCGCACATGGGGGCGGTGGACTTTCGTGTGGGAGGGAGGATTTTTGCGACGCTTGCGCACGAGAAGCAGGGCTATGGGAACTTGATGCTGACGCCGGAGCAGCAGGCCACGTTCGTGGAGGAGCTGCCGGAGGTGTTCCTGCCAGTCCACGGCGGATGGGGAAGAAATGGAGCCACGCATATCGTGCTGGCGGCAGCGAATGAGGATGTCGCGAGGGGCGCGTTGCAAGTGGCTTGGAAGCTGCGCGTGGAGAAGAACGCAAAGCCGGGGAAGAAAAGCAGTCCGCTCAAAAAAGTAATTCGGGTAAAGCGAGTAGAAAAGAAGACGGCTCGCAAGAAACGGTAAGAGATGGCAGTGGGCCAGTTCCGGTTAGCCCGTAATCCAGGCACAATCCCGAGAAGCACCGCCAATCGACCGCAAAGGAATTTACTTCTACGTGTTGCTGAGTGTATGGGTGGTTTGACTATGGAATTGGAAAGTATCACTCGTATCGCAAGGCAACTATGGGATCCACCCGAATAGCACGTCGCGCAGGAATGTAACAGGCCACCAGCGATACAGCCGCCAGCAGCAAGGAAACCCAAGAAAATGTCCAGAAGTCCTTTGCGCTCACGCCGGCGAGCAAATTCGCTTCTAGGTAAGCCAAACCGAACGCGCACGGCAACCCAAGAGTAAATCCCAATAGCATGAGTCGGAATCCGCGGCTAAGGACAAGC
>DASSXG010000040.1:0-6524 GCA_035704085.1 Candidatus Acidiferrum sp. | reverse complement strand
GCGCAAGCAAGCGGAATCGCAGGCACGGCTTTTGGCTATTACCGACCCCCTTACAGGCCTGGGCAATTACCGCCGGCTGCTCGACGTGTTCCACGCAGAGATCGAACGATCTGGGCGTACGGGACGACCGTTCGCCGTTCTACTGCTCGACCTGGATCAGTTGAAGAAGATCAACGACAGTTTCGGTCACTTGATCGGCAGCCAGGCGCTGTGCCGCCTCGCAGATGTACTTCGCGTTTTTTGTCGAGCAATCGATACGGCCGCGCGATACGGTGGCGATGAGTTTGCCGTCATCCTGCCAGAGACAACGGCGGCGGCCGCAAGGCTTGTCGCATCGCGTATTCGTAGCCGACTAGCCGCGGATAGTCTCCAGCCACGACTTTCCGCGAGCATCGGGATGGCTGTCTATCCCCAGGACGGCGAAACGATGGAAGCCCTGCTTCGCACAGCTGACCGCGAGTTGTACGGGATGAAGCCAGTGTGAGGGACTACCACTCCGTTAGTTTGTAGCCTTGTGAGTGCAGCGGAGCGGGGAGGCTCACAAGAAGAGTTCGCCGAAGAAGCCAGACCAATTAATCGACTTGCTGGCAGGTAACTCATGGATTCAGTAAGAGGAGGAATGTATGTACTTTCTGTTGTGGATCATCGTTGGGTTGGTTGCCGGCTGGTCTGCCGGAAAGATTCTCAAGGGTAATGGATACGGTCCGTTGATGGACATTGCGATAGGCATTGGTGGAGCTGTGGCGGGCGGATTCCTTATGCGCTTCGCAGGCTTTTCCGGCTATCGGGGAATGATTTACACAACCCTAGTCGCAATAATTTGTGCCGTACTTCTGACGCTGCTCGTAGGTTTCGTGAACGGCAGAAGGCTTTACGCGCGGCAACTCTAAACGTCACGTAGCTATGGAAAACTCAAATGCCAGACACTGATAGAGCGTTCGCCATCTTGATTAGGGAAGACACACCTATGCCGGTGAACCTGTCGATCGAAAGTGAAGCCTTCTTGCCTGGCTGGAGAGCCGTCAAGAATCTCGATCGCTCTGCGCTGACCCGAAAAATCGAAGGCGCGAATTGGAATTTTTTCTACCTGGCCGGTGAAATAAGAGCGACCGTCTTGGGTCGCGACCGGCTAGGAACCCTGCGCCGGGCAGTGAAGTGTGTTCTGGAGAAACAGGAGGGGCAGAAGTTTAACTCTCTGGAGATCACGAAAGCCGTTTCGAAACGGTTCCTCGGCATTCCTTTTATGAGCGTTACCGCTCATTCTCGACATATCCAGCAAGGTATTGGCCTAGTCCCTGAAAAGGATTTTGTCTTGAGAATGCCTGCTGCTCCTAACGGAGAAGTGGCCACAAGGCAGTACGTGGCTCTGATTTCAAGTTCTTAGGAATTCGTAGGAGATACGAAAATGAAAACGATGCGCAGTTCGATTCTTTGTCTTGTTGTCCTGCTCCTTGCGGCACCATTGCTTCGTGCACAGGATCTTTCCAAGTATCGGCACTTTACCCTTGGAATGAGCCTGACCAAAGTGCTGGAGCGTACCGGCCAAAAGACGGCGGATGTGAAGTTGATTCATGGCCGTCCAGCGCTGGTTCAGGAAGTAAATTGGTGGCCGCCAAGTCTTCCCGGGATTTCGTACCAATCGGATACCGTTGAACAGATTCTTTTCTCTTTCTACAACGGCGAGCTCTACAAGATGTCCGTGACTTACGATCAAACCGCCACCGAAGGGCTCACTGAGGAGGACATGGTGAAGTCCATTTCGGCGAAATACGGCCCGGCGACGTATGTTGCCCTAGCGATCGACTACGCCACGAACGACCGGTATGACGCGAAGCAAACGCCCGTTGCGTCCTGGGAAGACACGCAATATTCCTTCAATCTTGTCCGTTCTTCCTTCACCGATCATCTTGGGCTCATCATTTACTCCAAGCGAGTCAATGCAGAGGCTGAGCTTGCCATTGCAAAGGCTGTGGAATTAGAGCAGCTAGAGGGCCCGAACCGGGAAGCCGAACGCCAGAAAAAACAAATGGATGATTTGGAAGTAGCCCGGCAGAAAAATCGGAAGATTTTTCGCCCGTAGGGCTTGCCTAGGGCCACAAAAAGTTGATTGTTCGAGTTTTGGAATGGATTGAATGGAGGTCAAAGAAATGACTGTGAATATCACTCCTCTGCATGACCGCGTCCTCGTACGCAGGCTAGAAGAGAAAGAAACCGCGAAAGGCGGGATCATTATCCCCGATACAGCGAAAGAAAAACCTCATGAGGGCGAAGTAATAGCCATCGGGGCCGGCAAGATTGAAAAGGGCCGCCGCGTCCCGCTTGATGTGAAGGTGGGTGACCGGATCTTGTTCGGCAAATACACGGGCAACGACATCAACATCGACGATCAGGAGTACCTGATCCTTCGTGAGGAAGAAATCCTGGTGAAAGTCAGCGGGATGGCCAAAGCGGCATCCGGCAAGAAGTAGGTTTTACCCGAACCGAAGATTTCGGACGGGGCAGAGCGCTTAATCACCCAGGAGGGTGAGTTCTAATGGCAAAACAAATTGTAACCGGCGAGAATTCACGTCAGGCGATTTTGCGCGGCGTCAACATTCTGGCTGACGCTGTAAAGATCACGCTCGGCCCGAAGGGACGCAATGCCGTGATCGAGAAGAAGTTCGGTGCACCCATCATTACAAAAGACGGCGTGACGGTGGCAAAGGAAATCGAGCTCCAAGACCCGCTCGAGAACATGGGTGCACAAATGGTGCGTGAGGTTGCGTCCAAGACTTCGGATGTGGCTGGCGATGGCACCACCACTGCGACCGTACTGGCACAGGCAATCTTCCGTGAGGGCGTACGAACGGTGGCCGCGGGCGCGAGCCCGATGGCGCTCAAGCGCGGCATCGATAAGGCCGTTGAAGTCGCCGTGGGAGAGATTAAGAGGCTTTCCCGTGAGGTGAAGGGCGACATGATCGCGCAAGTGGGCACAATCAGCGCAAACACCGACAAGCAGGTTGGCGGCATCATCGCCGAAGCCATGAAAAAGGTCGGCAAGGATGGCGTCATCACCGTCGAGGAATCCAAGACGATGGAGACCACCCTCGAAGTAGTCGAAGGCATGCAATTTGACCGCGGATACCTCTCACCCTACTTTGTGACGGGACCCGAATCTCGTACGGCCCAAGTTTTGTCCCTGCGGCGATAGGCATAGCGGATTTTGGGGATTATAGACCTACTCAGGGAAGATGGTAAGGTTATCGGAGGCGAGGATTTTGGACGAGTCGTCGCCAACTCGGAAGTTACCCTAAGTCCTGATAAGTCGCCAAACCGGAAAAGTGGCGGCTAGTACCAAGTTCGGCGGTAACCCGGTTAACCAGGCGCGACAAGACAAAAAGCCGGTGAATGGCCCGAAGTGCGATACTGTCTCAATATGTGGTGGCCCTTCTCTAGAAAAAGCAAGGAACCAAAGGTCGTATTGAACCGAGAACATATTTGGCGTGAACTGGTCCCGATTCCGAGGCGTGCTCTAACAGAAGGAGAAATGGAATCGGTGAGTCGGAGCCTGCGTTCTCGCAACGACCTTGCGGACTTTTTAGTTCCACAGTTATTTGCTGTCTCGAAATGTCCATGCGGAACTTGTAGGACACTTGGCTTGGAGCCTTTGGAGTTGCCCAATTACAAAGGCAGGTCGGGCAAGATTGCGGGACTGGACATCGAAACGAAGGAGCACGGTACCATCAGCATTCTGTTGCACGCGAACGATGGTTTCTTGGTTTCTTGGTTTCTTGGTCGAGATGGAAGTGATCTGGTACAACTTTCCACAACCATTTCCGGAAGTATGGGAGGAAGTCGGTCGAATGCCTGACCCTACGGACTGATCGAGTTGCTCCAGAACCCACTTGATTGCATATCACGTCACATCATCTTTGATTTTCAGCCATGATCGCTTTTCGGCCATAATAGCTGATCAGGTAGAACGCAACTCCGAAAGAGATAATGTCCTTGAAGAGAAACAGGCCGAGGTTGTTCATGTAATGGATGCCGTGAACCACGACGGTGTCATCCGGAGTCGTGATCAACATGCTGCTTGTGGTGAAGAACATGCCGACTAGAATGATCCCGCCCAGAATGCCTGCTTTAGGTTTGAAGTAGCCAATGATCAGTAGGATTGCTGCTGTCCATTCAGTGGCCCCGATCATATCCCCGAGAATATATGGTCCAAAGATTTTGAATTGCCAACTGGTAAGTGGGCTGTTAGTGACGAGCGCGATGATGCCCTCTGCTCCGGGTGCTGTCATTTTGAACTTGCCTGCCCACAGCAACATCACGATCATTCCAATGCTGCAAACAAGGAAGGGGATATTTCGATCTGCAACAAACGCTGCAATCTTCGTTAGAACACTCTTCGCCTGCAGTTTGTTATCTGTGTTCGCTTGAGATCCGCGCATACCCTCACCCGACGCCTCTGCGGATGTTTCAGTCATAAAAAGACTCCTTCATGTGATGATCCATCGTTGTCAATTATTGAAGGCCGATTTGAAACACTGTTCAACACCCTTGGCGGTGACGATTCCGAAGAGAGTAGCGGACTCTACGGTCCCACACCAGGATTTTTAGCCGGTGACCTCGGCGTGAACCAAAAACAAACAACTGTCCACCCAGGGGACTTTGCCCCACTACCATTCTTACTCGCTCCGCCAAACGGTCAAAGCCGCAGCGCATAGCCTCGTCAACTCCCGGGAAGTCGGCTTACCGGATAAGTGGATTCTAACGTCGAGCGTCACGAATGAAGAAAATCGTTACTAATTTCGACTGCCGATTCAGACGATACGGCCAAGTTGTTGAATTGATTGGTGGATGGCGATTTGGACACCGCGTATCATGGGTATCAGGTAGGCCACGACACCGGACTGAAAGAACCCGAAATCAAACCGACTCGCCAAGACCTTTGGGAGTTTCGTTGGGAACACGCGCAGGCGCGTATCGCCGCCCGGCGTGGGAATCAAGCCGACGCGCAGAAGCACGTCGCTACGGCAAAGAACATTCTCGACAAGGGAACCAATCCTGAGCAGGCACAATTCTTTCCCTACCTGCAGGGCTATGTCGCATTCTATGCGGGGAATTACAAGACGGCCCTTGAGGAACTGCTGAAGGCGAACCAAAACGACCCGTTCATCCAATGCATGATTGCCCAGATCCACGAGAAGCTAGGCGATAAAGACAAAGCAATCGAGTTCTACCATAAGGCTTCGACAGCAATCGCTCATAATCCTCCCGCTGCTTATGCGGTACCGCTGGCCAAAAAGAAGATCGCTTCGCTGCCGAGTTAGGGTCGAACTTTAACCAGTCCTGCTTGAGCAATTTATCGAATCGCGCTTCTCCTCGCCCGATTCGCGCCGTTCTCTCGTGGCAACCATTGGCCCACAAACAACTGTTTGTGGGCACTTGTCCGGTAAGGCGTGCCGGTTCAAACGGTCGATGCAACACCATCTGGTAGAAAGCTGTTTTCAAAGGTGGTGTTTATGAGACAAGGGAGACGGTTTGGGTTTTCGGCGGAGCAGAAACTCGACGTGTGGCGTCGTTGGAAGGCGGGACAGTCGCTGCATGAGATTGGGCGGGCTTTTGACAAAGAACATTCCTCCATTCGTTGTCTGGTGTCGCGTCACGGTGGGATTGCTCCGGCCGTCCGGCGGCGTGCGCTCCTCGCGCTCACGCTGCGGGAGCGCGAGGAAATCTCCCGGGGGCTGGCCTCCGGTTCGTCGATCCGTGAGATCGCCAAGTGTTTAGAACGAACGGCATCGACCGTGAGCCGGGAGGTCGCCCGTCATGGTGGCCGACCTGCGTATCGAGCCAGTCAAGCGGACGGCGAAGCCTGGCAGTCGGCCTTGCGGCCCAAGCGCTGCCTTCTTTCCATCAACCTGACGTTGCGGAACATCGTTGCGAGTAAACTGATCCTGGATTGGTCGCCGAAGCAGATTTCCGGCTGGCTGAAAACCCAGTATCCCGATGATGAGAGCATGCGTGTGTCCCACGAGACCATTTACCGAAGCCTGTTCATTCAAGCCCGTGGAGCGCTGAAAAAGGAGCTGCTGCACCACTTGCGATCCAAGCGCCGCATACGCCGGTCTCAGCACTCTCGTATCTTTAAAGACGGGCGTGGTCAAATCCCTGAGGCCATCTCCATCCGCGAAAGGCCCGCGGAAGTGGAGGACCGTGCCATTCCGGGTCACTGGGAGGGCGATCTCCTGCGCGGCTCAAGGAACAGTCACATCGCGACCTTGGTGGAACGCCATTCGCGCTTTGTCATGCTGATCAAGGTACCCAGCAGAGATACGGCGGAGGTTGTGGGGGCATTGAGTAAACACGTTCGTACACTTCCCGCTACCCTGCGACGCTTGCTGACGTGGGACCGGGGACTGGAGATGGCGAAACACAAAGACTTTACGGTGGCCACGGATGTGAAAGTCTACTTCTGTGATCCGCAGAGTCCCTGGCAACGCGGCTCGAACGAAAACACAAACGGGCTCTTACGACAATAC
>DASSXG010000050.1:0-4275 GCA_035704085.1 Candidatus Acidiferrum sp. | reverse complement strand
GGAGTTGTCCCTAGTACGAGAGGACCGGGATGAACAGACCTCTTGTGTACGAGCTGTCCCGCCAGGGGCATCGCTCGGTAGCGAAGTCTGGAAGAGATAATTGCTGAATGCATCTAAGCAAGAAGCTCGCCCTAAGATAAGTTCTCCCAATCCGCCTTCGGGCGGATAAGAAGGGCAGTCGAAGACTACGACTTTGATAGGCTGGAGGTAGAAGCGCAGTAATGCGTGAAGCTGACCAGTACTAATCGCCCGTTCGGCTTAATCATAAAACTTTCTCAAACCGTCTTTGAGGAAGAGCAGAACTGGCCCGCTGAGGGCCAGAACAAGAAACGCCAATTCTGCTGCAGTTGTGTTCGACCTCGGGCCGAACTTGTAATGCCAGCCAAATGTCGTTCGCTTTGCGAACGCACATAATTTCTGTTGTCGCACTCGCGATCCCGTGCTCGGGATGAGCTCGGGAATCTGTACGCGAGTTTCCAGTTTCCTGGTGATCATACCGCGAGGGTCACACCCGTTCCCATCCCGAACACGGTAGTTAAGCCTCGCCGGGCCGATGATACTGCACGGGCAACTGTGTGGGAACGTAGGTCGTCGCCGGGATTAAACTAAAATAAGGGCCGGTCTGAGTAATCAGACCGGCCTTTTTTGTTTTATGGGGGATACGATAGACCCCGAGTGACGGGAAGGGTGAAAGTGAAAAAGTACTATTGACCCGGTACATTCACAGGACTAAGGTAAAGATTCTACCCCCGGTCCTGGTATGCTACCCACGGTGAGGTCCGCAATGAACACAAACATCGCCAGCATCACTTCCTCTGCTGCTTTACAAGAACGATGGGAACGCTTGCGGGGGCACAAACGCATAATCTCCCGGGTAAAGTTGCTCGTTGAGTGGGAACAGGGGGGAGCCAAAGAACGCGCCAACGCTGTCACGGTTGACGTCAGCCACTCCGGCTGCATGGCCGTCGTGGGAGCGGATTTGCCGCTGCACAGGCGCGTCCGGCTGATCCATCCCGAAACCGGCCGCAAAGCGGAAGCAGAGGTCGTCTGGCGCAGCCATGAAGCTTGGGACGCCGGATTCGAATTGGTGAAACCCGACCCGTCCTTTTGGAATGTGAAATAACCAGGGACCTCCTGGCCCGATTCCAATCTACTGGGGCCACTTCTCCTTCGGCAAACTCTTCTGAATGGTTTCGAGATTCTGAAAGCCGTCTTTAATGACGGTTTGCTTGACATTGTCTTTTGTCACCACGACAGGATTTAAAGGAATTGCGGGAATGGTCCTGTCTCCGATCGAGACAGCCGCAGTAGTTTTTGGCGCTTCTCCTTTCGCTAATGCAACCGCAGCCTCTGCGGCCAGTTTGGCCTGGGAGCCGAGCGGCTTGTAGACCGTCATTGTCTGAGTCCCATTAAGAATTCGAATGATGGCCGCAAGATCAGCGTCCTGACCGGAGACCAGAACTTTTCCGGCGAGTTTGTGCTCTTCGAGAGCCTGGATGGCGCCTCCCGCCGTTCCGTCATTCGAAGCCACTACCGCGGTGATGTCCGCTTTGGTAGATTCAATTGCTTCGGACATATGCGCATAGGCTTCCGACGGGTCCCAGTCCTTGGTCCAGGTGTCCGCGACTATCTTGATGTCGCCCCGATCCACGAACGGTTTCAAAATTCTCATTTGTCCATCGTGCAGACTTTTCGCGTTGATATCCGTAGGCGAACCGCCAATTAGAACGTAGTTTCCCTTGGGAGCCTGTTGTGAGAGGAAATCGGCTTGCAGGAGGCCCACTGCCAATGCGTTCACGCCTATAAACAAAGAGACGTCCGGATCGCGGACCAGGCGCTCGTAACAGAGCAGCGGCACTTGCTTGGCTTTCGCGGCGCGGACAATGCGCACGGCTTTGTCCGCATCGTGAGGCACAAGAACCAGAGCCTTGACACCGGAATCCAACAGCTTCTCGGCCTGCCGCAACTGTAACTCATCGTCGCCTTCGGCTGTTTCGACGAGCACATCCGCGCCTAACTCTCCCGCGCGTTTCTGGAATTTATCGAGATCCGTCTGCCAGCGTTCGACCTTCAAGGAATCCATAAGAAAACCGATTTTCAGAGGGCGGGACGCGAGTTTTTTGTCTTGTGGCACAAGAGCCGGGCCGTAAGTGAGAAGGGCGGCAGCCAGAAGCAGAGGCCGCAAGCCTTTTCCCAGGAGAGGTGACATGGGGTGTCCTCCAAATCTTTGGAGAGAACGTAGCACTGTCGCGACGCGCGCACAATGACATTGCGGCCGGGCGAGTGCAATCGGCCATGACCAGGCTAGCCATGAGAAAAGAAATGTACTTGGCGGCTGAGAACGATTTCTTATCCTCGGCGGACGAAAGATCACCGGAATGAAGAAATCAGCTTGTCGAGGCGAGGAGAGATGCGCTCACTGAAGCGGGCAACCAAGAGTGCGGTCACGATACCGGTGAAGACGTCCATGGTGTAGTGCGCGCGCAGGATCAGAACCGTTGCGATTTCGAACAGCACAATCACGACGGCGGTCGCGGTGAGCCAGTTTTTCCGGAGGCGCGAGAGTTCGAGCGCGCCGAAAACGGCAATCGCGGTATGCCCGGAGAAGAAAAAATCGTTGGCGACATGATACGTGACCAGCAATGAGGGGAATCCGGGGTAATGCCAGATCATATTGGGCGGCGGAGGCAGAGAGCAAATGGCTTGCATCAACTGGCGCAGGGTCATCAACAGCAACAGGCCGAGGAACGGCCGCACAGTGCCGCCGAAGAGCCAGCGCGCGAGCAGAAAAATGCCGAGCGCGTCAATCAGAGCGGAGCTGACGATGAGGAGACCATTCGCGGCGCCAGGATTTTGGGAAAAATAGGAATTGAGTCCGGCCGTCAGGTTGTGAGCGGCATCGCCGATTCCGGCGCTAGGAGCCCTCCGTGCCCCGATCAGCGATTGGGTCCAGAACCAGGCAGCGAGAACGATTCCAGTCACAATCAGACGGCGCACTAATATGCGCCAATCTAATGAGTTTTCCGCAGGAGTCATGAATCGCTTCTAACCTTAGGCGACGATTCAGCGTCATTCATGAAGCGCACGCTGGGTCATCTCCAGTGCCAATTCGCGCGCTTTGCGCAGATCGAGTTTTCCGGTGCCGAGGTAGGGCAGCTTTTCGATGTGTTGGAACTGGTCGGGACGCGGACGCCAGAGCGCCGGGAGATCGGCCTTCCCTAACTTTTCCAGGCATTCCTCCAACTGTGGTGCATCCAGCGTGTGCAGAACCACGAGGCGTTCCCCTTTTTTCTCATCAGGCACGGCGGTGACTACGAAAGTTTGTTCCGATACGCCTGCAAGCTCTTGCAAAAGTTCCTCGACTTTGATGTGCGGCACCATCTCGCCGCCAATTTTACTGAAGCGGCTCAAGCGGTCGGTGATGCGCAGAAAACCATCTTCATCCATTCTTGCGACGTCCCCGGTGTTATACCAGCCATCGCGGAGAACCTCGGCGGTTTTCTCCGGCTGGTTGAGGTAGCCGCGCATGATGTTCGGGCCGCGGACGAGCAGCAGCCCCGGCTCGTCCACTCCCACTGGGAGCAACGTGTCGGGGTCCACGATTTTCACGGTGATCCCCGGCAAGGGGTGGCCGATGCTGCCGCGCTTCGCCCCGACTTGGCGGAACGACGCTGCGCGAAAATCGATGGTGTTCACGGTGACAGCCGGCGAACATTCGGTGCAGCCGTAACCTTCGTGAGGACGGATGCCAAAATGATCCTCGAAGGCTTGCGAAATCCGGTCGGGCAATTTTTCGGCACCAGCCATAACGAAGCGCAGGCTGCCGAACTCTTCCGGGGTGCAGCGGCGCGTGTAGGCGTTAAGGAACGTCGGCGTGGCGAGAAGCATGGTGACCGCGTACTTGTTGACAAGTGCGCCGATCACGCGCGAATCCAGCGGATTGGGATGAAAAACGACGCCGATGCCGGTGGCGGCGGGCAGGCAAAGCGTGCCCGTAAAACCAAAGGAATGAAAAAACGGAAGAATGCCCATGATGCGATCGTCGGCGTGCAGCATGAAAACCTGGTTGAGCTGCTCCACGTTCGAAGCAATATTGTAGTGCGTGAGGATGACGCCTTTGGGGTCACCGGTCGAGCCGCTGGAAAAAATAATCGTAGCGATGTCATCCAGGGACGCACGCCGATCGGCACCCGCGAATTTCGAGACGGCTCTTGTCGGCAACAGGCCGGTTGCTAACGCTGCCGCGAGACGTTCACCGAAACCAGCATCCTTCGC
>DASSXG010000049.1:0-11760 GCA_035704085.1 Candidatus Acidiferrum sp. | reverse complement strand
GGTGTAGTCATCGAATCGATTCACATGTACGCCATACACTTTTGCGCCGTAGCGGCGCGCGATCTCGATCGCGATCGGTGCAGCCGCGTTCGATGCCGCTGAAAAGTCCGTCGCGAACAAAATGTTCTTAAGTGTAATTCTCGTTCTTGCTTGAACTGCTTTCATGGGCCGCCTCCCTGTGTCTTATGAATACGACGAGAGAAGCCGTCTGGCTGTGACCACCATCACTTTCTAGCGTGACTCAAGTCACATCTTCGTAGGTGCTTACTTGTTAGGTTTGAGCTGCTAGCGTGGGGCTGGGGTTACGTACTGCTCCCGCTTTGAAGATGAGAGGAGAAACAAATGGAAGCTCACCACGAATATCGAGTTCATGCATTCGGCGCAGGCGGGCGCAATGGCGTCGTTGGGGCGGAAGGAGTTCTGTCTTCGATTTCGTTCAGCCCGCCTCCCGAGTTCTTGGGAGAGCCAGGACGGTGGACACCGGAACACTTCCTTGTCGCTGCTGTAGCAAGTTGTTTTGTCAGCACCTTCTCCGGTGTTGCGGAGAAGTCTCGCTTGGAATTTGGTTCCTTCAAACTGGACGCGGAAGGTCTGCTCGACAGCGCGGACGGTATCTGGCGCTTTACGGAAATCAAACTGCGGCCCATCGTCAAGGTTCTGAATGAAGAGGACCGTGACCGGGCCATCCGCTTGCTTGAGAAAGCGGAGAAATCGTGCCTCATCGCACGGTCCCTTCAGTGCAAAGTCACCCTCTTCCCGGCTGTGAGGGTCGAAGCGGAAGTATTCGCGCCAGCTAGCGTTCGAAAGAATTGTAGCGCCGAAATTGATCAGCAATCGTTGACTCCACTGGTGGGGAAGCTACAATAACCGCCACCAGCGAACCTCAGTTAGTGAGCGAGAATCCCCTCGTAGTCTTACTGCCGGAGGACCAAGTGATCGATGACCTCTATGATCTCATTGGTGGAAGACAAACTGTCTGGGCTGCGACCGAATCCTTCTATAGAAGAGTCTTCGAGGATGACACACTCCGCCCCTTTTTTAAGAGTACCGATATGGCGCAACTATGCGCTCGGCAGAGCATGTTTATCTCTATGCTCCTCGGCGGACGAGTTGTGTATACAGGCAAAGACATCCATGCCGCTCATGCGCATGCGCGGGAGCAAGGATTAAACGACGGGCATTTCGACAGGTTTCTTAGTCACTTTCGAGAAGCGCTGAATGAAGTGGGCGTTCAGGCTGACAAGGTGGAGACGGTCACGAAACTTCTTGAAACTAGACGCAATGCTGTCCTGAATCCCTGAGACTTTTTGTCGTGATGGAGATTATGCCGAGCAAGCTTAGCTTTTCTCCAGGCTATAATTTCCGGTTGGCGCGTCACTCGGAAATAATCGCCCCTTGCCGGCTCACAGTCGCATGGCGCCGTTATTCCGCACGAGATTCAGCTAGATACATCAATCTTGAAACTGCGCCTCTCTGAGATAGCCCTATTACGGTTTCGAAATACCGCTGTTGTCGCTCAAAGTAGTTATTGCCCTCAATCTGTTCGAGCTCCAATCGATGGCCTAGTCTTGCATTTAGTCGTCCCGTGGCAGTCTTAAGCAGGCTTGCAGTCCGGTCTTTGCCATCAATTACCCGAAACCCAGCAAGTTCGAGCATCCTTTCGTTGAAACTCGGAGGCACAAATTGCGTGTGCCCGCGAATGGCCCTCAATCGAATTTCCTCATCGGAAATTGCGCCGTTAATGACTCCGGCGTCTGTGAACAGGAACTTTCCCGCAGGAACGAGGACTCGTGCCACTTCCCGGAATACTTCCAAGCGGTTGCGAAGATGAAGAATCACGTCCAGTGACATTACCGCATCGAAGGAGCCGCTCGCGAATGGTATCGGTTGATTCAAGTCAGCTTCAAGAAGCGTCACGAGGCCGTCTAGACCCAGGGAAGCGACACGAGCTCGCCCCGAAGAAAGGGCATTCGCACTCACGTCCAAGCCACTGCCGTAACACCTGACTTGGCCAACGATGAAAGTCAGCGGCCCACCAGGGCCGCAACCAAGATCGAGAAAGCGGCTGGCGCGCGAGAGCCTAAGTAGGGAAATGTCTTCTTGAAGCTCGTCGGCGGTTACCCACGAGTTGTGGCCAATATCTTCTCCGTAGGCTTCGCGGCGGAGTTGTTGCTGCAAAGGCGAATCAAACTCTCCATAAAGTTTGTCATAGCCCCGGCCCTCCGGTTCTACAGGAACGGCCATTTGCACCTCATCAATCTATTTCGGAAGCGCGGGAAAGCGGCAAAGGCGTCGTGACTTCGCGCACCGAATTTTGTATCTTCAGCTGCAAGACGAAAAAGCCAGCCAACAGGTAGCAGCAGGCAATGAACGCGAAGCCCGGCAGAAGGCTGCCCGTCCGTGTGCTCAAATCACCGACGATAGGGGGCCCGACAGAACTACCGACGTGCCCGACGGAGTTGATTAGACCGAAGGTCGCGGCCGCTGCAGATTCGCTCAGAATCATCGTGGGTATAGACCAGAACGCAGCGTACCACGCGAACGAGAAAACGGCACCCATCGCAATTAAGGTCATGGCCAACGGGAAATGTGCGCTCGCCGGAATGAGCAGCACATAAGAAATGCCCACGCATGCTAACGGGATTGCGGTGTGCCAGCGCCGCTCGCCGGTTTTGTCGGAATGCCAACCACTGATGAGGAGTCCGAATAGCCCCGCTACGGCCGGCAATAGGACAAGGAACGCTGCCTTTCTGCTGGGCAGCCCCGAAAGGCGCTTAATGAAAATCGGCAACAAGAAAACGACTGACGCGTTGCTAGTACTGGCCAGTAGGTATGGAAACAGGAGCATCAGGACACGCCGATCGCGAAATGCTTGCCAGATGGTGTAGTGTGCCGTCTCCTTCTTCGCCAGCTTTTCCGCGTCCAACTCGAGCGTTATCCACTCTCGTTCATCCGCAGCGAGCCACGTTGCCTCTCTCGGCCAATCTGTCAGATAAAAAAGCGTGACAATCCCCAAGATGATCGCGGGAACACCTTCCAGAATAAAAAGCCAGCGCCAGCCAGCCAATCCATGCCAGCCAACTCCCAACAGCCATCCGGCCAGGGGCGACCCGATCACGGCCGCCGAAGGTAGTGCGGCGAACAAGATGGCCACAGCCCTTCCTCGTTCTGATAGCCGGATCCAATGAGTCAGGTAAACGATCATTCCTGGAAAAAAGCTCGCCTCTGCCATCCCTAGGAAGAAGCGAGTGGCATAGAATTCTCCGCGGCTGTTTACAAGCCAGAAAGAATAGTGACTAGTCCCCAGGAAATCATGATTCGCGCGGTCCATTTTCGTGCACTCCAGCGCTCCACGATGATGGCGCCAGGCACCTCGAAAAGGACGTAGCCTACGAAGAACATCGCCACTCCCAGACCGTAGACTCGATCGCTGAACCCGAGATCAAGATTCATTCTCAAAGCCGCGAAGGACACGTTCGCGCGGTCCAGAAAGGCGACCAGATACAGGAGGAATACGAACGGCAGCAGCCGCCAGACGATTCGTCGCCGTGTGCGTGCGCCAACGTCTGAAATTGTTGGGATCATGGGCATGGCATGAGTTAAGGGTGGCAGTCCTCAGATGGTTACGAGGATTTCGGGCGCACGGCATCGCCGACGCGGATGACGCCCTCGCTCAGGATCTGCGCCCGCAGGCCCCCGCGATGGATCAGACCGCTCATCACGCCACGCTGCGTGAGGTCGTCCAAATGTTTGCAAGGCTCGCACAGACGTGTGCCGCGCATGAGCACGGCGCCGACCCGAAATTCATGGTCGACGAGATGATTGAGCGGGACACTCGACGTCGCGATGTTACGGCGCGTGTCGGCAGCGGTGAGCTTAATCCCGAACCGTTCTCCCTCGGCGTTGAGCACGCCGCGGAAAAGCGCCTCGACGGCCTCAATCTCGATCAGCGTGACTTCGCGCCCGCCGTAGCTCGACTTCTTCGAGTAGAACCCGGTCCGGACAAGATACCGATCGCCCTCGAGCCCGCGTCCCGGGAATGCCCGCACCTCGGTGATTGACTGCATCGGCGCCGACGCTTCCGGCGCGACGTGGATGGAAACGACGGTGCCTTCCCACATGCGACGATCCTAGCCTCAGTCACCTTCAAAGTTCCGTGCGAGTATACACTCGCACCCCGCGCATTCCGAGCGTA
The DNA here is from genome assembly GCA_035704085.1 of Candidatus Acidiferrum sp. Lineage (GTDB taxonomy): Bacteria > Acidobacteriota > Terriglobia > Acidiferrales > UBA7541 > Acidiferrum. The sequence goes on along the minus strand of DASSXG010000049.1, from coordinate 7,565 downwards.
TCGTCGGCAACACGGAAGTTATGATCGTCCTGGGCTTCGTAACTGCATCAATTTCCATTCGCTCTAGTGCGCAGGACGGTCCACGACCAGTTCAGGATGTTCCCGCCGAAACGTTTGGGCGATGTGGCAGTTCCAGCAGACGGGCCAGTGCGTTCCTAATGCTTGCTGCAGCTTCTCGGCGGGGATCTCGTTCCACTCAACAGTCCTACGCTCAGAATCGACCAGGGCCGGTGGATGATCATGCCAGTGGATTTCTCCGAACGGTTTGTGGCAATAGACGCACTGCTGTCCCTGATACCACTGGTTTATAATCGTCCAAACCAGGCAGGCCTTCGGCGCTTCTTGGATTTGTGCCAAACACTCTTGCCCGCAGGCTTCCCTTTCAGGCCAACGCGAACACTCACTCAACCTGAGCAGCTCGTTCCCAACTGTCGCCTCTACCGCTGCCTTCCCTGCGGCAACGCGCACTGCTGCAGGCTGGTGCGTTTCCGGGCATGAGACAAGCCTCTTTCCTCGAAACTTCAGATACGTCCGCAGAGCGCGACGGAGCCCTACGATCGCAAAGACCGCGGCCGCGATCACCAAGGTAATAAGGATGTATTTCATGCGTCGCTCCCTTCCGGCGCCGCCTCCAGGACGACTGCGATCCAACCCTGATATAGCGCCGTTTCGAAGGCCCGAGAGAATTCGGTTACGAGCGAGAGGTTATTCACCACACCTCGGTCCTGGAACTCTTCCCTGGGCCGCTTCCACGCTTTAACAACTACATCCTTGGCTCTCCACTTGGCTGTGACGGGGCTCACTATACTGCGTGACGCTTGTCACTCACCGACGAGAGCGCCAACCGGACTGTTGAAAAGATGGAGGCCGAGAGCAGGTTCGCTTCCCTGCCGAACTCCTCACTTCCAGGTCGATCTGTTCTTGAGAGAAATCCGAAGCCAGGTGTTCCGCCGCCGTTCTCCTCTATTAGGTCTAGTTCCAAGAATGCGGGGTGGCGCTAGCGCCAATAGAAAACGGCCCGAAACTGTTGGAGTCCCGGGCCGTTTCGTGCTGTCCGCTTCTTACGCGGCGATTTGCTTGGCGAACGGTGCGGTCGTCTTGATTTCAATCTTACGCGGCAAGGCAGCCGCGGCGACCGGCGCCGTGATCTCCAACACGCCGTTCACATATTCGGCGGTCAGCTTCTCGACGTTCACGCCCTCCGGCAACGCGAGAGTCCTCTCGAACACGCCATAGAAGATCTCGCCTTCCATGAGTTCGATCTCTTTCCTGTTATGAGTGAGCTTCCTCTCCCCGCTAATCGTGAGCACATTTCCCTGTGCATGGATTTGCAGGTCCTTCGGCTCCACTCCCGGCAGAGTGACGCGGCAAACATACTTCTTGGCTTCCTTGTCCACGTACGCTTCCACTGCCGGCGTGATGTTGAAGGTCTTCCTGAACTCCGGCAGCTCGAAACCCCAGGGCTTGCCGGTCAGAATGCGATTGAACATCTCGTCGAACTCACGACGAAAACCAAACAAATCCTCGAACAACTTTTCATTGGTATACAGATTTCTCATGACATCCTCCTTAATTGGTGCCTCACCAGAGGCGTTGTTTCACCAGATTCGGAGGCAGCGGGAGGCGGCGAAGCATTTTTCCGGCCTGGAGGGTCGGTGCGTCGAATCTATTGGCGCTTCACTTTGACTTCGGGCCTCACCGCTGCCTTTAATCGAAGGACACTGGCTCTGCCAAGTCTAGGCTTGGTCCGGCCATGATACTCGCCGCTAAGGCACAGCCGCAGGCTTTGCCGCTTTCTCCGTTCCCGGCAACCTCAACGGCCCGTTCCCTCGGCACTCCGTATCCTTCTACGCGTCCTTCTTACGTCTGCTTGGATCGCGAAGTCAGTGACCCCGGTCACGGTTCGACGTGATAGCGGTCATGCTGCTCCAGCTTACTTTGCGGCGACCTGTGGACCTGCCTTTGCGTGATCGCCCGGTAGGTTCACCGTCCCGATTTCGGCGGTCAATGCAGATTGACGTCGGCTGGACGGGCGACTAGGATTTTCAATAACAAGAGTTCGCGATGCCTGATGCGAGTTTGAGAGTAGGCTACTCGCCGAGGTAATGGTGTAAAGTAATTCCTAGAGTTCGAATCCGAAGGTGCGTTCAGAAGGTGGCTGGTCAGAGAATTCTCATAGACGAAGTTTTGCAAATCCTCCGGCAGAAAAAAACACACCGACAACCTCTTCATCATTTGACCTTCTGATCTTCTGTAGCGCTTGAAATGTTGCGAAAATTAGTGAACAAAACCTCTGCAACTTTGTCGACCGCACGGCGTTGTGCATCAGGGATGGCGTGCGTATAAACATTTAGTGTTGTTTCAAGTTTCGAATGCCCGAGGAGTGACTGGGCTGTTCGGAGTGATTCACCCACCTCGGCGAGCTGCGTTGCATGCGTGTGTCTGAAGCTGTGCCAGGAGATCAAGGGTAGCCCCAGGGCTTTGCATGTTGGCCGCAGAACACGACGAAGCAGGTTCTTCGGGTTGAGCGACGTCTGTTTGCGGGTTGTGAAGACGAGATCCTCCGGACCGCATTGCCGACAGCCGGCAAGCTGTGTTTGAAACGCGTCACACACAGGCTGGCTGATCGGAATATCTCTTCTACTGCTTTTTGTCTTTGGCGAACCGAACTTACCTTCCGAGACTGTCTCTCGCACTTGGATAACACCGCGAGCTAAATCAAGGGCTTTCCATCGAAGTGCAAGAATCTCGCCGATTCGCATGCCAGTTAGAACAGCAACCAGTACGAGGGCACGGCAGGGCTCTGGAAGGGAAACAAGTAGTTGGCATACTTGTTTTGGGTTTAGATAGGGCTTCTCTGTCTTAGGTGCACGGTCGCCGATGCGAATCCCTCTCGCAGCGTTTTGCTCAAGAAGATTCCAATCAACAGCGGCCTGTAATACCTTCGAAATTGCAGTCCGCATACCGTGCGCGCTCGAACCAGAAAAGCCGCTCTTTCGTTTGTCGGCCAGGAAGGTTTGGATATCAATCCGCGTGATGTCGCAAAGTCTCCGTGAGCCGAATGCGGGGAGAATGTGGCACCGGAGCTGTACACCGTAGTAGCGAGACGATCCAGACCGAAGCGTAGGAATTACGGCTGGTTGCCACAGCTCGGTAACGAATTGCCCGAGCGTCATGGTTGATTGTGGACGTTGACGGCCCTGGTTGATAGGTCTGAGTTTGGCCTGAAGGATATTCCTAGCTTCCTTCTTGCCGCTAATCTCACTGGATGTCCCCAGCACGGCGAAGCGAAGAACTCTCTTCACAGTGCCATTGGGTGCAATCACGTCTTCTCTCCAACGAGCGGCCCACACCTTTCGCCTCTTGCCGTGTCGAAGAAAAACATACCCTTCTTGAAAGCGCCTGCGAATCGCAGACTGCTTTCCGATTCCCGCACCCTTTTCCTCCCGAGTGCCATTGTAGTCTGGGACGTAAGGATTTCGGCGCATTCCCGGCCGCCGAAGTTGAATCCACGCGAGCACGTCCGTCTTATCAAAACGCCAATATTTTCCTAGATGGAATCCAGGCATGCGGTCCGGACACGTGTTCCGCGTGTGCCCGTATACCCAGGAGGCTGGCACTTGAAGAAGGTCCGCCACATCATGGACGCTGAGAAGTTGGCTCTTCTCCGCCCTCTCTTCCCCTGTGACCGCGTTCGCTTCGGCGATTTCGATGTCTCTTGTGATCCAACTGCCTCGAATTGATTCAAGTGTCTTATTCATTTCTACCCTCGGTAGATCTATTGGGATAACGGGCCATTGGAAGATTGGCCCAAATCCCGAGCCAGTATGTGTCAAACAGGCTTAGGCGAGCCCCACGTATGAGACGTTTGGGTTGGGATTTCCCCGAAGCATGGCATTCAGCGGGCGGCCTCCCGTCATGCACGCGATCTTTCGGAGTTGGAGTTATTTCATTTGGCGAGTATTTGAGCGAGTTTGAATAAGCGCAGATCGGGTGGCTTTTTCTTGCCAGCTACATCGACTAGAGGAGTGGCTGTAATTTCGTCCTTGATCAGCCCGATCAAAACGCCGCACTTCTCACGGGCCAGGTGATCCACGGCTGCCGCGCCGAAGCGAGTAGCAAGCAGGCGATCAAATACTCCAGGCGTACCACCTCTTTGAATGTGACCCAACTTGGTTACCCGAAGTTCGAAACCGGTGCAATCGTGGTGCTCCTTGAAATGCCTAGTGAGGCCTTCGGCGTTGTAACGGGCACCTTCCGCAACCACCACAATGGCATGCGACTTACCACGTTGATAGGCTGCTCGCAGCTCGCAGGCCAGCAGGTGCGGATCGGTGTTCACTTCTGGCAGAACGATACACTCTGCCCCACCGGCAATACCCGACATCAATGCCAAGTAGCCGCAGTCGCGACCCATAACTTCGACGAGAAACGCCCGCTCGTGAGAAGAAGCCGTCACTTTCAATCGATCGATGGCCTCAAGCGCAACATTCAGGGCGGTATCGACGCCAATGGTGATCTCGGACCCACATAAATCATTGTCGATCGTGGATGCAATCCCAACAACCGGGAATCCCTTTTGGGAAAGAGCGAAAGAACCAGCCTGAGATCCGTCTCCACCAATCACGATCAATGCGTCGATCTCGCGCTGGCGAAGAAGCCGGACAGCCTGCGATTGTGCCTCCTCCGTTTTGAACTTCTCGCAGCGTTTGCTGCCGAGAAAAGTCCCGCCTCGTTGGATGATATTACTTACGTCCCGAGGCCCGAGTTGAACGAAATTGTCTTCGAGCAGGCCGGCATAACCGTGACGCACACCAAAGGTCTTCCAACCTTTGTCGATCCCCGTGCGGACAACCGCCCGCACCGCGGCGTTCATCCCGGGTGCGTCGCCTCCACTGGTAAGTACGGCGATCCGTTTCATTCAACCCGGTCCTTGCCATCATCCGGAAAACTCAAATGCCGACTGCTCTTCGTTCTGTTCTACCCGGCATGTCGGTCAGAGTTGCCTCGGCCAACAGCAACACTGTCGCTACCGGCTCTTCTACGATCTTTGAGACGAACGACAACACTCCACAGTCCGTCTGACCTTCCGTTCCCATCCGGATTTCAGGCGGCCGCAACTTTCTTGGCTACTACCTGCGGTACTTGCCCTACGTTGATCGCCTGGAAGGTCTCCACGACCTCTTCACTGGACAACTCCGGGAATTTGCCGAAACGCATGGGCTCGGCATGTACCAGGACATCGTCGATCGAAATCACTCCGACCAATGCTCCGTCTTGGGCAATGACGGGAAGACGGCGCACGTGCCCGTGGCGCATCGTTCTCAGAGCGATATGAATATCATCCTCTGGCGAGCAGGAATAGACCTTCGGCGACATCGCTTCGGCAACCTTGATATCTCCAGCGAGCCGATTCCTGGTCCCGAGGGCAACACAAATGTCGCGATCGGTGATGACTCCGATGACCCTACCTTCCTCTCCCACTACGGGCAGAAACCCGCAGTTTCCCGTCCACATGAATTCTGTTGCCGAACCGAGATTCGTCTCGGGGCGGGATTGATACACTGTTCTCTTCATGATGTCTACGACTCTCATTGCCGGACTCCCTTCCTCGAAATCTTCATCAATCCTCTATTCGGACCCCCGATAGCTTACGAAAGACTTCCACGGAACAGGGTCTTCTGCTATTGCGGGCTATCATCATCTAATGCAACCAGCGCGGCAAAATATGTGACTTCAAGCACGCGCTAGTGTGACACTGCGCACAGACGCCCCGTTGCTGACTGCTATAAAAAGTGAAAGGTGTGGAGGAGTTCGTGACGAGCAAGTACGCTGTTGTGTCACTCCTTTTCCTTCTTTTCGTCTGTTCAGCGGCCGGCCAGAATTCGCCTGCTTCCCGACCTGTGGTGGCCAATCGACAGATCGACAAAGATCAACTGCCGCCGACTTATGTCCCATCGGGCAAGCAGATGTACAAGGAGCATTGTGCGGCTTGTCACGGGCCCGATGGCAGGGGGCGGGGCCCTCTCGCGTCGTCACTCACTAAGCAGCCACCGGACCTGACCACACTCGCCAAAAGACATGGCGGACAATTTCCGGAAGAGTACGTCACAGCTGTTCTTCGATTCGGGCCGGGCTTTTCAGCTCACGGCTCGTCGGAGATGCCCGTATGGGGACCCATATTCCAATACCTCGAGAACTACAACGAAGCCGCTGTGCGCCAGCGCATCAAGAACCTTTGCGAGTTTCTCAAGTCAATTCAGGAGAGATAGTCAAACTGGACAAGAAGTGACTGCTAAACCGATCACAACTTCTTGTGGGACATACTCAGCGTATCCGGGAAAACTCGCTTCTGAAGACGTGTCATCTCTGGCAGTCTTCAGGCTTGATCTGCCTTCCTGTAATGGCTGGCGTGTTTAATGCTCGTGTCATAGACGCCTACTTATCCCGCTGTTCCATGCTGCGGCATGCCAGGCGTTGCTTCTGTCATGATCTGAACGTAAGCACAGGGCACGGCGCGGAACTCACTACTTCGAAGGCGATTGTGTGTGGCACATGCCCAGCCAAGCTCGTTCGCTTCTTCGCCCCCATCACAATGAGGCCCGCTTGTGTATCTTGCCTCACACGCAGAATCTGCTCGACAGGTTTGCCGGGCAGCGCCCTGTAATCGACCAGGCAGTGCTCGCCATGTGTATCCGGCACCAGTTCTTTCATTTGGCGCAGGATGAAATCCATTTGGAGGCCCACATTCTGCTCGGTTCCGGTCAAAACGTGTAGCACGGTAAGCTTGGACTTGTGTTCCTGGGCCAAAGACACAGCAAAGGCAGCTTCCTTTTCTGCCCCTGGCCCGAAGTCGGTCGGAAACAAAATGTGCTTAAATTCCGCCTCATATAGTGCTTCCGAAGTCACTGCTGGTCCGACGGTCAACACTGGAATGCTTGATTGCCGGAACATCTGCTCTGCATTCGAGCCGAGTAGAACTTTTTGCATTCTCCCCATTCCTTTTGTCCCAGCAACAACCAGATTAGCTCCATACTTCTCGATGACCCTGTGGATTGCGGGCCAGAGCGTACCTTCCTCAATCAGAATGTCGTGAGACACGCCGATCAGGCGGCCCGAGCGTACGAGTTTGCCCATCGCATCCTTGGCTTCGTGCCGGTATTTCTGCTCTCTTGCAGCTGCCAGGTCAGGAGCGATCATGGGGTATCCGTCAAGCGTGATGACGTGTGCCACGATGAGGTGCGATCCGTAGTGCCGCGCCAGCGAGAGCGCATACTCGAGAGCGTGGTCCGAAGCGGGCGAAAAATCGGTTGCCATTAGAATTCTGTCCAGCGAAACTCTCGTCGCTGGCACAGTCTTGACCACAACCTTTGATCCCGCATTTTCCTTAAATTGTTGTTCGCGAATCATGTTCAGCCCCCGCATCTTGCCCTTTTTCTCTTCTTTCTTGGTTTCCCGTTTACCGGTGATCGTAACCCGGCGCGGCTCTACTCCAATCTCGATCTCCTTTTCGTTGAAACCGGGTACTTCAGCTTTCACCTCGAACGATTCGTCCGATTCTGTGA